>CALHAX010000134.1 GCA_937931785.1 uncultured Hyphomicrobiaceae bacterium | reverse complement strand
TCCCTCGACGCGGGTGATCCGGCGCGCGACCGCGTGTTGCTTGTCGAGGTGATGGAGGAGGCGACCTATGTCAAACATCACAAGAAGAAGATTGCGTTTTTGTTTTCGGCCATGCGCCATTTTGCCGAACAGCTACGGTCGGATGGATGGACCGTCGACTATGTGAAGCTCGACGATCCGCTCAACCGGGGATCGTTCACGAACGAGGTTGAGCGCGCCGTCCACGCCAGCACACCGGAGCGCATTGTTGTGACGGAACCCGGGGAGTGGCGCGTTCTGTATGCCATGCGGGGTTGGTCCGGTACGTTCGGGTTGCCCGTCGACATCTTGCCGGATGGTCGCTTCATTGCGTCGAGAGAAGAATTCTCAAACTGGGCCAACGGTCGCAAACAGTTGCGGATGGAATATTTTTATCGCGAGATGCGGAAGAAAACCGGACTGTTGATGGAGGAGGGTGAACCAGCCGGTGGCAAATGGAATTTTGACTCCGAAAACCGCAAGCCTGCCACATCCAGCCTCTTCATGCCAAAGCCTCGTCAGGTCGAACCGGATGCGATCACGCAAGACGTTCTGAAACTCGTCGCCAGAACGTTTCCAGATCACTTCGGGGATCTGGAACCGTTCTGGTTCGCCGTAACGACTGCAGATGCCAAAGCTGCGCTGGACCAGTTCATCGTCGAGGCCCTGCCTTTGTTCGGCGATTATCAGGATGCGATGCTGATCGGGGAACGGTTTCTTTATCACTCGATCTTGTCCCTCTACATCAATGCCGGTCTGCTGGACCCTCTGGAGGTCTGTCAGCGTGTCGCGCAATCCTATCATGACGGACACGCACCGTTGAATGCCGTAGAGGGATTCGTACGCCAGATTATCGGATGGCGCGAATATGTCCGCGGTATCTACTGGTTGAAAATGCCTGAGTATGTCGAACAGAACTATTTCAATGCTACAAAAGCACTGCCAGGCTTCTACTGGACAGGGGAAACAAAAATGACGTGCCTTGCAGATGCCATTACCCAGACCAAAGAAGAAGCCTACGCGCATCACATCCAGAGGCTTATGATAACAGGCAACTTTGCCATGCTGGTCGGCGTCAACCCACGTGAAGTGCACGAATGGTATCTGACCGTTTATGCGGATGCTTATGAATGGGTGGAGTTGCCGAACACGCTCGGCATGAGTCAATTTGCGGACGGTGGATTGCTCGGATCAAAACCTTATGCAGCGAGCGGAAATTACATCTCGAAGATGTCGGATTACTGTGACAGATGCCACTATGATGTGAAGAAAAAAACGGGCCCCGGAGCCTGCCCATTCAATCCTCTTTACTGGGATTTTCTCGTGCGCAATGAGAAAAAATTACAAACCAATCCACGGATTGGACGCGCCTATTCCACCTGGAACCGTATGAAGGGCGGAACGAAATCAGAATATTTGAAAAGTGCCCAAGCTGTTTTGAGTGCGCTCGCAGAAGGTCGCGATCCAGACTGAAGGTCCTTCGAACGCGGCGCGTATTTCAACAATCCATACATGCCGCGTTCATGGCCTCTTACCAATCGACGTAAAGAATAAGCTCGACGTTGCGATCTTCGTTGTTCTTGCGATCGGTGATCGTTCCTTCAAGTATCACGGGCTTCGTGACGGGATAGGTCGTCGCAACAACGTCTTTCAGGAACCGCGCACGCAGAAATGGCAGGTCCGTATTCTTGATCGAAGCGCGTACAGCGCGTGTTCGCGTTCCAAGCTTGTAACGCCCATCTCCTACAGCCTGCAGATAATCAACTTCGTCGTAACGATAGTCCTCAAGTTGACGCCCGCGAAATGGAACACTGTCTGCGCTGCCGCGGACAAAAAATCCATATCGCACGTTTTTCTCCAACTTCCCAGCAACATCGCCAACAAACCTGTTCAACGCCTTGCGGAAAGACGCATCAGATCGGGAGAGCGTGTACTTGCCGCCAGGAAACCGAAACTTCAGACCAGATTGCGCGTCCTTGAGATCGATGACGTAGTATTTTCCGGTTTGACCGCGGACCACTTCGTTGTCCGGAAGGACTTCAACCTCGTAATCATCTGTTTTCAATCCGTAGGCGAGCGACTTGCGCAAAGCCCTGATTTCCGGTTTCAGACTTTTTGACACCGGCTCGATTTTCGCGACATTTCGCACCGAACTCATTGCAGTGGCCAGGCGTTGGTTCAATGCATCGATTTGTGCGTCGAGAGATTCGATACGGCGCCGCGTTGCCGTGTAGCGCTTCGCATTGCTATCGCGGCTGACTTTTGCCGTTGCCGACCAATCTATATCGCTTACTGGTTCCAGACGCGCTTCAGAACCAAGGCTACTCGAGAGCCGTTCAGCCTGCACGTGCAATCGGGCCAGTTGGTTCGCATGAACCTTCAATGCAGCATTCAGATCATCGACAGCGTCATCCGTGCGGGCCTTGGCGACCTCAACATCGTCCTTCAATTCCGAAGTCAATGCGCGCTCGGCACGCAGTTGTGCTGCGAGATCGGTGACACGTGCCTCCGAAAACCCGAGATACCAAACCCCTGACAATAGCACCGCTCCAACCAGCGACAGGCACGCCGTCACAAGCCGATGCCTGGACCAGGTCCAGATAGCTGCAATCAGAAGAGCGACTGCAACTGCAAAGACAATGGTGGCTCCGTTGACGGCGAAAAATTGTATGATTGTGGACATTTCGTTCCCCCTTATTCCGGCACACGCGTGTGCCTTGTTTGCCTAGGTGGGGAAGATGAAAACCGGTTGCAACACGGTGTGGTTTATTGATCACGGATGCAGGGCAATCGGATGTATTTTTTCCTTCGGATTTTACGTAGCCCCTGAACAGCATCCCGTCCTCTCGTCACACTTCGCGTGATCGGCTCAATGTACGCTGAACTGCATCAGCCCATCCCGAGAGGCGACGCGCGCGTTCACCAGGCTCCATTCCAGGTTCAAAGCGCTTTTCGTTCAACCATGTCCGGGCAAACTCCGTTGGCCCCGGATAAAGATCCACCTGATGCCCCGCCAACCATGCTGCACCGAGGGCAGTGGTTTCCAGAACTGTTGGTCGATCCACAGGAACGTCCAGGATGTCGGCAAGACGTTGCATGGTCCAGTCCGACGCGACCATGCCGCCATCGACCCGCAATACCGTGTCCTGATCCTTTTTCCAGTCTGCTTTCATGGCATCAAGAAGATCGAATGTCTGAAAGCACACGCTTTCCAGGGCGGCGCGCGCCAGTTCCTTCGGCCCCGTATTGCGCGTCAAACCATAGAGTGCACCGCGCGCATCAGCATCCCACCAGGGTGCGCCGAGGCCGGTGAAGGCGGGGACTAAAAAGACATCCTGTGTTGGATCTGCCTTGTGCGCGAGTGATCCGGACTCCGCGGCATCGTCAATAATGCCCAGTCCGTCGCGCAACCATTGCACCGCGGCTCCTGCTATGAAGATCGATCCTTCAAGGGCATAAGTCGGTTTGCCATCCAGCTGGTAGGCGATTGTTGTGAGCAACCTGTTTGTCGATCGCACAGGCTCTGCCCCGGTGTTCAGCAACGCAAAGCAACCTGTTCCGTAGGTGGACTTCATCATGCCGGGTGAAAAACACACCTGACCGACGGTTGCTGCCTGCTGATCACCGGCGATCCCTGCAACTGGAATGGCTGCCCCGAGAATAGCGGGATCGCTCACACCGAAATCTGCGGCGCTGTCGCGCACCTCCGGCAGTATCGAGATCGGCACATTGAACAGGCGACACAACTCTGCGCACCACGCATTGCGGTTGATATCGTAGAGCATGGTGCGGCTGGCATTCGTGGCATCCGTTGCGTGAACTTCGCCGTTTGTCAGTCGCCAAAGCAGGAAACTGTCGATCGTGCCAGCCGCGAGTTCACCGCGTTCTGCTGCCGTACGCGCGCCTTCCACGTTGTCCAGCATCCAGGCGATCTTTGTTGCGGAAAAATAAGGATCGAGCAGCAGACCGGTCTTCGCAGTAATGTCTGGCTCTTGCCCTTCGCGCTTCAACTGCGTGCATGTGTCGGCGGTTCGCCGATCCTGCCAAACGATCGCGTTGTGGATCGGTTTGCCTGTCGCCCTCTCCCAAACGACCGTTGTTTCGCGCTGGTTCGTGATGCCAATCGCAGCGATGTTGCTGGCGGGAACGCCGCTCTTTGTGATCGCTGTCTTGCAGGTTGCAACTGTCGTATCCCAGATATTCTCCGGGTCATGTTCCACCCACCCGGATTGTGGGAAGATTTGTGGGAATTCTTGCTGAGCCTTCTCCACAACCCTAAGGTTGGCGTCAAACAGTAGTGCACGGCTGGACGTCGTACCCTGATCAATGGCGAGAATGTACTTTGACATCGTGTTACCTTCTGCTCTCTTGGGCCCAGCGCTGTTATTTCAGGCGACATGCGCCATCAAGTTTTCCTTCAACCAGGCATCAAGCGTAGCAATCTCGTCTGCTGTCATGCGTAAACCCAACTTGGTCCTGCGCCAGACGATATCTTCCGCCGTTTGCGCCCACTCGTTTCTCACGAGATATACGACCTCACGTTGGTAGAGATCGGCACCGAAATGAAATCCGAGATCATCAACGTTTCCCGCATCCCGTAATACATCTGGTGCATTTGTACCGTACGCTCGCGTGAACCGCTGTACCGTTTGTAACGAGAGAAACGGATAATCCGTTTGCAGATTAGCGATAAGGTTCCCAACACCGTCAACTGGAAAGTCTCCCCCTGGAAGGGGCTCGTGGCCTGTCCAGCCAGATCTGCGCGTTTCGACAGACGGCAAATGTTCCGCCAGTTTCTCGATCACATCTTCCGCAAGGCATCGACAGGTTGTCAATTTCCCACCGAAAATATTGAGCAACGCAGAGCCATTGCCTTTGGCGTCCAGTGACAGAACGTAGTCGCGCGTTACGGTTTTCGCGTCGCTCTCGCCATCGTCATACAACGGCCGAACCGCCGCATAACTCCATATGACATCGTCCGGTGTCACAGGTTCCCGCAGGTATTCCGAGATGGCCGCGCACAGATACTGCGTTTCCTTTTCGGTGATTGTCGCAGTATCCGGATCGACGTCCTGATCGTGATCGGTGGTTCCGATGAGTGTGAAATCATTCTCGTATGGAATTGCAAACAGGATGCGACCGTCGGCGTTCTGAAAGATGTAGGCACGATCATGACCGAAGCGACGGCGGATCACGATGTGGCTGCCCTGCACGAGGCGAATGTTCGTGGCATCATTTGCGCGGAACACACCGGACAGCACGCGATCGATCCAGGGCCCGGCTGCGTTGACGACAATACGTGCCTGTATTTTTTCCTCGGCACCGGAGCGCATATCTTTCGCAGTCAGGGACCAATGATTTTCAGCTCGCGCTGCGTCTGTAATTTCAGTGCGTGTGCGGATGTCAGCTCCCTTGTTGGCGGCATCTCGTGCCGTGAGAGCGACAAAGCGGGCATCGTCGACCCAACAATCTGAGTATTCGAAGCCCCTGGAGAAACCTGCCCGAAGCGGCGTGCCAGTGACATCTTGCTTCAAATCCAGCGTCCGTGTGCCGGGTAACCTCTCGCGTCCACCGATGTGGTCATACAGAAACAGCCCAAGGCGGAGCAGCCATGCCGGACGCAAATCGCTGTGATGAGGGAGAACAAACCGCATTGGCCATATAATGTGAGGTGCGATCGACCAGAGTGTTTCACGTTCTGTCAGAGACTCACGGACGAGCCGAAATTCGTAGTGCTCAAGATAGCGTAATCCACCGTGAATCAGTTTCGTCGCTCCGGACGATGTCCCCGATGCGAGATCACCCTTTTCCGCAAGGAACACCGAATAACCGCGCCCTGCAGCATCGCGTGCTATCGCGCACCCGTTTATGCCCCCGCCGATGATGGCCATATCGTACATCGTAAGTACCGCCGCTGTGTTGATGCTGAGCTGTGTACCATTCAGCAGTCAGATTCGAATATCCGCTCACGACTGCGGGTTCCCGATATGAGGCCTTGTTACATCAATCCTGTGTGGAAAATGGCATAACCACCCCAACAAACAACCCTGGGTTGAATATACAGCCTTTGGTGATCGTTTATGCTGTTGGGTCGCTTGACGCATCTTAATGCAAGTGGTTTCCACACGATGAGTTGCGCGCGATATCGGTCATGGGAGTGCCGATGCGCGTTGCAGGTGGGTGGATCCGAGAACGCGCTGACTGGTCTATTGATCGGCCGAAGTTTAGCACTTCTCCATGCAGCAGAACACGCTGAGCACGTCCCGGATCCCGTTGAGCGGCGAAGCGCCATGCGCTCGCATTGGTCAGAGGACTGTGTTGTGCAACAGGGTTTAGCGGAAAGCAGACAAGGTGCGTTTGCGCGCGCTGATATTTCGGGCGAACAGATTTGGAACCACACGCCACCGGCTGACTGGTTCGCCGGGATCCGAACCGAAGAGAACTTCGGCGGCGACGTTGGTTTTCTTGCCGGACCAAAACTCAAACCAGATGAGTTGGAGCGTGTTCGAAAAATTCTGCACCGACGCCTTACTTATAACGCCTATAATCTCCACGGGTCGCAGGCGGCCGAATTGATCGAAAGCGCGCCCCTTCATCAATATCACACGGTTTGTGACGGTGTAGACCACAGCAAGATGCTGACGAAGACTGGGCGCATCCTTCCGAAAAGTGACGTTGAAGAAATGTTGCAGATGTCGATCTTCGACACATTCCGCGAGGCGGTCGGTGACTTTTCGCTTTCAGACGAAGATAACATCGGGCATCAGCAGATCACAATGCGCGCCACCCGGCCAAACATGCTGCAGGACGTTGGCTTTCCGCATCGCGATTCCTGGTTCTGGGATTATTATTCCTGGCCGGTTCCCGAGGGCAAGAACCGGACGAAAGTCTGGATGGGTGTCGAAGTCAATGCAGCCCAGAACGGCTTGTCGCTTGCGCCTGGCTCCCACAAGCGTGACTATGATTTCGAGGCGGAGAACCTGGGGACCAAGATCAAGTTTACACCGAAGTTCGACATCGATGCCGTGGAATTCGTGAATTTTCCAGGCGATGAAGGTGAAACTGTTGCGTTCAACTATGGAACTCTGCACGTCGGCCGCATGAACACTGCAGAAAAGACGCGTGTCAGTATCGAATTTACACTTCTTTATTAAGGCGCGCGCGATTGCGCATTATCGACCCTTCGACTCGCAACTGCAAACGACACGACTTCCAAGCTGACCGAAGCGAGCACCACGCAAGTGATGCTCGCTTCTCCAAAAGCATTGCAGTTTTGAAACATCCTCAATCGACTGGTGATACGACCATGACTTGCCACGCATGCGGTACAGGAACGACAGAGCCGCTGATCGAATTCAATCAGATTCCAATCAGCGGATACTATCTGGACAACGATGCTGATGATCTTCCGCGTTATGATATCAAGCTGTCGTACTGCGATGCGTGCGGTTTCGTTTCGCGAGACAAGATCGTCGCGCCGCTGCACGATTATACGCAGATCGATCGCGGCACGGCACAACAGATGCCGGACTATGCTGAGGGTATCGTTCAGTCACTGAAAGATGCTGGCCTCTCAAATGGGGCATCGGTCCTTGAGGTCGGGTCGAATGATGGCACGTTTCTCGACTACCTGACGGAACGCGGTTTCACCAATGTCAAAGGTATAGAACCTTCGAAGCATCTCGCTTCCGTTGCCAGTGGCAAGGGGTATGATATTGCCGTTGACTATTGCAGCACCGATAACGTTGCGATGCTTCAAAACCGGCACGGGCTGGCGGACGCAATCGTCTGTCGTCACACGCTAGAGCACGTACCCGATCCGGCTGATTTCATGCAGGCCATCTCACAACTTTTGAAACCCGGTGGATTGTGCCTGATCGAGGTGCCAGACTTCGAGTGGGTGCTTTCAACCCTTGCTGTCCATGAAATCTGGGACGAGCATATCAGTTACTTTTCCGAACCAAACTTGCAATTGCTCCATGCCCGCCTTGGTTTCAAAACGATCTCATCTCAGCAGATCACGTTTCGCGATACGCGCAATCTGGTTCTCCTGAGCCGCGCACCTGAAGCGGAGAAAAACACAGATACCGCAACCTTTGATGCCCTCACCACAGCCGCTGCGAAAACCGCTGCGGATTGCGCAAAACTGCCCATGATCTGGAGCACCTACGTTGCACGCATCGCGACAGCGGCCCAAAGCTGGCCAACACCTGTTGTCGCCATTGGTGCATCTCATATTCAGTCAAACTACATCCATTTTGCCGGGCTGGCATCTATCGTGTCCCAGATGATCGACGATGATCCACACAAGGCAGGTAAATATGTCATGCTCGATCGCCCGGTGCCTGTGGTCGCGACGGAAGCTGCACTTGCAGAGCTTGCCGCTGGAACGGTGCTCCGAACAGCCTTCCCGTATCCGGGGTGGATGGACAAGGTGGAAGCGGAGAGCCGCGCAAATGGAGCCACTGTCGTTGCCCCTTACGACACTGAGTTTGTTGGCTCATCTGCCTCCGGAACGGCGTCGTGATTGGAGTAGATGAAAATTTCTATGGCCTCATTGTCGGGGCATCCGGATTTGTCGGACGGCATCTCTCTGAAATTCTAGGTCCCACTGCGAGTGCAACAACCTATTGGCGCAACCCGATTGATGGCGGTGTGCGTTTCGATGCGCAAACCGAAAGCCTGCGCAAGGTGCTGGAGGCGAGCGAGCGTCCCTTTACGCATGTTTTCCTTCTTTATGGCGCGATCGACATGGAAGGTTGCGCGCGCGATCCAGCAGCGACACGCGTGGTCAACGTCGACAGCGTACAACGCATGATCGATGACACGATCGCTTACGGGGCCCTGCCCATCTATGCATCGACTGACTATATCTTTGACGGCAGCCGTGGACCATGGACGGAAGACGATGCGGCATACCCGGTGATGGAGTATGGACGCCAGAAACTGGATATCGAAAATTACTTGCGAACCCTCACGGCCCCGTGGCTCGCGACGCGACTTTCCAAGGTCGTTGGTGGCGCGCGCGACACGCACAGCATGCTGGGCCAGTGGGTCAATGACATTGTTGAGGGACGCAAAATGCGTTGCGCCGACGATCAGATTTTTTCGCCCTGCTACGTTCGCGATGTGGCAACACTTATGGTGAAGCTCGTGCAAAGCGACGCACGCGGCCTCTATAACCTTGCTGGTACGCGCCCGTACGCGCGCATCGAATTGTTGCAGTTATTGGTGGATAGCATACGCGAAATCAAACCCGATCTTGCTGTCGATATGGAGCCTGCAAGTCTTCACGATATGCCGTTTCTCGAAAAGCGACCACTGAACACGTCGCTGGATATCAGTAAGCTGAGATCACGTGTTGACCACAACTTCAAAGACATGCCCGAACTCTGCAAAGACGTTGCTCAGGAACACTTCCTGCCTCACTAGCCGATCTTTGATATCGTTTGATATCGTGTTCATGGCTTTAATCCGCCCTTTAACTCCTGCGAATGATCACGAACACTGATGCGAATTTCGGTCGTCATACCTCTCTACAATCATGCGGACATGCTGCCCGGATGTCTGCGCGCCCTGCTTTCGCAGTCTCGCGCCGTGGATGAGATTCTGATCGTGGACGATGCGTCTACGGATGACGGACTGCAAGTTGCGCAGACTTTCTCACGACAACACGCCCACGTATCGGTGATACGCCATGACGAGAACCGTGGCTGCCCTGCGGCGCTGAATACAGGACTTCACGCGGTCTCTGGCGATTTGGTTCTGTTCGCTGCGGCAGACGACATGGTTCTACCAGATCTCATTTTGCACGCTGAGCGCCTGTTCGAACTTCATCCTGATGCAGGCTTATGCTGCACAGAAATTGCCTTGATAGACGAAGCCAACAGCGTTCTCGGATTCCGCCCCCCTATCGTGCCGATATGGCAGCCCGGATATGTTTCTGCCCGTGAGGTTGTTCGTAATCTTCGCACGAGTGACAACTGGTTGTGCGGTCCGAGTATCGTTTATCATCGACAAAGACTTATCGACATTGGCGGATATGATGAGGCACTGGGTTCGCTATGTGATGGCCTGGCAGCCCGATTACTTGCTTTCAAACACGGCTTTCTTTTCATTCCCGACGTGCTGGCAACATGGCGGATCAGCATGACCAGCCTGTCGCACTCCACGGCCATGTCAACGGACCTTGAACAAAAAAACCTCGACGCCGCATCCAAGTGGTTCAAACGTCATGCGGACGACCTTCCATCCTGGTACGAAGCGCTGTTCAAGCGCCGCTACAAATTTGGTATTTTGCGCCTAAAACTCATCAGCGAGCCGATCGGACGCGTTCGGACTGTTATCCGGCTTGTCGAACTGTTTGCGAGATATCGCCCGATGGCATTGTCACTCTACGTTACCAACTGGATTCGCAAGACTCGACTCAGCAGCACAAGAGTCCGTACCGTGGAAACAGCACTGCGACGACTGGAGACATAGGCACCGGAAAAAATGCAACACCTCTGGACAACATCCGGGCGCGTGATTGCGAGATTGCAAGACGTGTAGTAGGTCCAACACAATCGGATACGCGGTTCTTCCGCGATCCAAGCCCGGCCGGGTGTGCCTTCAATTTTTCGAAACGGAAAGAGCAAGTCATGGGCATTTCCTTGCGCGAACTGAGACGCGTTCTTGAACACCCGCAATTGCAGCATCGTCCACTGAACCTGCTCGACATCGGCTCTCAGAATCTGCACGGCGCCGGGGTGCAGGAGATCATCGATTTCGTGCATCTTTTTACAGACTCCGTCGATAAGGCGCAGCTCCAGGATTATGCAAATCTCCTTAGTCAAGGTGCCGAGGTGCACCCGACGCTCGGCGGTATGAACGGCGCTTGGGCTGGAGACCTTATCGAGCGCGTTGGCATTAAATATACTGCGTTCGATATTTTTGAAGGCTATGGAACGACGATCTTCGACCTGAACGAAGAGGATCTCTACGATCCTCATCGCGGCGCTTACGATATCGTGCTGAATTGCGGGACGACGGAACACGTTCTCAATCAGATGAATTCATTCCGTGTCATCCACGACGCAACAAAGGTTGGTGGGTTTATCTACAATTCCCTGCCAATGACCGGCTTCCTCAACCATGGCTATTTCAATTACAATCCTCTCCTGTTTGACGAATTGGCACAGGTCAACGGTTATAAAATCCACCGTTTGACCTACAATGGACCGCACGGCAGCGAGCCGATGTACGATATTCTTGTTGCTGCGTATGGCGATCGGGTTCCTGTCGATCGGGCGGATGACCTTGCACGTGAATGGGCCGACACCAAAGCGCCAACAGCAAGCCTCTCCATCCTGATGGAGAAAACGACGGATGCGCCATTCCGGGCTTCCATAGAAATCAGCACGACCGTCGGTAGCGTTGTGCAATCCATCGGCGTTGCATCTGACCAACAAAGTGCGCTGGCGGCGATCGAGAAGGAAGAGGAGGCTCTGCTCGAACGTCTCGACGACACCTCACTCAAGCCCAACGATATTTTCTCTGTTTACCAGCGTCGCCTTGCGATTGCTCCAAACAGTGCTTTTCCTCTCCAACTTGAAAAGCGGGTCCTGGAGCTGTTTCTCAAGGAAGACCCCACCAGAGACGACTTGAAAAAAAGCCTCACTGCTGTTGAAGACAGAATTACAGCACGTAGCCCACTGCTTCGGTTTGAAGCGGAGGCCAAGGCCGGTGCAACTGGCACAATTTCTGTTGCTATGGATGGGAGAGAAGAGGCCGCACTCGCAAGTGCTGGAACCGATGAAGGCTTCAACGCAGCTGTTGCTGCTTACCAACGCTACTACAGCGCGCGACGTCTCGACGAATTTCCGGCAGAACTGGAACGCATCACGCTGGATGCCGCAATCGCCCGCCGACCGGACGACCCGCAGTTGCGCGTGCGCAAGGGGCAGGTGCTTTCGGGCCTGATTCCCAAAATGCCTCTGGCAACCTGAGTGTTGGTGTAAAAACAAACTGCGGTGACGTGTCATGATTGATGTGCCTGATTTCCTCACTCCGGAAAGTCCGGAAGTGTATTACTCGACAAGAGCGATCGGGAGGGCCGATTCTGCCCTGATCGAATTTCTCAAAGTGCAGGCTCAAGCATCATCGAAGCAGCGTTGTCGCGTTTGTTTTCATCCCTCTCCCGAAGCATCCCAACAGGAAATGATGATTGCGATGCACCGGGATAGTTACGTGCCGCCACACAAGCACAAAGGCAAGGGTGAAACGCTACTCGTGATCGAGGGTGATGCGACCGCACCAATTTTTGACGAGGATGGCACGTTGTCCGACGCCATTCGTCTTGGGCCGCCAGGAAGTGGCCATACGTTTTTCTATCGCATGCCCGACGATATCTATCATGGGCTCTGGATCAACACCGAATGGCTCATTTACATCGAGACAACCGTCGGGCCGTTCCGCCGGGATGCGACAGTGTTCCCGCAATGGGGTATCGACGCCAATGACCATGACGCAATCGGTGACGCCCGGGCGACGCAACTTGCCCAGATTGACACCCTTGCAAACAGACGAAAACACTGAGTGGAAGCTCGTGCCTGCCTTGGCCGATGCTCCAAATGAACATCTTGAACAACTACAGACATGACAACGGGAAGACTTTTACAATGACGGCTAATGCACCAGACGCAGTCAAGGACCCGGTGAACCAGCACGGCTTCGAAGTGAACAAAGAGATCGGAGAGACCCGCCTCGGTGTCCTTAAGAATTGGGAATGGTACGACGACCCGAAACGAATTCTGTTTTCCATGGCGCGCTACAAATTCGTCGCCAAGCTGTTTGAAGGTCGCAAGCATGCGCTGGAAATCGGTTGCGGCGATGCGTTCAATGCGCCGATCATCTGCCAGAGCGTCGACAAGCTGACCGTCACGGATTTTGACCCGGCATTCATTGCCGATGCCCAGGCACGCATGAAGGACAAATGGGCCTACGAAGCCAAAGTGCACAACCTGCTTGAGGGACCAATCGAAGGCAGCTTCGACGCAATGTACAGCCTTGATGTTCTGGAACATATTCCTCAGGATCAGGAAGACCTGTTCATCTCCAATGCCTTGAAGGCCCTTACCGATGACGGCGAGATGATCCTCGGTATGCCATCGCTTGAGTCCCAGGCATACGCGTCACGCGCATCGAAGGAGGGGCATATCAACTGCAAATCCGGGAACGACTTCCGTGCGCTCATGCAGAAATATTTCCGACATGTCTTCCTGTTCAGCATGAACGATGAAGTGGTTCACACCGGTTACAGCAAGATGGCGCACTACATTATTGTTGTTTGCTGCGGAAAAAAATAGACGCTGTCACATTTCGAATCCACAAGTAGACATACGGGCGCACGCTTATATGAATAGTGTATTCTACTTGCAATCCGTCCGCAGAGTGAAAGATGTCGCGCGGAAGGTTTATTATCTGAGGCATTGGATACGTCGAGAACGTCTTGCAACGTGGCGGGTTCAACTTACAGAGCGACTATCATCGGCAACTGGACGCGACACGACTGGTCTTTCAAAGACTGAGTTATTGAAATTAGTACATGGTGCGGAAGATTACCCCGCTAGCAAACGTTACGCGATAGGAAATGATTTACTTGATGCGGGTCAAATTGGCCCCGCTATGGATTCTTACTTACACGCAGTTGGAAAATCCGCTTCTTACCAGATGCGTATTGAATGGCGCCTACGAAGATTCCTACGAAACAAACAAAAATCGAATTCGGATCTTGTACTCATTATTGAAGGCCTCCAACAACTCGGCTCCATTCATGACATCGAACTACGTGTCGACCTCATAACACAAGCCTTGCAGACTGAAGCCCTCTCCATAGATTGCCTCATAGACCTTGCGAAACCAGTTGGCTGGGTCCGGATTTCAGAAATTGGCAATGTTTTTTTACGGGACGCAAATC
Source organism: uncultured Hyphomicrobiaceae bacterium (assembly GCA_937931785.1). Lineage (GTDB taxonomy): Bacteria > Pseudomonadota > Alphaproteobacteria > Rhizobiales > CALHAX01 > CALHAX01. The sequence goes on along the minus strand of CALHAX010000134.1, from coordinate 2,107 downwards.
ATTGTTCGGCGATTCAAGCCTATGAAATTGCCGCCATGTTGTGCCCCAACAACATTGGATTGCGCCAGCAAATCGGCGTTGCGCACTTTCTCGACGGTAAATACACAATAGCTGAAAATAACTGGCATCAGACACACAATATCAGAACAGACGAACGCCAAGCGTTCGATCTGGAGAATTGCAGCCGCTGGTTTCTTGGACAAACGTGGCTCCTAGCTATTGGCCATGTTGCATTCATTGATACACATCTCAAAGCTATAGAACTTGGTTGGCGGCCGGAGAAAAAACCAACTTTGTTGTATAACAAGATTACCCCTCCAGTTGGCATGGAACTCATCAAGCGATTCTCAGATCGCATTGATGTTCGCAAAACTTTTGGCCCACTTTCAACCGCTGCGAATGAACTTGTTGAACAGTGCAATCCATCTCCGCTTACAAACCGCAGCAATCAACCTTTTGAAGCCCTGACGCATGAGTTCTGGTACGGTCGCGACGGCGAAGGGCGTGTTCGATGGTATGCGCCGCTGGGTGCCGAGGTAGAGCGTGCCTGGAAAGCTGAAGGCCGTGCCCCACTGCTGTGCATCGATGCGCAGGAAGACAGTTCCACTCGCGAGAAACTCTCAAAAGCATTCGGCTTGCCGCACGATGCGTGGTTCGTTTGTCTCCACATGCGTGAGTCGGGTTTTCATGCCGAGTGGGCGAAAAAACATCCTGGAACGCGCGACGTCCAACTCGAAAGCTATCAGAAGGTCGTAGATTTCATCGTTGATCAGGGCGGGTGGGTCGTTCGGATGGGTGACAAATCCATGACACCGCTTGCGCCACAGGATCACGTGGTCGACTACGCCGTTCATCCGCAGAAGTCATTCGAACTTGATGTCCTGCTTTGTGGGCTTTGCGCTTACTATGTGGGCACAAACTCAGGCCTCAGTCTTATTCCACCAATTTTCGGCAAACGTTGTGCGTTGACAAACTGGTCTCCGATCGGCATTCCCAACTGGTATCAGGATGATTTTTATATTCCAAAGCTTGTCCATAACGTACGTGAAAATCGGTTTCAGACATTTCCGGAAATGTTTGCATCAAAGACAGGATGGAGCCAATGGAAACGTGATTTTTCTTCAGACACATTCGTTCTTCTGGATAACGAACCGGATGATCTCGTTGATATCGTGAAGGATGTTCATGAGGCCGTTTTTGATCAAGCACTGCTCTGCCCCGAGTACGAACGCCTCGCCGCACGGTTTGAAAAAATTTCGATTTCGGGAGGCGGCTTTGCGGGAAGTCGCATTGCCCCACGTTTCATAAAGAAGTACTCCAGCCTACTCGTGGACTGACAGATATAACCGGTCCCTACTGCACATCGGGATTGTAAAGGATTGTTCAAATGAAATTCAGTTTTGGCGGTGTGCGCCGGCAATTGGGTCGTGTGAAAATGGCTGTCGTTCGGCGCCGCCGCCCGGATTATATTTTGCTCAAGCAGGGCCACAGCAGCGTTGACGCTCACAACATTGCAGAAGCAATGCAGCACTACGTGCAGGCCAGTAAGATGCACACGGACAACAAATTCATCGCTGGTCAAAAACTCCTCGATTACATCAATGGTAACGAGATTTCAAAAGGTGACCTGAACGCAATTATCGATGGTCTGCACACGTCGCCTGATTTCAGTGTTGCAGATCTGTACGAAGCCGTCATTCGCAAGGCTATTGTGTTTGAAGACTGCGACATTAGCCGTCTTACCAAATTTGCTCGTGATCTTGGATGGGGACGTGTTTCCGAGATCGGTAGCACGCTTCTTGGGGATGGTATCCATGAACCAGCGATGCGCGCCTACGATCTCGCCGCAGCACTTGATCCAAGCAACGTCGGTTTGCGATTGCAGATGGGGATCACGGAATTCCTCGCAGGACATTACAAGGCTGCCGAACGGCACTGGGTGCACACCGAACACATTCGCAGTTCAGAGCGTCACAAGTGGGGCCTTGAGAACAATAACACCCGATTTATGGGGCACACATGGTTTCCTGCCATTGGACACGTCGCATTCATTGACACGCATCTGAAAGCAACCGCGCTCGGGTGGCGATCCGACGAACAACCAAAG
>CALHAX010000133.1 GCA_937931785.1 uncultured Hyphomicrobiaceae bacterium | reverse complement strand
CGCCGACAATCGCCACCACACCAGAACCGATGCGTTTCTTGCTCTCATCGACAAGTCCACGCAGTTCTTTCGCCTCGATGCCTTCGATCGCGCGCGCCATAAGCTTTACCCCCCCCACATCGCGAATGTCGTCATCGCTCGCACCATTGCCAGCCCCGCCGCCGAGCGCAGCCTGCTTCTTGGCTTCGGCGAGTTGTCGCTCCAGCGTCTTGCGTTCAGCAAGAAGCGTCTCGACCCGCTCTGCCACCGCATCCGGTGTGACCTTCAGGCGTGCAGCCGCGACCCGCAAAGTTTCATCTTTCCCATTGAGATAATCCCGCGCACCGGACGCCGTCAGCGCTTCGAGACGGCGCACACCGGACGCAACCGCACTTTCGTTGACCAGCTTGATCAAGCCGATATCGCCGGTGCGCTTCACGTGCGTGCCACCGCACAGCTCGACAGAGTAATCCTTACCGCTCTTGTCGCCTTCCAGCGCGGTGCCCATGGCAACGACGCGCACCTCGTCGCCATATTTTTCTCCGAACAACGCCATGGCGCCGGTTTCCCGGGCATCCTCAATCGACATCAATCGCGTGGTCACAGACGCGTTCTGGAGAACGATCTCGTTTGCGATCCGCTCGACAACCTGCAGCTCCTCATCAGACATCGGCTTCGGGTGCGCGAAATCGAACCGCAGCCGGTCCGGGGACACCATTGAGCCTTTTTGCGTCACATGTGTTCCCAGCACTTCGCGCAACGCTTCGTGGACCAGGTGCGTCGCCGAATGGTTGGCGCGCGTACCAGTTCGCTTGGCCTGATCGACGCTCAGTTCGACCGCATCACCAACGGCCACCTTGCCCGACGCAACCGTGCCGAAATGCACGAACAGATCACCCAGCTTCTTGAGCGTGTCCGTAACGGTGAACGAAAACCCGTCCATGTGGATCACGCCCTGATCACCGACCTGCCCACCACTCTCGCCATAGAACGGCGTCTGATTGACGATGATCGCGGCTTCGTCACCTTGCTTGAGCGCCTTGACTGGTTTGCCATCCTTCACGATCGCACGAACTTCACCCTCGGCGTGTTCCGTGTCGTATCCAAGAAACTCCGTCGCGCCGTGCTCTTCGCGCAGCTCGAACCAGATTTCCTCTGTCGCCGTATCGCCCGACCCCTTCCAGGCCTTGCGCGCTTCGGCCTTCTGGCGTTCCATCGCGGCCTTGAACACGTCGTTGTCGACGGTCATGTCGCGCGAACGCAATGCATCTTCCGTCAGATCAAGCGGGAAGCCATAGGTGTCGTACAGTTTGAACGCCACTTCACCGTCTAGCACGTCACCACCCGACATTTTCTCCGTCGCATCGTCCAGCAAGCCAAGGCCGCGCGCGAGGGTCGTACGGAACCGCGTTTCCTCAAGTTTCAACGTTTCAGTAATCAGAGCCTCGGCGCGGATCAATTCGGGATAGCTCCCCCCCATCTCGTTGATCAGCGTCGGCACCAAACGGAAAACCAAAGGCTCTTTCGCTCCAAGCAAATGGGCGTGCCGCATCGCGCGCCGCATGATCCGGCGCAGAACGTAGCCGCGCCCTTCGTTCGACGGCAGAACACCATCGGAAATCAGAAAACTCGTTGCCCTCAGGTGATCGGCAATGATCCGATGACTGGCCGTGTTGTCGCCTTCCGCCGGCACACCCGTTTCATCCACAGAAGCTCCGATCAGCGCCTTGAATAAGTCTGTCTCGTAGTTGTCGTGGGTCCCTTGCAGAACCGCCGCAATCCGCTCGAGCCCCATGCCCGTATCGATAGAAGGTTTTGGCAGCTCAACCCGCTCACCCGGACCCTTCTGCTCGTACTGCATGAAAACGAGGTTCCAGATCTCGACAAACCGGTCGCCATCTTCTTCCGGCGTGCCAGGAGGTCCGCCCCAGATGTGATCCCCATGATCAAAGAAAATCTCGGAGCACGGACCGCAGGGGCCCGTGTCACCCATGGACCAGAAGTTATCACTCCCGCCTTCCGGCTTGTCACCAATGCGAATGATACGCTCGTCCGGCAGACCTGCAATTTTCTTCCACAGATCGAACGCCTGATCGTCGTCCTCATAAACCGTCACCAGCAGACGCTTCGCATCCAGTCCAAATTCGGTCGTGACAAGGTTCCAGGCGAGTTCGATCGCCTGATCCTTGAAGTAGTCGCCGAACGAAAAATTGCCCAGCATCTCGAAGAACGTGTGATGCCGTGCCGTATATCCGACGTTGTCGAGATCGTTGTGCTTGCCGCCTGCGCGCACGCACTTCTGCGACGTCACCGCGCGGTTGTTCTCGCGCTTCTCCTGACCGGTGAAAACGTTCTTGAATTGCACCATGCCCGCATTCGTGAACATCAACGTCGGATCGTTGCGCGGCACAAGCGGGCTCGACGCCACGATGTCGTGACCGTTCTTTTCGAAGTAGCCCAGAAAGTGGTCGCGAATTTCATTGACGCCGGTCATGGCTGGTCCTGTGCAGGTCGAGTTTTGGGGAAACACGCGCGAACAGCCGCGCAAATCACATCGCACCAATTTTAGACGCTGCACCGAAGGGTGTCCACAGCGACAATCCAATCGAAACGAGTAGACACGCATCGCCCGCTTCTCGAACGAGAAAACGCGACCACCCAACGTTCAGCAACGACAGCCGCACTGACCAAAACGGGGTGAATCAAGCCAGGTGACGTACTGGAGCCTCGTCACTATGTGCCGGAACGCTCCCTACCCGTCATGCCGCCGAAGGGCGGTATCCACGTGAGTGACATGGGGTGATCTGCCGGCGTTCGGCACAAGACCCCACATCACAGGCTTTCCCTTCACAGCCGTCGTTCCGGAAGGGGCGCCGCGTCCAATGCCCGTCGTGGATCCCGGCCTGCGCCGGGATGACGGATGTCGGAGGGCTGTCGTCATGCCCGCGCCCAAACATGATTGTCGTGAAACGCGGCACCTCCCAGCGGGGCAATCGGCTTGGCGCTGGTCAGGGTGTTGATCCCCTTGCCATCGGTGAACAGGCGGTTCGGCGCGATGCTTTCGACAATGATGACGCCGGGCTGCACGCCGGGGAACGCTTCCGCCGTCAGTGTGATCTCGCCGCGGTCGTTGCCAAGTTGTACAGACGCACCATCGGCGACACCCAGCGCCGCCAGATCATCCGGATGCATTCGGGCTGTCGGCTGCCCTTCGCGCTTCAACGACGTCGGCGTCTCGGTAAAACTCGAATTCAGGTAATTCCGTGCCGGTGACGTCGCCAGCCGGAACGGATGAACGTCATCCACCTCTTCCGTCGCTGTCCAATGGTCCGGGAATAGTGGCATCGCGCCAACGGCTTTCGCAGTCGCCGGGTTCTTTGCGAATTCCGCTGCCCAGTCCGGCTTGAACCTAAATTTTTTATCCGGCCAATTGAAACCATCAAGGTAATGCGCGTCACGGAAATCCGGCTGGCAATCGATCCACTTTTTCGCAGCCAGTTCCTCACGCGTGCCCCAACCGGAGTTTTGCAATGTCCGGTTGATCATCTCTGAACCACTCAGCTCGAACCCTTCGTGTTTCGCACCGAGCCGCTTGGCCAACGCGCAGATCACGTCATGGTTCGACCGGCATTCTCCCGGTGCTTCGATCAACTGCGGGCCCAGCAGAATATGTTGCTGCCCACCGCCCTGATAGATATCGTCATGCTCCACGAACATCGTAGCGGGGAGAACAATATCGGCCATCTTCGCAGTTTCGGTCATGAACTGCTCGTGCACACACACGAACAGATCGTCCCGCGCAAACCCGGCCTTCACTTTGCCTTGTTCCGGCGCAACCTCGACCGGATTCATATTCTGGATAAAAAGTCCGTGCACCGGAGGACCGCCACCAAGATCTTCCTGCTCGCCCACAAGCACCGGACCGATCCGCGACATATCCATCATCCGCACCGATGCATCGCGAACATCCAGCCCTTCGATCAGCGTCTTGTCCCAATGGAAGATCGCGCCGTTCGTGTGGAACGCACCGCCCCCCTCGTGCCGCCATGCACCGGAAACAGCAGGGATCGATAACGCGGCATGCATGTTCACCGCACCATTGTGCGACCGTGAAAATCCATACCCCAAACGAAAGAACGTCTTCGGGTTCGTCCCGACAAGAGCGGCAAACGCCTCGATCTCTTCAACGGACAGGCCAGTGATCGCATGCGCCCATTCCGGCGTCTTGTCGGCAAGATGCGCCGCAAGCCCGCGCGGGTCATCCGTATATTTCTCCAGATACAACCAGTCCGCATGCCCGTCGCGAAACAGACAATGCATCACGGCACAGGCCAGTGCACCATCCGTTCCCGGTCGCAGGCATAGCGCAAGATCAGCCTGATCCATCGTCCCATTCTGATAGATGTCGATCGCAACGATCTTCGCACCATTTGCCTTACGCGCCTTCACGGCATGGGTCATCACGTTGACCTGCGTGTTGACCGGATTGGTGCCCCAGATCACGATAACATCGGAATGCGCCATCTCACGCGGATCGACACCGGCAAGCTTGCCCTGACCGACATGAATGCCAGTCCAGGCAGACGTGGTGCAAATCGTGTTGTGCTGTCCGGAGTATTTCTTGGCGTGGCGCAAACGGTTGATCCCGTCGCGCATCAACAGCCCCATTGTGCCTGCAAAATAATACGGCCAGACGGCCTCTGCCCCGTATTCGGTTTCGATTTTCAGGAACCGCTCGGCAATTTCGTCCAGCGCATCGTTCCAACTGATCCGCTCGAACTCACCCGAACCCTTCGCACCGGTTCGTCGCAACGGATACAAAAGCCGGTCCGGATGATGTGCGCGTTCCGCATAGCGGGCAACCTTCGCACAGATCACACCGTCCGTGTAAGTGTTGTCCCGCGCGCCCCGAACACGCCCAATCGTTCGCGCATCAAGAACATCAATCTCAAGAGCACAGGTGGAAGGGCAATCATGCGGACAGGCAGTCGCGCCAACAAAAGGATAGGTCATGGCTGCGACCTTGGCCCAACGGCCTCAAAAGCTCAATATCTTGGAAACGTAATACTCAGGCCACGTCCCGGATACGTCCGGTTCGCCTGATTGTCCCAGAAATCCAGCACCTTGTTGGTAATCGTCACTTCGCAATCACCTTCGCAGTCGCTCCAGCTTCCACCAGGCACACGGTATTCGTACCCCCCACGTGTGCCAGGTCGCACTTCAGCAGTGATCGAACCGTTACCAACCCGGCTTTCAGCCGTCACATAACCGCTGGAATAATCCGGTGCTGCACGACCAAAGGCAGCAGCAGCACCGCCTTGGGACAAGCCAAACCCGAGTGACAGAACAAAGACGCCAGTGCGCCAACTCGCCAAGGTCATCATTCCAACGTCTCCTTGCTGCATCGTCTTGCCTTGAGGCATGTTTGAGCAAATCAGCCGACGCAATAATATCACGGCTTGCACGCCACAACAAACGGGGCAAGATCACGCTGCATGGACTGGGTCGACACAATATTCAGCTATTGCGAACGGGCAGGCGATACAGGCCTGTTCGCCGAGCCTGTCAACACAATCACCAACATCGCGTTCTTTCTCGCGGCCGCACTGGCCCACCTGCATCAGCGCAAACAACCGTCTATCAACCGCGATATCGACTGCACCATCTTCATCGTTCTCGTCGCGTTGATGGGGCTGGGCAGTACACTGTTCCACGTCTTTGCCCAACGCTGGGCGCTGGTGGCTGATGTGGTTCCGATCACGATCTTCATCCTTGTCTATATGAACTATGCCCTGAACCGGTTTCTCAACCTCACGCCCGGTGTGAGTTTTCTGCTGACCGGCGCTTACCTTATGACTGCGCCAGCACTCGCATGGATCCCCGGTGGCATCACAGGGATGAACGGCTCAGTCAGTTTCGTCCCGGCTTTTCTGGTCTTGCTCACAGTCGGGCTGATTATGCAGCGCCGCGGGCATCCCGGCGCTTGGTGGTTGCTGACAGCCGCTGGCGTTTTTGCTGTTTCCCTGACATTCCGCACGATCGACAAAGCCGTTTGCAATTACACTGTCGTCGCTGATCATGCGACCGGCACGCACGGCCTCTGGCACATCCTGAACGCAACGCTTCTTTATCTGTTGATCCGGGGCGCCATCGATCATGGCCGTCACGGTGAACAAACCTACGAAGTGCTAACGCCTGTCGGTCCGAAAGAAGGTACATAGTTCCGAGCGCGCAGGCGAGGACTTGCCGCGACCTACCGAACTCCTTTAAGACAGCGCACCATACCAAACTGCGGGCGTGGCGAAATCGGTAGACGCAAGGGACTTAAAATCCCTCGGAGGCAACTCCTTGCGGGTTCAAGTCCCGCCGCCCGCACCAGTTGCTTGTCCCAAACAAAATTCCTTGATGCATCTGCGATGAAGTCGTGCGATATTGCCGGTGGTATACCAAGTACCACGCGCACGCAGCGCGATAAAACAATTGGGAGGACGACAGCATGAACCACACAAAACTCCTGCTTTGCGCCGCAGCAATCACGTCAATAACACTGCCAGCGCATGCCGCAGACCTCACCCTCAAATTCGGTCACGTCGGCAAACCGGGATCGCTTTTTGAAGCCAGCGTGAACGCGTTTGCGAAATGCTCCAACACAGCGCTTGGCAGCAAGGCCGAAGTCCAGACGTTTGGATCGTCACAGCTCGGCAAGGACAAGGAACTCCTGCAGAAGCTGAAACTGGGCCAAATTACATTCTCGCTTCCTTCGTCCGTGATGTCATCCGTGGCTGACGAATTCGGTGTGTTCGAAATGCCCTACATCATCAAGAACCGCGATCATATGCGCCGGGTTCAGGCCGAATTGATGCCAACATTCCAGGCGGCAGTGAAAGCCAAGGGGTACCGCATTATCGGCCTGTTCGAGAACGGTTTCCGCCATATCACGAACAACGAACGTCCGATCAACAAACCTGCCGATCTGGCAGGCATCAAGCTACGCACACCAAAGGGTGCCTGGCGCGTTAAAATGTTCAAGCTGTATGGCGCGAACCCAACACCGATGGCTTTCTCGGAGGTGTTCACGGCACTTCAGACCAAGGTGATTGATGGACAGGAAAACCCGTATGCACAGATCGCATCGGCGAAGTTCCAGGAAGTGCAGAAATATCTCTCGATCACAGGGCATGTCTACACACCGGCTTATGTTCTGGTGTCGGAGAAGAACTACGCAAAATTGCCGGCTGATGTGCAGGGTGCGCTTGAGAAGTGTGGCGCGGAAACGCAGAACTTCGTCTACGAGCATGCAGCCAAACTGGAAACCGAACTCCTTGATGTGATCAAATCCGCCGGAGTGGCAGTGAACAACGCCGACAACGCAGCGTTCATCAAAGCATCCAAGCCGATCTACGACGAGTTCTCGTCCACGGTCAAAGGCGGTGCCGAACTGATCAAGAAGGTTCAAAGTCTCGCGGACGGCTAGATCCAGCATCTGCATGACCGGCGATATACTTGCCTCGTCGGTCATGCATCATCTCGGTCCCATCGCTCTGCATCGTGTGCCCAGAGCATAAACACCTCAGACACAAACGTTGGACTACGGACATGGCGGCTATTGCGGCGCTTCTTTCACGCAAACTGGAAAACTTGCTTGAATGGTTTTTGATCGTTCTCATGATTTCGCTGACGGCGGTTGTCATCGTCGCCGTATTGTTCCGCATCGCGGGCGATTCGCTCTCCTGGTATGATGAGATTGCCGCAATCCAGCTCTCCTGGATCACGTACTACGGCGCGGCACTTGCTGCCCTCAAGCGTCGGCATATCGGGCTCGACAGCGTACTTCTTTCCATTCCAATGCCGGTGCGCATGGTTGCCGTCGCAATTGCCGAAATCATCGTCATCGGATTCTTTGTTATTCTCGCCTACACCGGTTGGCTGGTCTTGCAGGTCCTGGAAGGTGATCGCCTCGTCTCGCTGACGTGGGTGCCAGTTCAGGTGACACAGTCCGTGATCCCGATCGGCGGCGCACTCTTCATCCTATGCGAACTCCTCAGTCTGCCGGAATACGTCCGCATGACCGCAGCCGGAAAATCGCTCGAACATGCTGAAATTGAAGAGGAGGTCGAAACCGAACTCCGCAAGGCCGGAGCACTCTGACCCATGCTGATCCTCGTCATTTTCATTGCGCTCGTTGTCATGATCTGCCTCAACGTACCGATCGCCATAGCGCTGGCTGTATCCGCCATTCTCGGTTTGCTGGCGACGGAGGGCACCGGAAGCCTCGTAACCGTGGCCCTCGACATGTACGACGGATCCACGAAATTTTCGTTGATCGCCATTCCGATGTTCGTGCTTGCCGGTGCCATCATGAACGCAGGCGGCGTCACAGATCGCCTGATCAATTTTGTCTCTGCACTGGTCGGTTTCGTTCGCGGTGGACTGGCGATGGTGAATATCGGCGTATCTTTGTTCTTTGCAGAGATTTCCGGATCGGCTGTCGCTGACGTTGCCGCGCTCGGATCAATCCTGATCCCGCAAATGAAAAAGCGGGGGTACAGCGGCGCATTTTCAGCAGCCGTCACCTCGTCATCAGCGTCCCTCGCCATTATCATCCCGCCATCCATACCGATGATCCTCTACGCAACATCATCGAACACATCTGTCGAGCAATTGTTTGTCGCCGGTATCGTGCCAGGCCTTATGGGCGCCGCAGGCCTGATGGGCGTCGCACACATGTTTGCACGACGCTACAATCTGCCCACCGAAGACGCCTTCAACGTCAAGCGCCTGCGCGAAACGTTTCTGGACGCCCTCCCCGCGTTCTCATTGCCCGTGATCATCCTTGGCGGCATCTTCGGCGGCTTCGTGACGGCGACAGAAGCAGCGGGCCTTGCGGTCATCGCCGCATTCGCGGTTGGCCTATGGTATCATCAGATGGATCTTAGCCATCTCAAACGCGCGATGCTGGACGGTGGCATGCAGACGGCTGTTGTCATGCTGCTCGTTGCTGCGTCAGTCCTGATGGGAGGGTTCCTCACCCGGGCGCAGATGCCTCAGCAATTGGCAGCGGGCATTCTTGAAATCACGTCCAACAAATGGCTTATCCTGCTGATCCTGAATTTTTTCTTCCTGATTATCGGATTTTTCCTGCACTCAGCCGCTGCAATTATTCTCGTCGTCCCAATCGTCATTCCGCTGATTGTTGCGGCTGGCATCGATCCGGTTCACTTCGGACTTGTGGTCACTCTGAATCTTGCAATCGGGCAACAGACACCCCCGGTCGCGAGCGTACTGATCACGTCGTGCGCGGTCGCTCGTGCGAACATCTGGGACGTTTCCAAAATCAATGTGTACTTCGTAGCCGTTCTGTTCATGGTTCTGATGATCTGTACCTACGTTCCCTCGATCCCGTTGTTCCTCGTTGAATACTTCTACCGCTGATCCCAACCTGGGAAACGGTCGTTCCGTCGCACGTGCCAGCTCTTTGCCTTGAAGCTTTGAACGTGCGAGGTACGCGCGTCATAAATCGATCACATCCCCATTCGAGAGCCCTGCACGTGACCAACCATCGCCCCGGCCTGTTCGCCTACAAAACCGAAGCGCATTACGACGGTCTCGCTGCACTGGACGGCTTCGACCCGACACCGGAGGCTGAGGAACTCAGTTACGAACAGTGGAGCGAAATTCTCGAACCCGGTTGGACAGATGTGCAATCATTCACATATGCGGACGGCCATGCCGGTCTCCTGTTTGTCGACCGTACCGGATTGCGTACAGCGCTCGGGCGCGTCCACGAGGATGGTCAGGGTGTTGAAATCGTCCGCCGCGCCGATGGCACGGACGCTGTCGCGCATTGGGATCTGATCGGCCGCATCAATCGGATAGATGGCAGCATTCCAGCGCTTATGGGTTACGAACGCGAAACGGGCGCCACATGGATGATTGCACCCGACCCAACCGGTCCATCGGCGCTCCGCCTTGGCGGACCAGCAGGTTTGCCGCCGGAGTGGGCACACATCCATGTCATGGAACGCCCCGACGGCTTGGTGATTTTTGGACAGAGTGAAGAAAGCGGCCGCGCGCAACTCATGGCCGCAGTCGATAACGAGGACCACTTCCTCCAGATCTGGGAAGAAGAATGGCGTCCCGGCGACACGTTGATCGAACTGCTCCCCGCACCGTCATCTGCAGTCTTCGTTTACGATCCGGGCACGGGCGGTTGGGAAATCCGCGCGCTCGGGCCAACCGCAAGCGAACTGGTGACCGAAGGGGCGTGGCGAACGGGTTGGACAGTGCTGCTGCCCTTCGCAATGCGCGGAAAGAACCACATCCTGGGCTATGACGCAGAAACCGGCGAAGTGGAGGTCCTGCAGCTCGACGGCGAGAATGCTGAAGTTATATGGGAATTCGAGTGGAGCGAAGGGTGGTCCGTCCAGCGCCCCTTGTTCTGGGGCAGTCGCAAAACTTGAATCACGCGTATCGCAGCATACGGTTCACACACTCAGCTCGGCTTTATGTGCCCGTTCTTGGTCGGCAACCCCGCATCCGTAGACCGGTCAAGAAACGCAGTTGGCTTCCCGGGGGGGGCAACTGAAGGCTCCTGGAACGGGTTGCGCAAGTTGAGGACGGGACTGTCTTCAACAAATGTTGCAGGTTGCGCTGTGTGCCCCGGTTTGATCTGCTCGATCGGCGGCTCCGGCGTCCAGTCACGATCAAACCGCGACAATGACACGTTCACGGTGTCGACGTCTTTCTTGAGCAATCCCAATTCGGAAATCTCATCCTCAAGATTCTTCGCGTAGCGTTGCATGACAACCCGGATGGTATTCTGAACATCCTCCGCCATCGCCCTGCGCGCCTCACCGATCGCGCTCTCGGCATCCCGTGTCGAAGTGTTGAGGGACGTTTGCGATCCACCAAGCGATTCAACACCGCTGTTGAGGAGATCGTTGACGGCGAGAATTTCAGCCTCGTACTCGGCTGCAAGCTGCTTACGCAATTTCTTGAATGTGTGCAGTTTATCCATGGTCGCCCCCGAACATGCAGTTGAACGGGTCAGCTCTTCCGCGAGCCCGCCCGAATCGTTAATCAAGAGCTTTGAGGCTTTTCCGCGCCATGACAAGGTTAGGGATACAAGGCTCGACGCAGCTACAACCTCTGGTAGCAATACCGCAGGAAAATCCCAACGTTTCACACAGAAAATTTGTTTGCGTTCAAATTTCTAGCAAAATTCTTGTTTCATCAGGCTGCAAAACCTCCTTTCCTCGCCTCCAGGTCTTCATGGACGTACCCAGGATCCGACGCCATACATCAGCGCACCGCGCCAGTCAGATCGGTTCACGCGCTTGGAACGTTCCTCCATTCTGCTCGATGATTGACCTTGCCCCGGTCAAGTAAGGATTGACCTTGAGCGCCTGTTCGATCGCGATCAGCGCACCTTTCTTGTCCCCTTGCGCAGTCAACACCAATGCGCGCCCGGACAGAGCTCCGAAATGGCGCGGCTCCAGTTCAAGCGTCTTGTCGATGTCGGCAAGGGATGCCGCATAGCGTTTCTTGATATAATGCACCGTGGCCCGCTTGTTCCAGGCTTCGGCATAGGCAGGAGCTTTCTTTACCAGCTTGTCCAGCAAGAAAGTCGCACTGTCGAATTCCTGCCGGTTCATGGCCACCACGATCAGCTGCATGTCAGCGTCAATGTCTTTGTCGCCAGTCTCCATCCAGATACCCCAGATTGCGGCGACAACATCAGCGGCATCATTTTCGGATGTAACCTGCGCAAGACGTTTGAAAAGGGCATCCAGTTGTGAGGCACGATCCGCTGCTTGCCGAGCTGTGTCGGGCACAACTTCCTGTGCAAACGCATCTTTTGGGTGCGGTGCAAGCAGAACGAACCCTGGTGCGAGCGCGCAAACGATAAGGAGAAGAACCTTACGTATCAACGTCATGACAAGCTCCTTCGACCCATGCATATCATTGCATTCAACTGTTCAAACGCCGCCGGTCTCGTCCGATGAGGCCGTACGACGAATTTTGTCAGACAGTCGCACACCGCTCGAAACCCGTGTCGAGCCACTGGTCTGCGCAATTGCTGGAGAACGGGGTGTCGCAGTAGTGTTTACACGCCCAAAAAACCGTGCAGATCGAAGGTCGGTAAGTTCCAGAAGCTCCATATGCTCGGTCTCGTTGCGCTGAACCAGATACAGGTCACCAGCCTTGCCGACGACGACGCCCGCCATGCGACCGAGACCGCCGTTCAGTTCGAACCTCAACCCGACAAGTGCATCCGTATCCAAATCTCAAGTCCCCGCATTGTGCATCTCAGCCATTGAAACGCCGTCTTCCTCGATCATCAACAACTAGCGCGTCGTTACAACGACTTCGAAGTGTGGCTACTTTGCCTGTGTAATGTGGAAATCCTCAGTCGCGCTGCCTGTTCGACGTATGGTAACGGAATTCTGATGAGCAAGAGCATAGCACCACGTCTGAAATTTGCGATTGGTCCAATCGCAGCAGCCATGCTCCTTTGCGCGTGTGGCGGCGGAACGGGTGGCCTGACAACGCAAACCATTCCTGCGCTCGGACAACCAGCTGCGGAACAACCCGTCGCACTGACAAGACCTTCCAGCGACCAGGTCCAGAAACTTCCCTCGGCCCTTTTGCCATTGAAGCAGGCTCGCGCGGAACAATCCCTGAAACGCTATCTCCTCAATCAGGGTGGCAAACCAGCGACACACAAGATAGCGGGTGCCGATCTGGATGGCGACGGCAAAGCGGAAGCGCTCGTGTACCTCGAGGGTGAAGACTGGTGCGTCGATACCGGTTGTACATTGCTCATCATGCGTGACGGATCAACCGGCTACGATATGATTTCGCTCGTCAAGCGCGTGAAACTGCCAATCGGGATTGCACCAAAAACAAGCTTGGGCTGGCGCGACATTCTGGTGAAAACCGGCCAGGTTGGCGGCAACAAACTGGTTGCCCTCAAGTTCAATGGATCGGGTTATCCAGGAAACGCCAGCACGCAAATTGCAACCGTACCAAAATTGACAGAACTGCCGGAGATTGCAATCCGCCCGACACGAACGGCTTTCCAGTCAACGACACCGAGCACCGACAACACGGACTTGATTGCCGGTCAAAACTGACTTCACGATCTCGCCCGTCGAAACGAAATGATCATGAAACCTATTGGGCGGACTCCGGCTCGACGAGGCAGGATGGTGGATCTGTATCCAATGCACCAAGCGCAGAATCATTCACATAAAGCGTTGAGCAATACGGACAAATGACTTCGGTATCGCCACCCATATCCAGAAACACGTGTGGATGATCGTAAGGTGCCCGAGCCCCCATACATTTGAATTCTTTCACACCAACAATGATCTTCTCGACACCAAGGTCGTTGCAAAAGTGCGGTACAGTGGTCGCCGCCATGGAGGCTCTCCAGATTGTTTGGTGTTTCGCGTGGCAACTTAACGGCTGGCCACACGCTTGAATAGAGCGTAACTGCGACGCGAATTGACGCTCAGACGTCAGGCAAGGTGAGGAGCGCACCGTGGACTTCAAGACATTCGATTCTGATGGCGTCGAGATTGCCTTCATAGATGAAACACCTGACAATCATGTGGGCCAGTCCATCCTTCTGGTTCACGGTTTCGCATCGAACATCCAGACCAACTGGATCAATACCGGTTGGGTGCGTTCCCTCATGCGCGAAGGGTACCGCGTCATTGCTTGTGACGTGCGCGGCCATGGTCGATCAGAGAAATTGTACGATGAGAGCTTGTACGGTGCCCCGATCTTTGCCGCAGATGCTCTCAGGTTGCTTCAACATCTGGGTATAAAGAAAACGCATGTCATGGGCTATTCGATGGGTGCCAGGGTTTCAGCCTTCCTCGCGATGCAGCATCCATCATTGATTCAGAGCGCCATTTTCGGCGGCTTGGGCAGCAACATGGTCATCGGGCTTCCCGGCGCCCGCGCGATTGCCCATGCCTTTCTTGCCGACAGCATAGAGGAGGTCACGCACCCGACGGCCAACAGCTTCAGGGCTTTTGCCGAATCCACCGGAAGCGATCTCAAGGCCCTCGCGCATTGCATCCTCTCGGCCCGCGCGAAGATAACAAAAGAGATGGTGGCCTCCATAACGGTGCCGGTTCTCGTAGCGGTTGGCACGGAAGATCCGATTGGTGGATCGGCACAAGATCTGGCGGCAATGATTCCAGGCGCAAAGGCGCTCGATCTTGACGGGCTGGATCACATGAAAGCCGTTGGCGCACGCAGCTATAAAGACGGAGTTACCGCGTTTCTACACGATCAGAGCTGAGTGGCTGCCACATCCAGGCACCGAAACTTCCGATCAACGCGAACGTTCCCCAAGCCAGTAGAAGAACAATCGCGACCAACCGCACACGCCTGCAGTTATGGCAGATGCGTGGTCCATGTTTTGCGGTCTCTGGATCCATCATTTTCCACTCAAAGGTTTACCGGAAGTAAAACAATTTCTTAAAATTTTGGATGGGTTCCAATTTGTTGAGGAATTTTGTGTACGAGTTGGAACGCCGGTAACTCTGCTGTGCTTTCCGAGCACATATACAGAATCCCGAGCCTGAGAACTCAACCTGTGCAGATCAATGATAATACTCATACTCGTTCTTGCTGGCATGTGTGCCGTGATAGCCGCAGTCGGTTATTTCGCAATCAGACACAATGACCTCAAAGACTATCGTGACGCCATCATCATCGTATGTGCACTGTTTGCAGGTGCCATTGTCATTTTTGGGATTTTCGCGTTCGATATGAACGACGGGACCAAAAGTGCAGACGCCAGTGCCCCATCGTCCGAAAATGCGACTGTAAAAAACGTCGCGGCAGAGCCAGAGGCATCGAATGCTCCTGATGCGACTGTGCCAACTCAACACGAAATTCAGACACAAGCTACAATCGAGCCCACATCCGCCCTTGGTCACAAACCCGGTGATATCATCAAGGATTGCGATCTCTGCCCCGAAATGGTTGTCATCCCAGCCGGCGACAATCACATCGGAGAAGATGAAAACACACCCGGCACGAAACCAAACGAACATCCCCTCGCGTGGATTGTCCTTACGGATCGCTACGCGGTCGGGCGTTACGAGGTGAAGGTCAGCGAGTTCAAGCATTTCGCAGCGAAAACGAATTTCAAGGCATCCGGCCCCTGCAACACCGATGGCGTTGGTGGAAAGAATGCAGACTTCAACAACCCTGGAATGTCTCAGGGCCCGGAGCATCCCGTCGTATGTGTCAGTGTGCAAGATGCACAAAAATACAGCGAATGGCTTTCGAAGGAAACAGGCCAAACCTACAAGCTTCTGTCAGAAGCGCGTTGGGAATATGCGCGCCGCAGCGAGACAAGTGTCGATCAGGAACCCGCAACAGAAGCTCCCGAAAGAATGCATGTCTACGGCAACATTCGCGGCAAGACCTGGATTGCAAAGACAATGGACGTCGGTCGTTTCGATGCAAATCAGTTTCTTTTGTTCGATATGATCGGAAACGCAGCTGAATGGACTACAGATTGCTGGCAGGACAACAATATGCTCCG
>CALHAX010000132.1 GCA_937931785.1 uncultured Hyphomicrobiaceae bacterium | reverse complement strand
GACGGACTGGATGCCTATCGCATTATCTCAGCACAAGCATCGAAGTACGCACCAAATGGTTGGCTGGTTTTTGAATGCGGCAAAGGACAATTCTCAAATGTCAGTTCACTCATGGCAGCAGGTGGTTTTACCGCACCAATGCCAGATCTGGGCATCGCAAAGGACCTTGGCGGCGTCGAGCGATGCGTGGCTGGTCGGGCACACAATGCTCGACTTCGCAATATTGCGTGATTCAAAGCCGGGAAATTAGATAAAAACAGCTTGTAAGCCCACGTTAACGCAAAATAAATCTTGGTTTTGCCATCAGACCGGGGTAGATTCCTTTTAACGGAATAACAGACGGGTGAAGCGCCTCCCAAATGAGAGGCAGCTCAAGTTTGAAACAACCGTCATCCCGATTTCAGTGACGCCTCCGTAGCTGATGATCAAGTTGGTTCTTGGTCTCGTAGACACCAAAATTTGTGTCAGCCGGAATGGTGAGGAAAACGATCTAGCTATGAAGTAACAGATAGTTCGACTGTCATGCCGCCGCTTACTGGCGCCGTGTTATGTCGCCCATCTGTGCTTTGGGGAGAAATGCTTTCGCCTTGCATCTTGTAACGAGCGTTTTGTGATTTTCAGGAGCAGGCGCGCGCCAAACAATTCGTTTGGGGCTTGGAATTCCGTTTAACCAGAGAATGTTCAGAAGGGGCCCCATGAGGCAACCACAACAACAAAACCGCCGCGGACGCGGGCGTGGACGCAAGCCGCAAAATCCTTTGCAGCGCGGATATGAATCGAACGGCCCCGATGTGAAAATTCGCGGAAACGCGTCGCTCATCGCGGAAAAATATATAACCCTGGCGCGCGATGCATTGTCGGCTGGAGACACTGTAATGGCGGAGAATTATCTCCAGCATGCCGAGCATTACAACCGTATCATCGCAACGGCACAGCAACAGCAGGATGCGAGCGGCCAAGGTGCCAATCTGCCGAATGGATCAAACGGTCAGAGCAATGGCCGTAATGAACCTCGAGGTGAAGGACGCGGTGAAACTCGAGCCGAAGGCCGTAGTGAAGGTCAACCGCAACGGCAGCGCCGTGGTCCTGCGCCGGTAAAAGATCAGAAGGCCGAGGAGAGCGAAGAGCAGCAACCTGCAGAAGCAGTCGTTGTTGCTGTCGATGCGCCAGTGAGTGCAGAACCCGCAACCGAAGAACCTGCGCCCAAACCACGTCGTCGTCGTGCGCCACGCGCCAAAATGGCTACGCCCGCCAAGGACGATGACGACGGTGCAAATCCGGGCCCGGTCCGGATGGGCGACATTCCGATGGACGAAGCTGCGGGATAACTTATCCCGCAGTCGGCTGCGACATTGCTGCTGAGGCTATCTACGACCTGTCACTTTGCTTTTTCGCTGATCGCAGCCTGTGCTGCCGCGAGACGAGCAATAGGTACGCGGAACGGCGAGCAGGATACGTAGTCCAGACCAATCGTGTGACAGAACGCGACAGACGACGGCTCGCCGCCGTGTTCGCCACAGATACCAAGCTTGATGTGCGGTCGGCTTTTGCGCCCTCGTTCGATACCAATCTTGACCAGTTCACCGACACCGTCCTGATCGATTGCGATGAACGGATCGCGTTCAAAAATCCCGCTTGATGTGTATTTCGCGAGGATCGGACCGGCGTCGTCCCGGCTCAATCCGAATGCGGTTTGCGTCAGGTCGTTGGTGCCAAACGAAAAGAATTCTGCGCGTTCCGCAATCTCATCCGCTTTCAGGCAGGCGCGTGGCAATTCGATCATTGTGCCTATGATATAGTTCAGCGTCGCGCCCGTTTCGCGTTCCACTGTTGCTGCGGCCTGACGGATGATATCCTCAAGCACGACATACTCTTCGCGTCCGACGATGAGCGGCAACATGATTTCAGGCTGTGCGGCCTTGCCGGTCTTTTTCTCGACTTCGATCATCGCCTCAAAGATCGCGCGGGCCTGCATCTCAGGAATCTCGGGATAGGCGATCGCGAGACGGCATCCACGGAACCCCAGCATGGGGTTGAATTCTTCCAGGGATTTCACACGGTCGGCAAGAACGTTGGTGTCGACGCCCAGCTCCTGCGCAACACTTGCGATGTCCTTCGCCTCATGGGGAAGAAATTCGTGCAAGGGTGGGTCGAGCAGGCGGATGGTGACCGGCAACCCCTCCATGATCTCGAACAGGTCGACGAAATCATTGCGTTGCATCGGCAGAATTTTGTCGAGTGCCTTGCGACGACCACTCTCATCGTTTGCGAGAATCATTTCGCGCACGGCCTGAATGCGCGTGTCCTCAAAGAACATATGCTCCGTGCGGCACAGACCGATACCTTCCGCGCCGAAATGACGGGCCTGCTTTGCATCACGTGGCGTGTCGGCGTTTGCGCGCACGCCCATCGTCCGCGATGCATCAGCCCAGGTCATGAGTTCCGCAAAATCACCGGAAAGTTCGGGTTGGCGTGTCGGCACTTTGCCGTTGAGGATCTGGCCGGTTGTCCCGTCGATCGTGAGAATGTCGCCACGATTGAATGTGCGACCGCTGGCGGTCAACGTGCCCGCCTGCATGTCGATCCGGATTGCACCGGCTCCCGAAACACAGGGCCGCCCCATGCCACGGGCCACGACAGCCGCATGGCTGGTCATGCCGCCACGCGTGGTGAGGATGCCCGTTGCGGCGTACATGCCATGAATGTCCTCGGGGCTGGTTTCTATACGCACGAGGAGCACGGATTTGCCATCTGATGCCAGGGCTTCCGCTTCGTCGGCATTGAACACGATCTCGCCACAGGCCGCTCCGGGCGATGCCGGAAGTCCTGTCGCGATGACATCGCGCGGCGCGTCCGGATCGAGAGTTGGATGCAGCAACTGGTCGAGCGCCTCGGCGTCAATCCGCATCACAGCTTCGTTCTTCGTGATGACACCCTCGCCGACCATTTCCACGGCAATTTTCAAGGCGGCTTCCGTCGTGCGTTTGCCAACACGCGTTTGCAGCATCCAGAGTTTGCCATCCTGGATCGTGAACTCGATGTCCTGCATGTCGCGGTAGTGCGCTTCGAGGGTGTCGCAGATGGTACGGAACTCGGCAAAGGGGCCAGGCATCACGGTTTCAAGAGACGGGAGTTTGTCCCCGCCTTCGATGCGGGCAGCTTCGGTCAGGCTTTGCGGCGTACGGATGCCGGCCACAACGTCCTCGCCCTGTGCGTTGACAAGAAATTCGCCGTAGAGTTTTTTCTCTCCGGTGGACGGATTGCGCGTGAAAGCAACGCCGGTCGCGCTGCTGTCGCCCATGTTACCGAACACCATGGCCTGCACATTGACGGCCGTCCCCCACTCATCCGGAATTCCGTGGAGGCGGCGGTAGGTTTGCGCTCGCGCATTCTGCCAAGAGAGGAAAACAGCAGAAATGGCGCCCCAAAGCTGTTCCCTGATGTCCTGCGGGAACGGCTTTTCGATCTCTTCCTCAACAAGTTGTTTGTACTGGGAGACGATGTCGCGCAGGTCTTCCGCACTTAACTCCGTGTCCTGCGTCAGGCCGTTCTGCTGCTTGAATGTTTCAAGAATGTCCTCGAACGACTCGTGCTCCACGCCAAGCACCACGTCGCCATACATCTGAATGAACCGCCGATAACTGTCGTAGGCAAACCGGCGATCGCCAGATCGTAATGCGAGCCCTTCGACTGTAGCATCGTTCAACCCCAGATTGAGGATCGTGTCCATCATACCAGGCATCGAAGCGCGCCCGCCTGAGCGAACCGAGACAAGCAGAGGATTGTCTGTCTCGCCGAACCCTGCACCGACCATTGCGCCCACATCCGCGATCGCGGCGTCGACCTGACGTTCCATCTCGTCCGTGAAGGATTTGCCCGCCGCGTAGTACGCTGCGCACACGTCAGTGGTGATCGTGAAGCCCGGTGGAACCGGCAGGCCAAGATTGGCCATCTCGGCCAGGTTTGCGCCCTTGCCACCAAGCAGGTCCTTCATGGCGGCCGTTCCGTCAGCCTGCCCGTTTCCGAACCGGTAGACCCATTGCGTTTCTGTTTGGGCTAAAGCGGGTTGGGCCATGGATCGAACCTTTCAGCTGCAGTCGTAGCGCGGCATGCAGCTGAATGCTGCATTGCAACATGATCGCTGTCTAGCAGGCTCGACGAGCAAAATCCAATGCGCCTTGCGTCTACCCCACATATCCTTTGTCGCGGGGTAAACAGGCGATCTGCACCTCAGATGAACGGAACAGCCGTGATTATTGCCTTGCGTGCTCCGGATGGCGTCTGAACCGTAAGATCGCTCGCATCATCCTTCACGGAGGTCGCGATCTGCGCCAGCGCGACGTTCTTCTTCAGACGCGGAGAATACGCCACGACACCCATCATGCCGACATCGCGTTTGCCTTTGAACACGCGCCATCGATGCTCGTTGGATTTCAAGGCGCGCCCAGCCACGATCAGGCCGACCGTTTTTCGCTGCGGTCCGTCTTCATTTGCTTTCTTGAGGGCAGCCTTTCCGATGAAGGCCGTGCGTTGATCGAGGTCAACGTATTTGCCGAGGCCGATTTCGTAAGGCGTTGAATCAACGGCATTGTCTGCGCCGTACGATAGCAGCCCACTTTCGACACGCTCGATGTAGTTCGGGCAGCCCGGACCAATCCCGTATTTCTTTCCGGCCTTTGCGACGCGATCCCAAAGCTGAGTCCCTTTATTTGCGTCGAGCAGGTAGAGCTCGAACCCGCCCTGCTTGCTCCAACCGGAACGGGCGACCAGAACAGGAATACCGTCCAGCTTGGCCTTGCGGAACCAGAAGTATTTCAATTTCGCGGGCCACGCGCCAAACAAGTCGGCGACCACCTGTTCCGCCTTTGGCCCCTGGATCGCCAGCGGCGATGCGTCCGGCTCGCGAACCTCGACGTCGAATTTCTTCTCACCTGCGATGGCCTGCGCCCACAGCAGCACATCGCTGTCAGCGATCGAAAGCCAGTATTGGTCTTCTGCCAGCTTCAGGCAAATCGGATCGTTGATCACGTGTCCCTGATGATTGCAGATCGGGACATATTTCCCCTGCCCTACTACAAACCTGGAAAGATTGCGTGGTGTCAGGTACTGCGCCAGCTTGAAGGCGTCCGGCCCCTTGAGTTCGACCTGCCGTTCCGCTGCCACGTCCCACATGCTGACACCATTGATCAGGCGGTCGTACTCTCCAGCAAGGTCGCCGTACGACACCGGCATGTACATATGATTGTAGATCGTGAACCCGGCCACGCCCGCCTTAACCGTTGCGTCGTAAAAAGGAGACTTGCGGACGCGCGGTCCAATGCCGATCTGAAACGCCATGTTATCACTCCCCCGAGGTGAATATTTTTTTGCACCTGTAGGCGACTGATTTCGGCTTGTCGAACGTTTTTCTCCAGCGGCCTTCAAAGCCGTGCACATGTCAACGGTTCGATCAGGCATCGACCTTTGTTTTGGAAGCAGGCCGCAAGCGCGACGGGAAGTCAGCGGTTTCCTGCCATCCGACATGACGTGCGTTCTCATCAAGCCAGGCTTCGGCCTCCTCGCGCCCGGCATTTCTGAGCGCGTCGATCATGTTTCGATCCGGAATCATCTTGGTTTCGGGCCCCAGATCGCTCGTGTGCGTCCCGGCGTCGATAACGTGGAAACGTTGCTTTGCAAGCCGTTCAAGCTGGCTGGCCGGGCGTAGCGTCAGTCCCTTGGTTGTGCGCACCGCATCGATCAACCACAGGTCCCGCAACAGCGGTTGGTTGAATGTCATTCGCGCCGCCGCCGCCGCTATCTCCTGGGGTGAACGTGGCAGAAGCGGGTCGGACAACGGGCTGATGAGGATCAACAATGTGTCCTGCGTCTTGCCAAGTCGCGCGAACGAAAGAAGATCCGGGTTGGCCGAAAATCCACCATCCCAGTAGTGTCGTCCATCAATCTCGACTGCCTTGCTGACCGCTGGAAGACACGCCGAAGCGAGAATGACCTCCGGCGTAATTTCGTGTTTCTCGAAGATGCGGGCGATCCCCGTTTCAACATCTGTTGCCGCAATCGCCAGATTGATCTCGCCCGAGCGCACGGCATCGAAGTCGATGTGATCAGACAATACGGCACGCAGAGGATTGATGTCCAACGGGTTGAATTCATAAGGAGAGAACGCTGCCGAAAACCGCGCCATAGATCCACCGGAGAACGCTTCCATTCCGCGCAGTCCCGCCGCAAATGGGTTGAGAGACCCGCCATATGTGCGGCCTCCATCCGCTATGGCAGCCCAGATCGCTTCAAGTGAGGCGCGCGCACCGTCCGCCCCGCCTGTGGCGTAGCCACTTGCGAGAGCCACAGCGTTAACTGCACCAGCGCTCGTACCACTGACCGTATCGATGACAAGTGTTTCAGTTTCGAGCAAGCGATCCAGTGCGCCGTATGTGAAGGCGCCATGCGCACCTCCCCCCTGCAGCGCGATGTTTAGATGCATATGTTTTGCCTTGCGGGATGCCATGCGTTCGTGCCTCGCTTTTGCTGCCGCACAGAATTGCTGCACTGCAACTCAATGCTGCATTGCAGCAATTGTCAAGGCGCGACCTTCAAGTCTTTGATTTTTCTAGCATATTTTTGATTTCCGCCATTTCGGTTCGCAAACTACCAATCTGCGCAGCAATAGCGTCCAGTTCGTCTTCTGTCTGTCCTGCAACGTCGTGTGCCAGTTCTGCGGGAGAGGGTTGCTCCGACTGCATCGCATCCACAATGATACCGATGAACAGGTTCAACACCGCAAACGATGTGAGCAGGATGTAGACCACGAAGAAAATCCAGGCTGTCGGGTATTTCGCGATGACAGAACGTGCAATATCGGGCCAGTTTTCCAGCGTCATGATCTGGAACAGCGTGAACGACGATGCGCCGAGCGTACCAAAGTATTCCGGGAAATCGTCGCCGTACATCGACGTCGACATGACTGCCGCAACGTAGAGCATCAGCAGCAGCAGCATCGTCACGGACCCCATACCGGGAATGGCCTTCAAAAGCCCGCTGACAACCCGGCGCATGGATGGAACCGCCGAGATCAGACGCAACGCGCGCATGATCCGCAGGGAGCGCAGGACAGCCAGGTTGCCCGTCGCCGGAATCAACGCGATGCCAATCACGAGAAAGTCGAAGATGCTCCACGGGTCACGCCAGAAATTGCGACCATGTGCAAACATGCGTGCCCCAACCTCAACAACGAAGATTGCCAGAATGATCTTGTCGAGAGCCAATAGAAATCCACCCCAACTGGCCATCACAGTGTCACTGGTTTCCAACCCGAGCGTGATCGCATTGATGACGATGAGGATCAGGATCGTACGTTCGACCCAAGGCTGACTGACGTAGGCTTTGACGCGTTCACGCATAGGGTTGCACCCCGTTCCGGTTTTCTGATCTTCAACTGGCGGTCTGTTACTGCATTTTGTGCCGATTCTGGGTCGAAATGCATCGTTCTCGCTCCATCAGACCTTGTCTGGGTGGATAAGCTGCTTTTCTTCAAGAAGCTGCACGGGCCCGCCCTTCTCCTCGAAACCAAAACCACGCATCGTGATCACCCAGTGTTTTTCAGCGCGTTCAATTTCGTAGAGGTTGTAACGGGCGAGTGGGCGATGCTGCGCGTCGGCCATCGACGCTGACGGTACGCCAACCACGGGGAATGGATATTCCGGACCTTCCCCCCAGGCCAGCTCATTGCGATGGTTGTGCCCGTGGAACGCCAGATGAATCTGATGGCGGTTGAAGATACCCTCGAGTTCCTCAGAATCCGTAAGATGACGGAGCGGAAGCGCCAGTCCCGGGAGAGGTGGGTGGTGGATCATCACGACGCAACACACATCCTCACCGGCGAGGTTTTCCAATAATTGCTCAAGTTTCGCCCTTTGCTCCGGCCCAAGCGTTCCGGTGGCCGACAGTGGACGTGTCGGTATACCGGACGCCAGGCCGATCAGGACCACATCATCAAAGCGCCTTGCGTATGGAAATCCGCCATACGGAGACTTGCGCGCCGCGAGGTTCGCTGCGGTCTCTTTATTGTCCGACGCCATATAGGCATGCCAGAGATCGATGCCCCGCCCTTGCGGTGCGGCGACATAGGCGTCGTGGTTTCCGGGCACAATGGACAGTTCGGTCGGCGATCCCAGGGCTTCAATCCAGGTCTGGGCCCGTGCAAATTCCTGTGGCAAGGCAATGTTCACGATGTCGCCGCTCAGGGCGATGTGGTCGTGCGGTTGGGATTTCAGGTGCGCAATGAGGGCATCAAGCGTGGCGCGCTGATGATGCCGTTTGCGCCCCAGGAGATGCCAGTTCACAAAGCCAAAAATGCGTTGCCCTAGCAGGTGTTGCGGCCAGGGCATTGGCATCGGTGCAAGATGTACGTCCGAAATGTGCGCGAGTGTGAACATTGGTTCCGGGTTTTGGTGCGTCGGTCAGTTGCAGCATGGGCGCCTGATTGCGTATGACACCACGACGTACAGATGCGCAACCTCAAGGACAACCCATGCTTTCCCGTGCCGCACAAACGGTTCTGCGCCCATTTTGGCGTCTGACGCGCGGCCTTACGATGGGTGCGCAGGGGATCGTCATCGATGCCTCAGATCGTGTGCTGATGGTGCGGCACGGCTATCGACCAGGGTGGCACTTTCCAGGCGGTGGCGTTGAGTGGGGCGAAACACTTCTGACGGCGTTGCGGCGTGAACTCGAGGAAGAGGCTGGCGTGATTGTTGGAGAGACGGCCGACCTGCACGGCGTTTTTGCGAACTTCGAAAAATTTCCGGGGGACCATATTGCGGTGTTCGTGGTGCGGGCCTGGTCGCGCCCGACGATTCCAGCACCGAACATGGAAATTCGCGAGACGGCGTTCTTTGCGATCGATGCGCTACCCGAGGATGCGACGCCACCGGCGCGACGGCGTCTGGCTGAAATTTTCGGAGACACCGCGACACGTGAAACATGGTGAGCCAAGCAGTCTATTCTGCAGGATGTGGCGCGCGGTGGTGTTGCGGCACGAAAACCGGGGCATTCTCGATTGATGCTTGCTGTTGCTCAGCGCGCGCGACGGCCCGTTCTCGCCGGAACACGTAGAACCCGGACGAGATAATGATCGCGATCCCGCACCACGTCAGTGCATCCGGGAAATCACCAAAGATCAAGAAACCCAATATGACGGACGGAATAATCTCCAGGTACTGAAACGGTGCCAGAATGCCTGCTTCAGCCCGGCGGAACGCATGTACGACCAACAAGTGCCCAGATGTCGCCACCACCCCCACACCAAACAACATGAGCCACTCGTATTGTGTTGGCCAAACCGGCGTAATCACTGGAATATCAAACTGCACACCTGCAGCCAACGCGATGGTCATGAACCCGAGCCCGAAAATCCCTGCCATGAACTGAATGGTGATCGGGTCCTCACGCTGGGCCACGCCGCGGGTGAGCAGCAAATAGATCGCGAAAGCCAACGCCGTGCCCATCGGCAGCAATGCCTGAACACCAAACACTTCATAACTTGGACGGATGACAATCAGCGCGCCGATGAAGCCGACCACGACAGCGACGGATCGCCGCCACCCGATCTTCTCACCCAAGACAACGGCCGACAGGATCGTCAGTATCAGGGGTTCGATGAAAAATATCGAGATGGCATCGGCGAGTGGCAGAACCTTGAGGGCAGCGAAGAAAAACAGAGTCGCAATCGAGATCATCAAACCGCGCGCCATGTGCACCAGCAGATTGCCTGACTGCCAGGTCGAGAACCGCATCAACGCAAGGGGCGCAAGGAAGACCGTCTGGAAGAAAAAGCGGGACCATGAGACTTGCCCTGCCGGTATCGTCGTGGAAATCAGTTTTGCGAATGTATCGATGAGCGGCAGGTAGAGCATGGCACAGGCCATGATGATCATGCCGGTTTCCACGTCGCGCCGTTGGACCGGAGGGGCGACAACAGCGACAGTTGGCGCGGCAGCCAGCGGACGTGTGTAGGCCTCAGCATCAGGTGACATCGATGCCATTTGCTGCTGTTCCTGTGGCGCGAGTTGCGCAACCACCGCGCCCACAATCACCAGAGCAGCGCCAATCCAGTGTTGTGTCGCGATGGCGCCGCCTGCCGCGAGCGAAAGCAAGATCACGTAGAACGGCACGAGATTGTGGTGCATCGCGGTGATCGTTGTTCCGATCAGTCGCACACTCACGAACCAGAGCGTCATGGAAATGCCGATCGCTGCCGCTCCGAGCCAGGTGATCAGCGCCATCGTGTAGGGCGAGAAATCCATCTGCAGCGGCACCAAGTTCCAACCGGCCGCAAGGAACGCGAGATCGCCCACGACAATCATCGCAGCGAACATCGTCAAGCCGGCCTTGGCGGCACCGGGCAACTGCGAGAGATGCGTTTCCGTCATGCGGGTGTAGAGGACGAACAGCGTGATGGCGCACAACACCAGACCGGCCCCGAACAGTGCACCCAGGTCCATGGCGCCGACCTCAGACGGGGTATAGCTGGTGATCGCGCCCCCAACAACGGACAGAGCAACCCCGACCGCAAGAGCAGCCGTCAGCCGCTCTGTTCCGGCAGCCATGCCCATGGCGGCGGAAATCATCGGCATCATGGAGATAATGACGGCTACTGTTATGGGGTGCGCCAGGTTCTGACCGTAGAGGAGCAGGATTGTAGACGCGGACAGGATGCCACCGCCGATCCACGTAATCGCCCACCACTGTCGCAAGGTCAGTTGGCGAAACCCGCTTGTCGCCGCCACCACCAAAAGCAGAACAGCTGCAGAAGCCGCCAGCCGGAACGGTGCCAGGAGCAGCGGTTCCCACGTCTGCAGAATAACCGCGACGACCGGAAAACCGGTGGCCCAGAACAGCATCGCGATGAACGCGGCCAGATTGCCTTTCAAGCGTGGCGACACGGCGCAACCTGCTTCGGTGGAATGTGATCAGATCGAAGTCGAACCGTGACCGGGAATATCGACCGGAGCAAGCGGGAAATTCAAAGCCCCCATATACAAGCGCACGCGATGATCAGAACGCTGATTGGAGACTGGTCTCACCAGCCTCGCGTTCTTGCTGCGCCACGCTCAACATCCACGCGACAAACGCGCTGACTTCGGGCCGTTGGCTGGCATCTCCCGTTGTCACAAGGTCGTAACCAATGTCCGTTGTCACGGTTTCATGGAAGGGCCGCACCAGAACGCCTGCGTCCAGAGCATCGCGCAGGATGGGCCAACTCGCCAGCATCACACCCTGCCCCGCGATCGCCGCCTGGACAGCCTGACCGTAGTCATTGAAATACACCCCTCCGCCACCCTCGATTGCCGGGCCATCGACTTTCGCGAACCAGCTCTCCCAAGCGAACCACTTGCGCGTTTGTGACGCCCAGGACAGATGTGCAATGTCCCAGTGGATCAGCGGCACCGAAGAAAGGTCCTCCAGTGTCCTGAGCACCGGTGGTCCCGCGGCGAGGGCCGGACTACATGCGGGAAAAATCCGATCGTCAAACAGCCGGTGAACCACCTGACCCTTTTGCGGCGTGACACCGTAGCGGATGGCGACATCGACCTTGCGGCGCCCTAGATCCACGATCTCCTGAGAGGAGTCAATCAGAACGTTCACGCGTGGGTGCCGGGCGCGAAATCCCTCCAGCTTGGGCACCAGCCATGTGGTTGCGAGCGACGCCTCGACCGTGACGATCAGGGACGGGTCATTGTCCTGACCACGCATCTTCTCCACGGATAGCGACAGATGGCGCATCGCACTGACCAGATCTGCACAACCCGACTGACCGGCTCGGGTGAGCGCCAGTCCACGGCCCCTCCGCTCGACGAGCGGCAACCCGATCGCGTCTTCAAGCTTGCTGACCAACTGTTTGACGGCCGCCGGTGTTACGCCCAATTCCGCAGCGGCGGACGGATAGCTGAGATGACGCGCGGTCGCTTCAAACGCGCGCAGTGCATTCAGGGACGGCATCCACTTGGTCATCGCAAAAGTTAGATAATCTAACGATTTCGCAAGATCAAATGAATTCTAATTCGCTCCAAAAACGCTGATAATCCGATACGACACGGCGATTCACAGCATGCGAGTATCGCACCTGTGATGATAGAATTCATGGAGCAAATCGTGTGTCGGCTTGCAAGGCGTCACGCAAACACGGGGAGACGAACGATGCGCTCAAGTGATGGTGAAACACGGGATCTGGTAACGACGATGCCCGGTGCAGGGTGGGATTAC
Source organism: uncultured Hyphomicrobiaceae bacterium (assembly GCA_937931785.1). Taxonomy (GTDB): domain Bacteria; phylum Pseudomonadota; class Alphaproteobacteria; order Rhizobiales; family CALHAX01; genus CALHAX01. The sequence goes on along the minus strand of CALHAX010000132.1, from coordinate 1,119 downwards.
AGCCAGACACGCCATCCCTACCATCACATCGAGCGCCCCAAGGGGCCGCATTACTGCGTGTATAATCGTCGCCACATGGCTGTGTGTTTCGATGATCATTCGACTGAAGACGGGTATTGGCGGTTGCGTCAGCAAGCGGCTGTTCTGAACACCGGCGAATGGCCGCTTCAGTTCAAGGGCCCAGATGCCGAACGCCTTCTCGACAAGCTGTTCACCAAGGACATCACGAAAGTGAAGGTCGGACGATGCGGCTATGGTCTTGCCTGTTACGAGGACGGGGGGCTGATTGTCGACGGGATACTGCTGCGTCTGGCGGATGATATGTTCTGGTACGCGCAGGCGGACGGAGATTTTTACAGTTGGGCCCGCGCGCATGCTGCTGGTATGGACGTCGAGATTTCCGATCCTGACGTTTTTGTTTCGCAAGTTCAGGGGCCGAATGCACTCAAGATCCTTGAAGCGGCCAGCGACAATGGCATGCCATCCCCGTTCGGATATTTCGCGATGGCGCGGGTGTCATTTGGTGGACAAGAGGTGGTAATCACGCGCACCGGCTACACGAACGAACTTGGATGGGAGTATTATACGGAACCGCATCACGACGCCGAAGCGCTCTGGGCACATCTTAGTGCTGCAGGCAAGCCGTTCGGAATGGAAATCTTTGGTCTCGACGCCATGAACATCCGGCGGATTGAAGCAGGCATCCTCAACGCAGGGTCGGATTTCAATGAACGGACGACACCTTATGCGGCGGGCCTCGGTCACTTTGTCGATGAAGACAAAGCTGATTTCATCGGCAAGGTAGCCTTGTCGAAAGCGCCGCGAGGACGGCAATCTCACGGCATCACATGCGCAACCGGCGAACCACTGATCAACGGGGATATCATGGTGGACGGCGCGCGAGTTGGGACGGTGACGGCGGGCGCCACGTCCCCCTATCTTGGTCATGGCATCGGGATCGGATTGCTCGACACGGATGCGCATGGCCCTGGGACCAGCATCATGCTCGCCTGCAAGGATGGTTCGATGCAGGCCGCGGAACTTGCCGAGCTGCCACTCTACGACAAGCAAGCCGAAATTCCACGCGGAAAACGGGAGGATATTCCCGAACGGCGCTGA
>CALHAX010000131.1 GCA_937931785.1 uncultured Hyphomicrobiaceae bacterium | reverse complement strand
GAAATCATAGGAGACCTTCGCCTTCGACGGGCCGTACTGGAGCAGCGCATCCGCCGGAATATCCAGCTTCTCACCAATCTCCGTGATCGGCTTCATCTTCGCTTCGCGGGCAATCTCGATATCGCTTTTGACGCTCATTGCGCTTCGTCTCCCTGGTGGCCCCGCAGTACGGGGCAGGTGTATCTCTTCGAAACCTTGATCCGGCGGTGTTCAGCGCCGGATGTAGACCAATTTCATACCTTTGAAAACCAATTTGAGCCAATTGGTCCGTGCGATCATCGCGGCGCACTCAAACCAGCAGGTCACCTGCCTTCAAGCCGCCTGCTGCAGCAAAGTCCGTTGCGGACTGCTTGTCGCCGCCTTTCGGCCTCACCCGCTTTACGAGGATTGAGCCTCCGTGCGCTGCGATGGTTACGCCGTCGTCGGAAACGGAAACGACCTCGCCAGCTTGACCGTCAACGGCACCTGCCTTGGCGCTGTCAAAAATCTGCAGTTCCAGATCGCCGTGCATGGCCCAGGCCCCCGGTGCCGGGTTGGTGCCACGAATGCGATTGTAAACCTCGTCCACCGGCTTGGACCAGTCGATCCGGGCGTCCTTCTTCTTGCAGCGGTATTCGTAGGTTGCTTTGGATTCGTCCTGTTCCATGTGCGGCGGGTTGCCGTCGCGGAACGCATCCACAACGTCAGGTACGGAGTCGATAGCCGCTGGGTAAATCTTCTTGAAGTACAGATCGATTACCGTGTCATCCGGGCCAATGGGGCATTCCCACTGCATCAACACGTCGCCCTCGTCCAGCCCGTCGGTCGGGTAGAACCACGAAAAGCCGGATTGGGTTGAACCGAAAATAATTGGCCAGTTGACGGCGGATGGACCACGGTGCAACGGCAGCAAAGACGGGTGGAAGCAGATAGAGCCATGCGTTGGCATGTCGCGCGCCGCCTCGGGAACGAAAACATTCACGAATGCCATGACCATCAGATCGGCCTTGAGAGCAGCGAGTGTGTCGAGTGACTCCTGCGACTTGAAATTCGCAGGTTGATGGACAGGTATGCCTTTCTCCAGCGCAAAGTCCTTGATCGGATCCAACGGTTTTCCCTCGCGGTCCGGCTCGCAATAGACGGCGACGACTTCATCCCTGTCGTTCTGCAGAATTTTTGCCAGAGCGTCCTTGCCGAACGCCTGTTGGCCCATAACGATGATACGCATTTTCGGGGATGCTCCGTTCAGGTTCCGTGTGCTGCCCGGTACGAGCAACTCTTGTTCTATTCCTCATCCTGAGGAGCAATGCATCGCAGCGTGCCTCGCAAGAAGAGGTTATAATCTCCGTTTCAAACTGATTTGAAATCCGGCTATGCGACTCCTCACGATGAAGCAAGGTGGACTGTCCAGTAAGCCTGCCCTGCGCACTACTCCGCCGCTTCCGCCTTCGGCATGTCGCCAACCGCGCCGGACACCTTGACGGCTTCAAGCTCATCGCCAGTGTAGCCGAGAACGTCAGTGAGAATTTCTTCTGTGTGCTCGCCGAGAAGTGGCGAGCGGGTCACGTCCACGGGAGAGTCCGACAATTTGATCGGGCAACCGACAGAAAGGTACGGCCCACGCTCAGGATGGTCGACTTCGACAATCGTACCGGTCTCGCGCAAGCTTGGTTCTTCCGCCAGTTCTTTCATGGACAGGATGGGACCACAAGGAATGTTCAGCGGATTGCAGATGTCCATGACCTCGAACTTGTCCTTGGTCTTGGTCCACTCCTCCACCGCGTCGAAAATCGCGGCGATCTTGTCGAGACGGGCAGGCGCTGTCGCGTACTCCGGATCTGTGACCCACTCCGGTTTACCGATCACCTCGCAAACCTTATCCCAGACAGGGGCCTGGGTGATGAAATAGACGTAAGCGTTCGGGTCCGTTTCCCAACCTTTGCACTTCACGATCCAGCCTGGCTGCCCACCACCAGAATCGTTGCCGGCGCGGGGTGTCGCATCACCGAATTCGATGCCTTTGCCAAACTGGCTGTACTCCTGAAGCGGTCCCTTCGCGAGCCGTTGCTGGTCGCGCAGTTTTACGCGGCACAGATTGAGCACACCGTCCTGCATCGCTGCCATGACTTTTTGTCCGCGCCCGGTTTTCTCGCGCTGGAACAAGGCTGTCATGATGCCAAGACAGAGATGCAAACCCGTGCCACTGTCGCCAATCTGCGCGCCAGTCACGGTTGGAGGGCCGTCAAGGAATCCGGTTGTTGAAGCCGAGCCGCCAGTACACTGCGCCACGTTTTCGTAGACCTTGCAGTCTTCATAGGGCCCCGGGCCAAACCCCTTGATCGACGCCATGATCATGCGCGGGTTGAGTTCCTGGATACGTTCCCAGGTGAAGCCCATGCGATCCAGTGCGCCCGGAGCAAAATTTTCCACCAGCACGTCGCACTCCTTCACGAGTCGCTCCAGAACTTCCTTGCCGGTCTCGTTCTTGGTGTTCAGCGTAATCGAGCGTTTGTTGTGATTCAGCATCGTGAAATAGAGACTGTCCGCACCGGGAACGTCCACAAGTTGCTGGCGGGTCGCGTCGCCGACTCCCGGGCGCTCCACCTTGATCACGTCGGCACCGAACCAACCCAGAAGCTGCGTGCAGGTTGGGCCTGACTGGACGTGCGTGAAGTCCAGGATCTTAACGCCTTCGAGTGCTTTCATCGTTTGTTTCCTTCAGAGCGGATCACGCGGATCCAGCTGATAACTAGTGCTTCACGGCTTGAGGATAGCGCGCCTGCGCAACGGCTGACTGCGGGTTGAGGCTGCCAATGTTGCCACTTTCCTTGCCAGCCTTGGGGTCGATCTTTGCATTGATCAGAGTTGGCTTGCGGCTCTCGATAGCTTCGCGCACGGCGGTGTTCAACTCATCTGGTGTTTCAGCCTGAACGCCCACGCCGCCAAACGCAGCCATCATGTGATCGTAACGGGCATCGCTTACGAAAACGGTCGTGGCCGGGTCTTCACCGCCCGACCAGTTTGTATCGTCACCACGATAGATTCCGTTGTTATTGAAAACGACAATGCAAACCGGGAGGTTATAGCGACAAATCGTTTCGATCTCCATGCCGCAGAACCCGAATGCGCTATCTCCTTCCACGGCAAGTACGGGGTGGCCCGTTTCAACCGCCGCAGCGATCGCGGACCCCATGCCGATCCCCATCACGCCCCATGTCCCAACGTCGATCCGTTTACGCGGTTTATGAATGTCGATAATGGATCGCGCAAAGTCGAGCGTATTGGCACCCTCATTGACAAACATCGTATCCGGTTTGTCGGCCATCACTTTTTTCAGGACGCCAAGCGCGGAGCTATAGTCCATCGGTGTCGAGTTGTTTTGAAGTCGGCTCGCCATGCGTTCCACGTTGGCCTGAACTTTGTTGCGAACCGCTTCAGTCCAGTCACTTGGCGGTTGCTGCCAACTGTCTCCCATCGCTGCAACAAGAGCCGTCGCGACGGAGCCGACGTCCCCAACCAGTGGTGCAGCAATCTCGACGTTACTGTCCATCTCAGTTGCTTCGATATCGATCTGGACAAATTTCTTGCTATACGGTTCGCCCCACTGCTTACCCTTGCCGTGACTGAGCAACCAGTTCAACCTGGCACCAACCATCAACACGACGTCAGAGTCTTTCAGAACCATGGAACGCGCAGCCGATGCAGACTGCGGATGCGTGTCGGGGAGAAGTCCTTTCGCCATCGACATGGGCAAATATGGAATACCGGATTTCTCTACCAGTTCACGGATAATATCGTCCGATTGATCGTAGGCCGCGCCCTTGCCAAGAATAATGAGCGGACGTCTGGCGCTCTTCATCACATCAATGGCACGATCAATCGCTTCGGCGGATGGTGTTTGTTTTGGTGCAGGGTCAATCACCTTGACCAGAGATTTTTCCCCCTCAACGGCATCCATGACCTGACCTAGCAGATTGCCGGGGATATCGAGATATACGCCGCCAGGGCGTCCAGATACGGCAGAGCGGATGGCACGGGCCACACCAATTCCGATATCCTCGGCGTGCAAGATGCGGAACGCCGCCTTGCAGAGCGGTTTGGCGATCGCGAGTTGATCCATTTCCTCATAGTCGCCTTGCTGCAGGTCCACGACTTCCCGCTCGGAAGAGCCGGAAATCAGAATCATAGGCCAGCAATTCGTTGTTGCATTGGCCAGTGCCGTCAGACCGTTCAGAAAACCGGGGGCGGACACAGTCATGCAAATACCAGGCTTTTTGGTCAGGAAGCCGGCGACCGATGCAGCATAGCCCGCGTGCTGCTCATGTCGGAACGACAGCACCCGGATGCCTGAGGCCTGCGCGTATCGGCCAAGGTCTGTGATCGGAATGCCCGGCACATTGTAGATGGTCTTGATGTCGTTAAGCTTGAGCGCATCAATCAGCAGATGGAAACCGTCGGTCAGGGTCTGCGGATCGGCATTTGTGACGTGATCATCGAGCGTTTCGGCGAGTGCCATGATGGGTTCTCCTGCATACGTCGGCGTACGCGCTTCAGAAATCGAGGTTGACGTGATCCGCAACGTGGTCGCGGAGCTTCAGTGTATGTTCGCGAACCAGCTTTCCCGCTCGGTCCGTCTTGCGCTGCTCAAGAGCTTCGATAATCTGCATGTGATCGTCGATGGATTTGCTGGCGCGATCGACATCGAAAATGGTGCGGTGGCGAATGGCGCGAACGTGGACGAAAAGCCCATCCGTGATCTTTATAATGTGCGTGTTTTTCGACATGGCAATGATGGCCTGATGAAACCGGATGTTGGCATCCGAGTACTCATCAATGTGCTCAGCTGGGCTTTCCCCTTCGAAGGCTCCGAACATTTCACGTAGCTTTGCGATCTCGGGCTTGAGTGCCTCCTGTGTAATAATCCGCGCGGCCATGCTCTCAAGCGCGGCCCACACCGTGATCATTTCAAGGATTTCATCTTTTGACTTGCGGACAATAAAGATGCCCCGCCGCGGAACAATATCCACGAGCCCTTCCTGATCAAGACGCGCAAGGGCTTCCCGAAGCGGTGTGCGAGAGATGCCGAACTGTTCGGAGAGTTTGCGCTCATCAAGCCGCAGTTGCGCATCCTCGTCGTAAATGTTCATCGACGTAATCGCCGATTTCAGAGATTCGTATATCCGGGCTTTCAGCGAAAAGCCGGATTCGATCGGGTTCACATTCAATTGGAGGTCGGCCATGAACAATCACATTCCCTGCATTTCGCGCATGCCTGAGCAGCGCACAATTCTGGTATACAAAATACCATGAAGAATTCAAAGCCTGTTCTTCAGGTGTTGAAACAGACGTGTTCACGCATCAGATCAAATATGTCAGCCCTGCCATTCTCCGGCTGAATCGTTGCGTGCACGCATACGCTTCCATCCCATGTTGAATAGCGGCAGGAACAGCAACAAGAGGGCCGCCACCATGATTGGACCTGAGTAGGGGCGTGTGAAGAAGATTGCGAACGATCCATTGCCGATAAGGAGCGACTGCCTGAGCGCTGGTTCTGCGAGCGGACCGAGCACAATCGCCAGGACGGCAGGCGCAAGCGGATAATCGAGTTTGCGCATCAGATAACCGACAATACCGAAGATCAGCATCAACCAGACATCGTGCATGTCTTGTGTCGGAGCATAGCCACCAATCAGGCAAAGCACGAAGATCAGCGGTGCCAATAGTGTGAACGGCAGCTTGAGCACCCAGATAAATGCGGGGATCAAAACGATGTTGATAATTACAGCTGCAAGGTTGGCCACATAGAGAGATGCCATCAGGCCCCAGACAAATTCTTTCTGGTCTGTGAAAAGGCGCGGGCCGGGCTCAAGCCCCCAGAGCACCATGCCACCCAGTAGAATGGCAGTGGTTGGCGAGCCTGGAATTCCGAGCGTGAGCATCGGCAGCATGGAGCCTGTGGAGGCAGCATTGTTGGCAGCTTCTGGTGCGACAACACCTTCGATATTGCCTTTGCCAAACGTATCCGGATCCTTCGAAATCTGCTTACCGATGCCATAGGCCATGAGCGAGCCCGGGGTTGCGCCGGCGGCAGGAAGAATGCCGACGAAATAACCGAGGAACGATCCCATTAACATCGTCTTCCACGTTCCCAGCAACTCCCATAGATTTTTTTTCGTCCGTTCCCAGGTGATGGTCGCTTCCGACATCATGTTGACGCCACCAGCCTTGACGTTCTCTTCGATGGTCCACAGCATCTCGCCGATGCCGTAGATCCCGATGGCGAGCACCAGGAAGTTGATGCCGTGAAGAAAGCCGGTGATTTCACCGAAGATAAGACGTGGCTCACCTGACATGATGTCGAGTCCTACCGCCGAAAGAACAAGTCCGATGCAGATCGAAAAGAATGTCTTGAAGATGTCATCGCCGCCGAGTCCGATGAACGTCGCAAACGCCAGCATCATCAGTGCAAACGTTTCAGGCGAACCGAAAACCAAAGCCACATGCGCAAGGGGTGGCGCAAAGAATGTAAAGAGGACAACGGAGATCGTGCCGCCAACAAAAGAGGCAACAGCGGCCCCGGTCAACGCCTTGTCAGCCAACCCGAGTTTTGCCAGAGGTCGGCCGTCGAACGTCGTTGCAACCGCTGTGGAGGCCCCCGGTATCCCGAGCATGATTGACGATACCGCCCCTCCGTACATCGCGCCGTAGTAGATTGCAGCAAGGAAGATAATGGCACCGGTTGGCGGGAACAGCGCCGTAAGTGGCAGCAGGATGGCCACGCCGTTTACGGATCCAAGCCCAGGCATCGAGCCAATGAACAGCCCGAGCGTGCAACCGATCACAATCAGCATCAGGTTGGTAGGTTGCAATGCAATTGCGAAGCCGTCGAAGAGAAGTCCGAGTATTTCAACCATTGGAATATGCCCCTACTTCCAGGCCGGATTGATGTAGCACTGCATCCGACCGCCAAACGTCTCGCGCCGCGGACACTGATAGACGCGCGCAAAGACCGGTTTGAAGTAGGGGTCGGTAATGCCCTTAGGCAGCGTGATCGAGAGCAGCACTTCAAAAAACATGAACGTCACGATTGGCGAGATGATCGCAATCAGCAATGTGCTGACCACACCGTGCCGCCCGAGCACACCAACATAAAACAGCAGGAACGCAAACAGCGCCACATACGTTCCGGCCCACCCCATGAGAAAAACCGTGACGGCTAGCGCGAGCGCTACAACACCGACATTCAGGAAGACAGGCATCGTGATGAAAGTTTCCATTGATCGCGACGGAGCTGACTTGCGCATTACCCAGTTGAACAGGATACCAACGCACGACAACAGCATGATCGCAGAAAGCCAGAATGGCCAGAATCCACCACCAGGACCTTCGTCAGTGACCCAACCTATTGGGAGCTCGGCGCTCTTCCACATCAGGTAGGCTGAAAACACAGCCATAATCAGGGCCATAAGAAGTTCGGCCACACGCACGCTCATGATGCAGTCTCTCGTAAATTAAAGGAATGCAGATCAGGGCCACGGTTGTGATCAGATCACGCGTAGCTGTCGCGGGGCGTCGGGCGCTCCGCCATCAAAAAGGGCCGGGAAATCTCAGTCTTGAGATCACCCAGCCCCCGGGAGTGTTGCTTACTTGATCGCGCCCATTTTCTGGAGCATGACCTTGTGAACGTCGCGCTCTTTTTTCCAGTAGCTCATCAGAGCGTCGCCGGAGAGAGCATCGCCCTGAAGCGCTTTTTTCTTCCGGTACGTTTGCCATTCGTCAGATTCGAAAACCTTCTTGAACAGACCCTGGTAGTAGGCCGCAGCTTCAGCACTCATGCCAGGTGCACCGACTGTGGTGCGCTGCATGTAGTAGACGAAGTCCTTGCCGATTTCCTTGAACGTTGGCGCGTCTTTGAACAGGCCGATCCGCTCATCCGTGAAGCATGCGAGCGGTTTCGTAGCACCGGCTTCGAAGAAGCCCAGTTGCTCAGACGGATTGTTGACCGTCGAGTGTGCGTTGTTACCGGCAAGTTCCTTGGCAACCTTCCCGCCACCTTTATATGGCACGTACTTCATCTCAAGGCCGTATGCCGTATTCAGGAAGTCGGTCAGAAGATTGTCTTCCGAGTTCTTGCCCGTGCCCGCCATGATCCAGTCTTTGCCCTTGGCTTTGGCGGCTTTGACGAAATCATCGACGTTGTTGATGTCCTTGCGGTCCGAGTTGACCCAAAGGCAGAAGGTATCTTCAGCCATGCGCATGACCGGCGTGAAGTTCTCGATGTTCACACCGAGGCCCTTCTGGCGCAACGGTGTCGTGTAGAACGAGTTCAGGGTGAACATCAGCGTATGATTGTCGCCCTTCTTGCTCTTCGACATGTAGACAAGCGCTTCAGCGCCCGACCCACCTGGCTTGTTCACCGGAATGACCGGCACCGGCGCGAGGTCATTTTTCGAGATGATCGACTGCATGAGGCGGACAGCCTTGTCAGCGCCACCTCCCTTGCCGGCCATGACGACAAACTCGACAGGTTTGGTTGGCTCCCAAGCTGCTGAAGCGGGGGCCACAGCAAGTCCGGCACCTGCCACAAGGCTCAGGCCAAGCACTAATTTCGCTGGTTTCATGTTTATCCTCCCAGATTGCAAAGATCTCTTGCGGACTTTGCTTATTTCAGAATGTTGCACACATAGAGCTTCACACTAACATCGAAAGTGTCGGTGGGAAGGCCACACTTTTCATTCCGTGGTCTAATGTATACCACAGAACGGGCTTGGCAAGATCAAACCTGTGCTGCACTGCAACAGGCATTGCTTCGATGGCGCAACGGGTGAGATGCCACTGCGTCAACTCACCCGTTGCACAGCTTAGATAACTGCAGCAGTCGGGATGAAGGATTGGGATGTGCGGGAGGACGATGAACAATGAAAATTGCTGTATACGGTGCCGGTGCGATCGGCGGATATGTTGGGCTTCACCTGAAACGCGGCGGCGCTGACGTGTCGCTTATTGCGCGTGGTGCACATCTCGCTGCGATCCGTGAAAACGGATTGAAACTCATCACCAAGGAAGAGACGTTTGTCGAGAAGATGAACGCGACGGATGATCCGGCTGAACTTGGGCCCCAGGACTACGTGATCGTTGCGCTCAAAGCCCATCAGGCGTGGGAATCTGCAGAAAAGATCAAACCACTCCTCGGACCGGACACAGCTGTTGTAACTATGCAGAACGGCGTTCCATGGTGGTACTTCTACGGCTTCGAAGGGCAATACGCCAATCTACAGATGGAGAGTATTGATCCCGGCAATCGCCAGTGGAACGCCATCGGTCCGGAGCGCGCCATAGGCGCCACCGTCTACCCCGCAACTGAAATTATCGAACCCGGTGTCATCAAACATATCTACGGAGATAAATTTGGCCTGGGGGAACCGACCCGCAAGGAAACCCCGCGCGTCACGGCGCTTGCTGCCGCATTCGAAGCCGGTGGCCTGAAGGCTCGCGTCTATCCCGAAATCCGCAACGACATCTGGCTGAAGCTCTGGGGCAACCTCTGTTTCAACCCGATCTCGGCGCTCACGCATGCGACGCTCGACGTGGTTGCAACGGATCCCGGCACCCGCAACGTCGCCTACCAGATGATGAGCGAGGCTGAAAAGATCGGTCGCCGCATCGGGGTTCATTTCCGCGTGGACATCACCAAGCGCATCAATGGGGCTGCAGGCGTCGGCGCGCACCGCACCTCCATGCTGCAGGACCTTGAGAAGGGTCGCGCCATCGAGCTCGACGCCCTGCTGACCTCCGTTCAGGAGATGGGCCGCCTCGTGGATGTCGACACGCCGACCATCGATACGGTGCTTGCGCTCACACAGCAGATGGGCCGCGTCGCTGGCGTTTACCCCGTCTACCCCGAACCTGATCTTGACGAAATTGCACCGGAAGGCGCTGTCGACTGAGCGCACGCATTCGCATCTCGACAGTTTGGTGTTTTGGCGCTAGCTAAAGAACATGCCTGACGCCGTGTCGGGCTGTTCTCAGGGCGGGGTGTAATTCCCCACCGGCGGTGATGGGTTTTGGCCCGCAGCCCGCGAGCGCCTTGTGGTCCCTGTTTTTATGGGGTGTCCGCAAGGGTCAGCAGATCCGGTGTAACTCCGGAGCCGACGGTTAGAGTCCGGATGAAAGAGAGCGATGAAGCCGATACCCGCGCCGGGTATATGGCCCTCTATCGTGTGCTCTGAGGCAATCGTGTTTGCGAACCTTGAAGAGGTGCATGATGTCTCAGTCTGAAAACCAGTTCTCCAAACCCAGCAGCATTGCGCTGATCCGCGCCCGTTGGCATGCCGATATCGTGGACAAGGCGTGCGACAGCTTTGTGGACGTCATGGCCGACGATGCGAGCGTCACGGTGTTCGACGTTCCCGGAGCTTTCGAAATTCCACTGCTCTCGAAGCGCCTCGCTGCATCCGGCCAGTACGACGCGATTGTCGGTACGGCATTCGTTATCGACGGGGGCATTTACCGTCACGATTTCGTGGCCAACACCGTCGTGTCAGCGCTCATGCAAGTGCAGCTCGAAACGGACGTTCCTGTTTTCTCCGTCGTGCTCACCCCGCATCATTTCCACGAAACCGAAGAGCATCACAAATTTTTCTCCGAGCATTTCGTTCTGAAGGGAAAGGAAGCCGCGTCAGCTTGCAAGGCCGTGCTGGCAATGGCGCCAGGTGTGCAGGCCGCAGCCTGAGCCGCAGTCGCCCGGTCGCGGAGTCCGCAACCGTGGCAAGATCCGTCGT
>CALHAX010000130.1 GCA_937931785.1 uncultured Hyphomicrobiaceae bacterium | reverse complement strand
CTCAGACCAGATCAGCGGTTGCTTGAGAAGCCAGGCAAACGTACGTGTCGCCTGCTTGATCGTGAACAATCCAAGCGTCGCTGTTTTATCGAGCCAACGGAAAAAATCCGTGATCCAGATCTTGATCGGAATGGCCCATTCTGCTGGCCACAAAGCCAGCGATGATACGCCACTCCATGTGGGCAAACCTATATTGTCCCAAAATCCGAGGCCGAGCTGCAGATTAGGTTGAAACGGAAGAGGAAGCGTCAAGTGTCCCCACTTTTCCGGGGAACCGAGAGACAGCGAGAGTGTCAAAATGAGCGCAATTGCGATTTGCGCCCACAATTTATTCAAATGATGCCACATGCGGTCAGATGTGAATGACACGCCTCCCGGAATTGCCAATGTCATACACCGTCGCGTCCAAAGAGCGCTTTTGACATGCGTTGCCGGGTGAGTGTTCCAATGACGGCCATATTTTCGTCGACCACATCAACGGTACCATCCGCATTGAGCACCTGTTCTGCAACCTCGCCAATGAGCGCACGCGACGACACACCATTTTCACTGGTGCGTCCGGCGGCAGCCTCAGGTGTCATGATCGCGCCAACAGAAACAATGCGATCACGTGGTGCTTTGCGGGCAAATTCCGCGACGTAGTCGTTCGCGGGATTCAAAACCATTTCTTCCGGCGTTGAAAGCTGGACAAGATAGCCATCTTTCATGATGCCGATACGGTCTGCGAGCTTGGTCGCTTCTTCAAAATCGTGGGTGATGAAAACAATCGTCTTCTTGAGCATCTGTTGCAGGCGAATGAACTCGTCCTGCATCTCGGCGCGGATCAGAGGATCAAGCGCGGAAAACGGCTCATCAAGAAACCATACGTCCGGTTCGACGGCGAGGGATCGCGCGATGCCGACACGTTGTTGTTGTCCGCCGGAAAGCTCACGAGGAAAATAACTTTCCCGTCCCCCGAGACCAACCAAATCGATCATTTCGCGCGCTTTTTGTTCCCGCGCTTGCTTGTCGACACCCTGAACTTCCAGAGGAAACGCCACGTTCGACATGACGTCCCGGTGTGGCAACAGTCCAAAATTCTGGAACACCATTCCCATTTTGTGCCGGCGAATGTCGATCAGTTCTTTTTCATCAGCGGCAAGAAGGTCTTGCCCCTCATACATGATCGAACCAGCGGTCGGATCATTGAGGCGCGTGATGCAGCGGATCACCGTCGACTTTCCGGAACCTGAAAGTCCCATGATGATCAGGATTTCACCAGCATGAACGTCGAAGGATACGTCGCGTACCGCACCGATGTAGCCTTCGTCATGTAGATTTTCGGATGTCGGCGCACCGTTGTGTCGCTCCATGAAACCTTCGGGATCGTCACCGAAGATCTTCCACATGTTGCGGCATTCAATCTGTACGTCTTTCGACATCCGTAAGTCCCCCACTGGTGCGCGTTCGTTTCACACCGTCGTCATTCATACCCGCAGGCCACCCGAAAGGGTAAAAAAAGACCGGGCGTACAGTGAAGTACGCCCGGTCCCCTATGTGTACAATGTCACATACGTCTTCGTTTCAGGCGTGGAAAATTATTTCCAGCTGTCAACGATCGCTTTGTTGCTCGCAATCCACTTGTCAGCGGCTGCTTCTGTCGTCATGCCGTCAACGTCGACGAGCAAAGATGCAGATGCGATGTTTTCGCTGGTGAAGTTGATTTTCTGAAGAACGCCCCAAGCTGCAGGGTACTTGTCGGCGAGGCCCTTCCAGGCAGCTTTCTTCAGCCAACCTGAACGCGGTGCGCCACAAAGGTTTGGATTGTCCTTGCATTCTGCAACTTTGGCAGGATCAGGGAAATCAATGAACATGCCTTTGTACTTCGCTTCGATGTAGTTCGGTGTCCAGTTGAAGAGCACGATTGGCTCTTTCTTGGCAGCAGCCGCATCGAGCTCGGCCCAAAGTGTAGCGGCCTGACCAACATTGATCGCTTTGAAGTTCATTTTCAGAGCACCGACACGCTCGGAGTAGTTTTTACCCCAGTCAGCAGGTGGTCCGACAAAACGGCCTTTGTCGCCCGTTTCAGCTGTCGCAAAGATTTTCGCGCATTTATCAAGCGCCTTCCAGTCTGGAAGGCCTGGGCACTTGTCAGCGACGTAGGCCGGGACCCACCATTCTTCGCGCGTTTCAGCGGCATGCGTACCAGCATCGACCATGCCGTCTTCGGCAACGGCCTTTTCGAAGGCACCTTTCATGGACCCTTCCCAGGCTTCGACCTGGAAGTGCATGTCCCCGTCAGCGATGGCCTTGAACTGCAATTGGCTATCCGATGGCTTGTATTCCACGGTGTAGCCCATGCCTTCCAGCACTTTGCCAACCACAGTCGAGAGAACGAGCTGGCTGGTCCAGTTGTTCTGCACGATGATGATCGGATCGTCCGATTCCGGAGCTGCGGCCAATGCGGCCCCGCTCAGGCTCACAGCCAGCGCGGCGGCGGCTGCAGATGTCATGAGTTGTTTGATCATTGTTTTGGTCCTCCCAAAAGAGTTGCCTGCTTTCCCGCAATATCCTGCGAAACCGGCCCCATTGAGACGGGGGATCGCCGCACGAATTGAAACGATCATCCTGTCTGGATGTAGTATTGGACAGGATGCGGACCACTGCAAGACCAAATCAGACCATTTGCGACCAATTTGAACCAATCTTGATTGCGGATGTTCCGCATTCTGTCTTCAAGTTCACGCAGACCACGGCTTTCCGCTTGCAAAGATCCCGCAGGGCGCGAAACTAGGATTGATCAGAACTGTTGCGGAGAAGCCAATGACCAATCCTGTGAACGGTGCGTCAACGCTCCGTGTCGCCTGTGTTCAGACCTGTGCAACGCCAGATATCACCGAAAATATCCAGCGAACCCTTGCCTTGATACGGGAGACGGTTGCTGACGGTGTCCAGCTTGCATGCTTACCTGAATACTTTTCTGGTCTGACGACTGATGGAGCGCGAATCAACCCGGTTGCCTATCCGGAGGAGAAACATCCTGCGCTGCAGACATTGCGCGACGAGGCGATTGCGTCGGGTGTCTGGATATTGCTTGGATCGCTTGGTGTGCTCAGTTCTGATGGTCGTGTTTTGAACCGGAGCTATCTGATTGATGGATCAGGCAACATTGCCGCGCGCTACGACAAGATCCACATGTTCGATGTCGATCTGGGTGAGGGTAAAACATATCAGGAGTCAGCCACGATCGCACCGGGCAATCAGGCTGTCCTAGCAGAAACACCATGGGGCGGTCTCGGATTGTCGATTTGCTATGATTTACGATTTGCAGGACTCTATCGCACGCTTGCGCAAGGTGGGGCCCGCATTCTGGCTGTACCTGCTGCGTTCACCAAACTGACTGGAGAGGCACACTGGCATGTGCTGAACCGTGCACGTGCCATCGAGAACGGGTGTTTTGTCATCGCGCCCTGCCAGTACGGCACGCTAGATGGTGGCGCGCAGTGCTTTGGGCATTCCCTGATCATTGACCCCTGGGGCAAAGTGCTTGCAGACGGAGGGACGTCAGAGGGGATCGTTGTCGCTGATCTCGATCTTGCAGAGATCGACAAGGCGCGTGGTCGTATCCCGGCCCTCACACATGATCGGGAATTTACGCTTTCCAATCATGTAGAAGTGGCGCAATAGCGCGGTCTAACCGCTTTCCGCACCTACGAGATCCTGCCGTGCTTTCTCGAGGTGTTCACGGATTTTACCCGAAACTTCCTGGGCGTTCCGCGTCTTGATGGCCTCGAAAATCTCTCGGTGCTGCATGTTGTAGGCGATCATCTGACTGCTTGAGAGGATCTTGTCCTTCATCACACCCCAGAGCGCGTGACCTCGCACGTCGTTGATGTGCTCGTAAATTTGCAGCAGCAACGGATTGCGCGCACATCGCGCGATCGAAAGATGGAATTCGGCGTCAAGGCGTGTGAATTTGTCTTTGTCGTCGCTGGAGCCTTCCAGTTCGATCAATACGTGTTCCATGGATGCCAGATCGCGCTGTGTTGCGTGAATTGCTGCCAGCCTTGCGATGTAGGGCTCAATCGCTGAACGTGCCTCGATCAACTGCAGCGGGCTGATCAGGTCTGAAATCTCGCCGGTCGCGCCGCGAATGGCTTCCTGGTAGCTGACGAATGTACCGCTTCCGACTTTGCGCGCGACAAGGCCTTCAGTCTCCAGCTGATCGAGAGCCTTGCGGACTGTACTGCGTGCGCTTCCGAACGATGTCGCCAGATCACGCTCAGGTGGAAGCTTGTCGCCGTCCGCAAATACGCCTGTCTCGATCGCGTTGCGCAGGCGCCCGGTTATTGCGTTTGCGCCGCGCCCGCTGCCTGCACCACGCGCATCTTCCTCCGTCTTGGCGCGGACGATGGCGGGCATTTTCAGTTTGCTGGACAGCGGCTTGATCCTCTCGAAACAGTCCAATTTGGCCTGATTGGTCTACCCCAGCATACATGCAGATCATGATCAAAATCCAGCGAACACCAGGTCGCATGTTCTGGAAACAGACCAATTACCGATCTGAAACGCGGAATTTGGTGAGGTTAAACTGACGTTGAGCATCCGTTTTGCTGGGATCTTTGATGCACCACAATGAAGACAAGCCATCACCAATTGGTCTGTTTTCAGAAATTGATCCAGTGCAGCGCACAAGGCGTATTGTCAGAATTGGTTTGTTATTGGTACAACTTCGGGGCAGATATGCATACCAATTCAAAAATACAAAAAAACAACCCCGGGAGGAACATGGCAGTGGCAACTGATCTCGAACAGTACGTCGAGCAAGACGGTCGTGCGGAACTAGTCAAACAGGTCCGCGAAAAGATCGATGAGTTGGGCATCGAGTACCTCTATCTTCAGTTCGTCTCGATCACCGGAAAGATCATGGGCAAAGGCATCCCGGCTGATCACTGGGAACAGGTCGCGAAGAAGGGCTTTCAGCTCGTTTACGGCGCGACGGTCAACCTGTTCACGGACCGTGGGGGGAACTACCTCGGATATGGTCCGGAAGCCGCCGAGTTGATCGGTATTCCCGATCCTGAAACGTTTATGCAGTTGCCTTGGGACAAGCGCATCGGTCGTTTCTACTGCACGCTCTTCCGCAACCGGGAAGAAAAAGAAAACCCTGGTGGGTTCTTGACGGCAGACTGCCGCGGAAACCTGCGACGTCTCCACAAGGATTTCCAGGGTAAGCACAATGGCCTGAGCCTGCGTGTCGGCACCGAGCCTGAAATGATGTGGCTCAAGTTCGACGAGAACGGCAAGCCGAAAGAAGGTTACTCGAAACCGTATTGTTATCACATCGATCAGTTCGAAAGCCTTCGTCCGGTCTACATGAAGGTCATGGAATACTCCCGGAAGATGGGCCTCGACATGATCCAGGGCGATCACGAGGATGCGCCCGGCCAACTCGAACTCAACTGGATGTACGATGACGTTCTGCGCAACGCGGACCGCCTGACGACATACCGCCAGATTTGCGCGCAGGTCGCACGGGAGTTCGGTATTTTTGCCTGCTTCATGACGAAACCGTTCATGGGCGTTTCTGCGTCTGGCTGCCACCATAACATGTCGCTCTGGCATGGTGGTGCGGATGAATTCTGCAAAACGGGCAACGATCCCGACAACTTGCCGGGTATGCGGGAGAATTATATGTACGTGAAAGGTGGCGAGAACACCTTCATGCCGGATGGTTCTGATCCGCAGATGCCTCAAAAAGCCGGACTGGATGCTATTGGCGGGATTGTCCATCACCTGCGCGCATTGACGGCAGTTGGCTGTTCAACGGTGAACTCGTATCGCCGCCTTTGGGATACAGGCTTCTGGGCGCCGGTCTTCGCTGACTGGGGTTTCCAGAATCGCACGACGGGTCTTCGTGTTTCGGCGCCTGGCCGTTTCGAATATCGCTCCGTCGATTCGATGGTGAACCCCTACATCATGGGCTCAACCATTCTTGCCGCAGCCGACGACGGGATCGTCAACAAGATCGATCCCGGTGCTCCTGAAGAGCGCAACATCTATGAAGCCATCGAGGCCGGCAAGCAGGTCAAGAAACTTCCGATGTCACTGGGTGAAGCCCTTGAAGCGCTGGAGGCAGACGAAGTCGTTCAGCGCGGGATGCCAGGCGAAATGTATCGCCTGTTCCACGAGTACAAGTCGGATGAATGGGCGCGTTTCATGTCCACAACAACCGACTGGGACAATGACACCTACATGGAGTGCCTGCCCTGATTCCGGCGGAACTTCGATGAATGCACCGGCAGCCCATCGTGGTTGCCGGCCACTACTCTCAGGGAGAATAATGCAATGTGTGGTATCGCAGGGCTGATCCACCGCAAGGGGTCGAGCAACATTGGTCAGGAAATGACCAGCATGTTGCAGGCACTCAAGCACCGTGGCCCGGACTCGACCGGGTTCGCCATCTACAGTGAGCCTGTGAAAGGCCAGTACATCCTTCGTTTCAAGGTCGCTGAACAGGAGGACATGAGCAAGGGCTTCGACATTCAGGATCAGGTGAAAGAGCGCCGGGCCGATGTCGACAAGCGTCTCAAGGCCATGGGTGCGAAGATCAAGGAAATGGAAGAGGCAACAGCCTATGCGTTCCGTTACCAGATTGAATTCAGCGGCGACCTGAAAGAGCTCTCTGACCGTGTGGAGGACGTTGAAGGCGCAGAAATTCTCTCCATCGGCAACGCACTCGAACTGATCAAGGACCTGGGCGACGCCACGGTTGTTTCCGACGCGTACGACATCGACGAGATCAAAGGCACGCACGGCATTGGACACACGCGGATGGCAACGGAGTCCGACGTGGATATTCGCTCTGCGCACCCGTACTGGGCCTATCCTTACAACGACATCGCAGTCGTTCATAACGGCCAGATTACGAATTACTGGTTGATGCGGCGCCATCTCGAACGTGACGGTCAGCGGTTCGTTTCGAACTGTGACTCGGAATTGCTTGCCGTTTACACGGCAACCAACCTCGAAAAGGGCATGACCCTTGAGGAGTCGTTGAAAAAATCCATCGAAGAGATCGACGGCGTGTTCACCTATCTCGTGACCACCAAAGACGAACTCGGCATGGCCAAGGACACGATGGCCGCCAAACCGATGGTTCTCTACGAAACCGACGACATGGTCGCACTGGCGTCCGAAGAAGTTTCAATTCGCGCAATCGTCCCGCACGAAATCGATACGTGGGATCCGTATGATGAGGAGGTCCGGGTATGGAAAGCGTAGATCAGGAATCCATCTCCCATGAAATGGGAATGCACACGCAGTCGCTCCGCGGCCGCGACATCAAGACAATGTTCAGCCTCGAGAACGAGGGCGGATACGCCTATGCGTTTGCGAAGGACGTGGACTTCAACAAGCGCACCGAAATCGACATTGAAAACATGACGGCGACGGAGTGCAACACCAAGATCCGATCCTTGATGGACGAGGGGTACGGCACCATCGTCATCAAGAATCCGGGCGCAAAGCATTCGATCATTGTCGGCATTCTCAACAAGATGAACTTCATCGTTGAAGGCAGCCTCGGTTACTTCGGTTGCGGTCTGCTTGACGGGCCAACCGTTCGCATTTCCGGCCGTGTTGGCTGGTCGTTTGCCGAGAACATGATGGCAGGTGTTTGCGTTGTGGAAAAAAATGCTGGCTCCACGTTCGGTGCTGCGTTGCGCGGTGGTGATCTGGTCTGCAAGGGCTCGGTCGGATCACGCACAGGCATCGACCAGAAGGGCGGCACGATTCTCGTCGGTGGCGACACCGGTGCGTTCTCGGGCTTCATGATGCAGCGCGGTCGCATGGTGGTTTGCGGCAATGCCGGCAAGAACCTCGGCGATAGCATGTACGACGGTACGATCTTTGTTGGCGGTGAAATCCAGGATCTTGGCGTCGACGCCGTACCAGGAGAGTTGACCGACCTCGACAAGGCCTGGCTGACACGCAAGCTCACCCAATATGAGATGATGCCATCCAAAGGCGTCGATCACTTCACGAAGATCGTCGCGGGCAAGCAGCTCTGGAGCTACGACAACCTGGAGCCGAGCGAGAAGAAGCTCGTTCTCTAGGAAACCTGAACACTTTGCGGCTTCGCCCCATTCTGGGCAAGGCCCACTCCATCGGGAGAAAAACTTATGCTGGATAAACCAGGTGACGACGACAGCGGCCACTCAAAGCTGCAGATCGAAAAGAAATATAATCTTGGCCAGAGTCAGATCTTCACGCCGGAGGTCATGAATGACATCCACATCAAGTCGGAGCTTGGCCGCTACCGGATGCGTGGTTTCTCGCTGTTCAAGAAAATCCCGCACTGGGATGATTTGACATTCTTGCCAGGTACGCTGACACGTTTCGTGATCGAAGGTTATCGTGAGAAATGCCTGACCAAGACGGTGATTGGCCCACGCGCCAAGAAACCGATTGAATTGGATATTCCGATTTACATCACGGGCATGAGCTTTGGTGCCTTGTCGTTCGAAGCCAAAACGGCTCTGGCCCGCGGCGCAACGATGGCCGGCACGGCAACATGTTCCGGTGAAGGCGGCATGATCCCGGACGAGCGTCGTTTCTCATCCAAGTGGTTCTACCAGTGCATTCAATCCCGCTATGGCTTCAACCCGCACCACCTTCAGCTTGCTGACGGTTGTGAGTTCTTCATCGGACAAGGTTGTAAAGTTGGCCTTGGCGGCCATTTGATGGGACAAAAAGTGACCGACCAGGTTGCTGAAATGCGCTCCCTCCCTGCTGGTATCGATCAGCGGTCTCCTGCACGTCATCCGGACTGGTTGGGCCCGGATGATCTGGCACTGAAAATCCAGGAAATCCGCGAAGCCACAGATTGGCAGATCCCGATCCAGCTCAAGCTTGGTGCTGCGCGCGTCTATGACGACGTTCGTATGGCCGCCAAGTGCGACCCGGATTCGATCTACATTGATGGTATGGAAGGCGGCACGGGTGCCGGTCCACATATCGCAACGGAAGACACAGGCGTTCCCGGCATGGCGGCGATCCGGCAGGCCCGTCGTGCGATCGACGACATCGGTAAACGTGGCGAAATCACGCTGATCTACGCCGGTGGTATACGGAATGGTGGTGACGTTGCGAAAGCGTTGGCCCTTGGTGCCGACGCGATTGCGATTGGCCATTCCGCCATGATGGCCCTGAACTGCAACAAGGACATTCCGGAAGCGAACTTCCCAGAGGAAATGGGCGTCAATGCCGGTGAATGCTACCACTGCCACACGGGCCGTTGCCCGGTTGGTGTTGCGACGCAGGACCCAACATTGCGCAAACGTCTCGATCCGGATGCCGCGGCCGAGCGCGTTTACAACTTCCTCCACACGCTCACCATGGAAGCCCAGATGATGGCGCGTGCGTGTGGCAAGACGAATATCCACTCTCTGGAGCCAGAAGATCTCGCGGCTCTCACGATGGAAGCGTCTGCCATTGCGCAGGTTCCACTTGCCGGTACCGAACATACGGTCGGTGTTGCAGATTATCACCACATCTAGGTTGAACACGTCCTTCCCGTTTGAGGCGGGAAGGGCGTTCCAAACACGGTTTTAGGCAAGGATCAAAACAATGGCTGGAACAAGTTACAAAGGCGCTGACATTGAAGACGTCGACCACTTCATCAAGGGCGGTGGCATCGACTCCGAGCGCGAACAGATCATCGGTCAGCACATCGGCTACCGTTATGATGTGAACCTCCTACCGGACTACGAGAAACTGACACCGTTTCTCAAAGGCTACATCGAGTTTATGGGGTGGGATGACCTCAACTGGCTCGAAGATGTTCACATGGGCTACGACGACGGTAAAGCTGCCGTGTTCGACCGGAACATCAATGGATGGGTCGCGATCCCCGAGAGTTATGACCTGCCGGACAATCAGCAGGACCGGGATATGATGGCACGTGAGCTATTGATCAAGTTCCAGATGTCACCAGATCATCCGATGGTTCAGTTGAATAAAGCCTATCGCAAGTTCTAGAAGTCTGTCATATAGAAGACAGTTCTATAGCGGCTCTCTGTTCGGGGGGATGTAGGGCCGCAAAAAGGGGGGGGTGCTCAATGCATCTCCTCCTTTTCTATTGCGCCACGCGAAACCATTGCCGCGCCAATACCCACAGCGCATCCCCAGTATCGCTGCACAATTCTCACGTCGTTCCACAAATCGACCGTAGACGAATGTAGACGCTTAGACTCCCTGGACTCTTGTGCTAGGAGCGATCTGAACAAGTTCTGTCTATGCATGTTTGGGGGGCAAGTATGTGGAAGTATCGTTGGGTCAAACCTTTGCAGGCATGCACCGTGTTTCTGGTCCTCGGGGGCTGCGCGTCAATCACCAAAGGCACCACGCAAACCGTCGCAATCAATTCGACACCTCAGGGCGCCAATTGCGTGCTCAACCGGGAAGGTGATGGTACCATCGGCACGGTCGCGTTGACGCCCGGAAATGTGCAGATCAGCAAGAGCAGCAAGAACATTCAAGTCACCTGCGACAAGGCCGGCTATCAGCCTTCCACCGCCGTGATGAATTCCGAGCTCGAAGTCATGTCTGCCGGGAACCTGATCTTCGGAGGTATTGTCGGAATCGCCATTGATGCCGGCACCGGCGCCATGAACAAATATGACGGTGCGATCACAGTCCCGCTGATCCCGAACGGGCAGTCAGCTCCGCAATACACACCACCAACGAAACCGAAAAAGCCGATCAGCTAGAGCATTTCAGGTTGACCTGGAACCGCTGAGAGGCCGGAGAGCGGCAGCCAGACGGGGGCGTCATGATTCAACGAAATCCTGGCGCCCCTTCGCTTGAACCCGACGCGCATCGAAGTGCACTATCCAGGCACCGCCATCAATGCCTCGTCCCAATCAGGCTGAAACCCCAGAATGGGCACGCCATCCGGCAACTGCGGGTTGAACAAGCGGTTGTGCCAGAGCGTAGCTTGGTAAATGCCGCTATCCGGCGAGAGCGCGCGCGCGCGA
>CALHAX010000129.1 GCA_937931785.1 uncultured Hyphomicrobiaceae bacterium | reverse complement strand
TTTGCTGACAGTGCGACCGCCCACGCCCCATGACAGACGAACGAAATCAAAAACGCTCCGCAAACGAACAACACCACAATGCCGATGCTTCCATCCGTCGTCGCTCCGACCGAGGCAATGGCCAGCCAGAAGGCGATGGCCTTGGGATTGCTCACTTGCAGCAAATAGCCGGTCAAAAAGTGTTTGAGTGCGCTTTGCTTCATAGTTCCAACCCGTTGGAATTCGGGTGGGTTCAGAGCCTTACGATATGCGCCGTACGCCAGCCATAGCAGATAGGCAGCACCGAGAAGTCTGAGTGCAGTCATCGCCCATGACACCTGGGACAACAGCAGGCCAACACCCAGAATTGTCAGGATGTTGATCGTGACGCTGCCAAGGGCAATGCCCAACGTCGCGACCAGCGCAGGCGCACGCCCCTCGCTCGTCGCGATGCCAATCAACAGCGCGACGGAGGGCCCCGGAGACGATGCGGCGACGAGAAGGATCGCGTAGGCCGCAATAAAACCCGGGAGATATGGAGCGACGTCTGGCATGGCTGTTCCCGTGAACGAGGAGCTGGAGGGGTGACGTCTTGCTACGCGCCTCCTCCTGACACTGTGATGTCAGGAGTGCGTTTTCAGAACACGATGACGTTCCGCAACGCGTTGCCCGCTTTCACATCGGCGATGGCTTCGTTGATCTGGTCGAGCGGGTAACGGCGGGTCACCAGCTCGTCGAGTTTCAGACGTTTCTGCTGGTAGAGGTCGACCAACATCGGGATATCGACCTGAATGCGGGACGAGCCCATTTTCGATCCGATGATCTTTTGTTCGATGAAGCCAATCGTGCCGGGATCGATTTCGGCTGTGACGCCTGTCGCCGGAATACCCACGAGGACGACCGTGCCAGCGCGCCCGAGGAAGCGGAAGGACTGCTCGATCGCGGATTTCGAGCCGACGCTCACGAACACATAGTCGGCCTTACGACCGTCAGTGAGGGCGCGCACCTGTTTTGAGGCATCCGTGTCGGTGGCGTTGATCGTGTCTGTTGCCCCAAACGCCTTTGCCGCCTCTAATTTGCTGTCGGAGATGTCCATGGCGATGACACGGTTTGCACCGGCCAGCCTTGCGCCCTGTACGGCGTTCAAACCGACGCCGCCCGTGCCGATGACAACAACATTGGAACCGGCTTCGATCCGGGCCGTATTTGTGACTGCACCAAAACCGGTGATCACGCCGCAGGCCAGCAATGACGCACTGTCGAAAGGCATATTCTTGGGAATGGTCACGACCTGCGACTGATCAACGACCATGTATTCCGCGAACGCGCCGGTTCGTAGACCATGGGTGAAGGTGTCGCCGTTTGCGTTCGTCAGTGGGGTTTTCTGGTCCAACGGAAATGTCGTATCGCAAACAACCGGTGCACCACGGGAGCAATAATGGCACGAGCCGCACGACCGGATCAGCGTCACAACGACATGATCGCCGATTGAGACATTTTTCACGCCCGGCCCAACCGCTTCGACAATACCCGCTGCTTCATGCCCGTAAACGGCAGGCAGTGGTTCCGGCCATGCCCCTTCGCAAAAATGAATATCGCTGTGGCAGATAGCACAAGCTGCGGTTTTGACCTTGATTTCCCCCGTGGCAGGTTCGGCAAGATCGACATCTTCGATTATCAACGGGGTGTTGTATTCGCGCAGGACAGCGGCCTTCATATCAACATCTCCAGATTCGAATTACGAATAGTTTCCGACATAGGGTTTTTCATCCATTTCGAGATGCAACGCGTCATCGGTATATGGGTGTGCCAGCGCGATTTCTTCGTTCAGCTCAACGCCAATCCCCGGGTCCGTTGATGGAATGAGGTAGCCATCGTCCCATTGCATGGGTTTTTTGAGAATTTCCGCGTGAAACCCTTCCCATCGCTGAATGCTCTCCAAAATCAGGAAGTTTGGACTGCAGGCGGCAACTTGCGCGTTGGCTGCTCCTTCGATTGGTCCACAATAAAGATGTGGCGCCACCTGCGCGTAATAAGTCTCGGCAATGCTTGCGACCTTCTTGGCTTCGAGAATACCGCCGACCCGGCCCAGCGCAAATTGAAGGATGGAGGCCGCCTGGGCTTCCAACACGCGTGCGAACTCATATTTCGTCGTCAACCGTTCGCCGGTTGCAATCGGGATGGTTGTCTGCCTTGCAACGCGCGCCATTTCACTGGGATTTTCGGGTGGGGTCGGTTCTTCGAACCAGAGCGGATCGTATTTTTCCAAACGTCGCGCAAGGCGAATGGCACCGGACGTCGTGAATTGGCCATGGGTTCCAAACAACATGTCAGCCCGTGTCCCGACCGCTTCTCTGATCTTTTTCACGAACTGTTCAGATCGCTCCAGATCATCGAGCGACGGCTGGTGGGGATCATAAACCGTATAAGGTCCCGCAGGGTCGAATTTGACGGCGGTGAAGCCCTGCGACACGCAATGTAGCGCACGTTCGGCGGCGACGTCCGGATCACGATACACGGGTGGATCGCTGTAAGCATCATCACCATCTGACGGGTCGGGATAGAGGTAGGTGTACGTGCGTAACTTTTCGTGCACGCGGCCGCCAAGCAATTCGTAGACGGGCTTGTCGGCTTCCTTACCAATGATGTCCCAGCACGCACACTCGATGCCACTCAGAACCCCCATTAGCGAAATATCGGGGCGTAGCGAGTATCCGCGTCCGTATACGCTGCGCCACAAGTGCTCAATCCGGTGCGGATCGGTGCCGATGACATGACGCGTGGCCACATCTTCAATCATCTTCGCAACGGTATGCGGGCCGAAGGTCGCGGCATAAACTTCACCGATGCCGGTCACACCCCCATCCGTCGTGAGCTTCACGAATATGAAATAACGCCCGCCGAAATGCGGTGGTGGGTTCGCAACGACAAATGTTTCGCAATCAGTGATCTTCATGACGCATCGCCCCTCTGCAATCAGCCTCACCCGTTTACGCAGGACATAGCGATGGATCAACTGGTCAATCCGACGGTCCTTCAAGTTCTGACCAATCCACGCTATGTGACACACCTTTGGCGTTCATAAGCGCCGTTCTTTGCAATGGGGCTGACTCCCGCTAGGGTCGCCGTAATTCTGCACTCCAACCACCGGACCCCACCCGATGGAGACCAACCTGTTCCGCTATATCTGGCGTCACACGCGCAAGGAGCAGCTCTGGATTCTCGCCGTGGTTCTGCTTTCGATGCCGGTGTATTTCCTCTCGCTGGATCTGCCGAAACGTATCGTCAACAGCCCGATCCAGGGTGACGGTTTCGTAACGCCGGGCGCGACACAGCCCTTTTTGAAGTTTTCACTCGCGTTGCCCGAAGTCCTGGGTGGCATATCTTACACTTTCCCCGGTTTCGATCTGGAGCGTCTCCCGTATCTCGTGGCCCTCAGTCTTGCCTTCCTTGCGCTGGTCTGCGTGAATGGACTCTTCAAGTTCTATATCAACACCTATAAGGGACGGCTCGGCGAGAGAATGCTCCGCCGGTTGCGTTACGAACTCGTTGATCGCTTGTTACGTTTTCCTTACGGGCATTTCCGACGCGTTCGTGCGCCAGAAATTGCGACCATGGTCAAGGATGAGGTGGAGCCACTTGGTGGTTTCATTGGCGACGCCTATGTCTCACCAGTGTTCCTCGGCGGGCAAGCGCTCACAGCGATGGGTTTCATCTTGCTGCAAAGCTACGCGCTAGGAATGATCGCAGGCGGTATTGTCCTTGTGCAGGCCGTTCTAATCCCGAAACTACGCCGCCGCCTGCTGGAACTTGGCCGGGAACGGCAATTGACAGCCCGAGATCTTGCCGGACGCGTTGGCGAGATTGTCGATAGCATCGCCGACGTGCGCACGAACGATACGTCGAATTATGAACGGGCTGGGATCTCAAGCCGTCTCTCTCGGATTTTTTTCATCCGTTATGAGTTCTATCAGCGCAAGTTCTTCGTCAAATTCCTCAATAACTTTCTCGCGCAGGTCACTCCGTTCCTGTTCTATCTCGTGGGGGGGTATTTCGCCATTCGCGGTTCCCTCGATATCGGGCAACTGGTTGCAGTGATTGCCGCCTACAAGGATCTGCCCAGCCCGATCAAGGAGTTGATCGACTGGGATCAACGCCGTCTTGATGTTGAAATCAAATATACGCAGGTCGTGGAACAATTTGCGCCTGAAGGTATGATGGACAGTGCGCTTCAGGCACCGGGCACCAAACCTGTCGGGCGGATCGACGGGCCGGTGGAGGTTGAAAGCGTCACCATGATGGACGATACCGGTGGCAAGCTGGTGGAAGATGCTTCTTTTGTGCTGTCACCCGGTGAACACGTGGCGACAGTGGGGGAGCCCAATTCCGGTGCCGAGGCTATTGCAGAAGCCCTTATCCGACTCCATCCTCCAACGTCAGGCCGCATTCGGATCAACAACACAGATCTGAGTGAAGTCAGCGAAGCGTTGACGGGGCAACGCATTGCCTATGTCAGTGGCGAGCCAACGCTCCAGAACGTGACGCTGACGGATTGCGTTCTTTATGGACTCAAACGGGCTCCTGGCCAGAACGGAAACACACCCGAACTTCCCGCTATAGAAATTCTTGAAGCGCGCGCGTCCGGCAATCCACTTCCGATCATCGATGCCGATTGGATCGACTATGACGCAGCCGGCGTTTCAGGCCCCACGGAACTCAAGGTGAAGTTGCAGGATATTCTGCGGCTTGTGGAACTTGACAGTGACGTGTTCGACCTGGGCTTGAGAAGTCGACTTGACCTGGAACGGCATGCCGACTGGTCCGAAAAAATACTCGAAGCACGCGTGGCGATGAGAAAGCGGATCGACTCACCAGACCTGGGCCACCTTATCGAAGCCTTCAATCCCGAGACTTACAACGATCAGATGACCGTCGCCGGGAACCTGATCTTCGGTCGTGCGCGTAACCCGGCCTACGAATCCCAGCAGGCGCCAGAAAACAGTTTTGTGCGCTCGCTGCTGCGTGACACCAAGCTGGATGAGCGTTTGTTTGCAATGGGCCGCCGGATTGCCGAGACGATGGTGGAATTGTTTGCGGATCTGGAGCCGAGCAATCCATTCCTCGAACAACTGACGTTCATGACGCCAGACGAATTACCAACTTATCGTGGACGCCTGGCACGCGATGCCAGTCAATCATTCGACACGGCTAATGACGATGAGAAAGCTGCATTTCTCAGGCTTGCCCTCACTTACATTGAACCGCAACATCGCCTGAACCTCCTCGACAACGATTTCAGGCAAGCTTTACTCGATGCGCGGAAAACCGTTTTCGAAACCCTTCCAGATCATGATCCGGACGCTGTCTGGTTCTACAATCCCGAAACTTATAATCCGGGCGCCACACTGCAGGATAATATCCTCTTCGGACGGTTGACCTATGGCGTTGCGGATGGCCCCGAAAAACTGCGCATCGTTTTTCGTGAACTGCTCAATGAGTTAGACATGAACAGCCTTGTCTTCGATGCGGGGCTGGAATTCACAGTTGGTACAGGCGGGCGCCGACTTACGGGATCACAACGCCAGAAAGTCGGGTTGGCGCGCGCACTGATCAAGCGCCCTGACATCCTGGTCGTGAACCGTGGACTGAGTGCACTGAGTGCACGCTCACAAACAAAGATCATGAAGCGTGTCCTGAAAGAAGGAACGGGCGACGGCGATCGCGCCAGCTTCGCAACATACTGGGTGCTCATGAACACAAAGAATGCAATTGTATTCGATCGCGTTCTGGTGTTCGAAAGCGGGCGACTTGTGGAAGATGGCACGCCTCAGGACCTTCTGAATCGGACGAGTCGTTTCGCGAATTTGATCTCATGATCAGATATTGCTCGTGAAGCGCAACCGAAAATGTGACGTGAAGGGATAAAATACATGAACAGCATTCAGGACGAAGTTGCAACGCTGCGGCGCATTCCGCTGTTTGCGAACGTCGATCCAGCCAAACTGAAGTTGCTCGCGTTCACGTCGCAACGCATCGCTTTTGATGCCAATCAGGACCTGTTCAAGCAGGGCGACGACGGGGAGGATGCTTTCGTCATCATTGACGGGGAAGCTGATGTGATCGTCAACGGTGAGAGCGGCGAAATCGTCGTGACAAGCTTGAAAAAGAACGCCCTGGTCGGCGAAATCGGCATTCTTTGCGACACGCCGCGAACGGCAACCGTGCGGGCCACCACCAAACTGATTGCACTGCGGATCATGAAAGATCAGTTGCTGAACATGATCCGGGAATTCCCCGACCTCTCGATTGAAATGATGCGTGTTCTGGCAACGCGCTTGACGGACACGACAGCAGAGTTAACCGAAGCGCGCAGCAAACAGAACTAGCTCTTTGAGGGGCCTCGCACCTGTGCGTAGCCTTCGAGAGCACGCTTGCGGGCTTCCGCATGATCGACAATCGGTTCAGGATATGTTTCCCCGAGGACCACGCCGGATGCGCGCAATGTGACCGGATCAGCTGTCCATGGTTCATGAATGAAGTTGCTCGGAAGTTCTGCAAGTTCGGGCACAAACTCTCGGACATATTTTCCATCCGGGTCAAACTTCTTACCCTGGGTTATGGGATTGAAAATCCTGAAATAGGGTGAGGCGTCCGCACCGGAGCCGGCAACCCATTGCCAACCGGCTGCGTTGCTCGCGAGGTTCGCGTCCACAAGCGTATCCCAGAACCATGCCTCTCCGTCCTGCCACGGGATCAACAGGTGCTTGATCAGGAATGAAGCGACGATCATGCGCACGCGGTTATGCATCCAGCCTGTTTGCCAGAGTTGACGCATCCCCGCGTCCACAACGGGGTAGCCGGTCTGCCCCTTCTGCCAGGCCTTGAGATGTCCCGCATTGCGTGTCCATGGAAATTCCACAAACTCGGGACGAAACGGTTCCTCCGGTAATGTTGGCCAGTGATAAAGGAGATGATGTGTGAACTCACGCCATCCGATTTCAGCGAGAAACTTGGCGGTACCGTTGTCATCGCCAGAACGGGCCGCAGCGTGTTGGGTGGCTGTCCAGACCTGGCGTGGGCTTATTTCTCCAAAATGCAGGTGCGGTGACAATTGCGATGTGCCGGGTCGGTCAGGGCGATCCCGGTCGCCTGCATAATCTGTCACAGCGCCACTGAGAAAGGTTTTCAACTTGGCTTGGGCCCCATTTTCCCCCGGCGTCCAGAGTGCATCGAAGCCGGCGGACCAGTCTGGTTTGGTCGGGAGAAGCGACCAATCTTTCAATTGGTCGCTTTTGGGCCATTTGGCAGGAACTGCAAACGCCTTGGGCGTCTTGAGCGGTTTGATTCCTGCCGATGCAGCAAGACACGCCCGCCAGAATGGAGTATAAACTTTATAAGGTGTTCCGGATCCCGTTGCGATTTCCTCCGGCTCAAACATCAATGTTCCGGCGAAGCGCTTGCATGTCACGTTTTGCTTCTCAAGCGTGGCCTTGACGATATCATCCAGTGCGCGAGCTGCGGGTTCGTAGCAACGGGTCCATTGCACCTGCGTGGCATTTGTTTCCATTGCAAGTTTTGCAAGGACACTGTGCGGTGAACCGCTGCGAAGTATCAGGCGCGATCCTACAGCTTCGAGCGCAATCGACAATCTCTCGAGGCTGTGATGCAACCACCACCGGCTTGCTCCACCGGGCTTCCATTGCGCTGATGGGTCTTCGTCCAGAATATAGACAGGGATAACCACCGCACCGCTTTTCACCGCAGCGGTCAGTGACGGGTGATCCGCGAGACGGAGGTCCTGGCGAAACCAGCAGATGATAGGCGCGTCCGCCATGGTGTTGTCCTGCAGTGTTCGTTTGTGAAAGATATCAGTGGGCATGGACGGGCGACAGCTGTCCAAATGCATACGGCACTATTGAAAGATTAGATCAAAGAGCGACTTCTTCTTTTTTCTCCGGCGCTGCTGCCGTCGATTTGTTCGACGTTTTTGTGTTCGCGGACGTGTTCGCGTCCCGTTAATTCCCCATGGGTCTGCCAGCCAATCGGACTGTCTCGCCTGTCGTCTGGATGACGGTTTCTTACGTTGCGCAATCGCCCGACGCAGACCGAATGTATTCACGAGGCCGTCGATCCCACGCACCGTCAACGTGCCGTCTTCCCAACTCCACAGCGCCGCCTTGTCGCCGATGCGGACCGGCTCCAGTCCTTGAACGACACGGGCGTTCAAATCAACAATGGCTGCTTGCTCAATAACCGCCTTCTTGTTTTTTACGCGCCGGTGGCCTGCCGTGTAGCGCAACACGCCTATGCCACGAAAAACGCCCGTTTTTTGCTCCCAGTCCAGAAGTCGGGGTTTGACCTTCCCATAGACTTCCAGCGGCACTTCCAAACCGGCGTATTTCTCGTGTGTTGCGAAATACCGTGCCTTACTGGAAACATGAACGCGCCAGCCATCGAGACCGGCCCCGGCAACGATGCGTGACCTGGCAGGCTCGATCTCTACTTTCAAACGTTTCAACGCGCGTGCCGCAGTCAGGTTCCCAGGATCGTGAATTAGTGCGGAGCGGTACGCGATGATGGCGTTGTCCGTGTTTCCAACTTGCTCCAGAACCAGCCCCTTCATGAGATACGCAACGACATTCTTCTCATGACGTCGCAACACAGCCTTGATTTCGGCCATGCCGCGCTCCGGATCTCCTTCAGCAGCAATGACTGCGCCGCGGACAGCAAGTGCATCTGCAGCGGATGTCGCGATTACGAGCGCCGCATCGATTGTCTCACGCGCCTTGCCGACAGCTCGATAGAGCAACATGACCCGGGCACGACCGACATGGGCATCAACACTATTGGGATTCAACGCAATACCAGCGTCGAAATCGCGCAACGCGAGCTTTTTCTGGTTTCTATCGAGATAAGCGTTTCCGCGCGCCACGAAGACATCTGCAGAATCGCTGCGCAGCGCCACCGTTTGATCAAGGTCGCTGAACGCCCCATCACGCCGACCGATGGCAAGTCGCGCAACACGGCGCTGTTCATAGAGTTCGACCAGCTTTGGCGCGAGCGAGATACCTTTGGTGAAATCCCGCTCTGCCGCAAAGGGACGATTGGCATTAAGATGTGTCCGCCCACGCCCAAGAAATGCGATGGCATCTCCAGGGCGTAATGCCGCGGCTTTGCTGTAGTCATCCAGAGCCCGGTCATAGGACTTGCGTCGCATGTGCGCCGCAGCACGGTTGTTATAGGCCGTTGCGTAGCGTGGTCCGAGTAGAATTGCGCGGTTGAAATCCCGAATGGCTTCATCGACGAGCCCCAGACCCAGCAACACGGTGCCACGATTGTTGTATATGGCTGCATATTCCGGATAGAGGCTCACGGCCTTGTTGAAGTCTGCGATGGACTGTGGCCCCTGCCCGTCCCGCCAGAGTGCGACCCCCCGATCATTGAGCAAGATCGCACGCTTCTCACGTGTCAAAGTGTCTGTCGCCAGCGCCACCGTGTAGTTCGCGACGGCCTGCGCCGGTTGCCCGGCCATGAGTGCGGCGGCACCGTCATCGATCGCGGTGGCCGGATTTACAGATGTTACCACGCCCGAGTCTGGTTGCGGTTCGAGCGCGAGTTCAACACCCTCCGCCGTCTGCGCGCCTGCCGGACTCACTACAGAAAACAGGGTGATCAGCGTTACGAAAACCGCAATCCGGCATCGAGAACGCGTTCCATATTGAAACATTCCGACGTTCCTCAACACATCTTCAACATGTTCAATAGCATGATTTGGCCCTGTTGATGGTTCCAAGTACCATCGAAATCAATGATTTGCGTACTGATGTCCTCGCCAAAGGCGGCGATCCTGAGGTATGCTTGGTACTTGCCCACGAATTTGGGGTTCAGTGAGCGTTTTTATGTTTGTTCAATTGTTCGAGACGCGCGGCGTTGCTTTGGCGACTGCGTTGTCTGTTGTCCTCACCACAGGCCTTGCTTCAACGGCGCTTGCAGATCCGCCAGCTCCCACTACGGCTGGATTTGGCAAACCGGTCGATGCAATCGCCCGTTTGCTCGAAACGCAGAAAAAGCAGTCCAGGAAGACCCGTGAACTGGACCGCATGATTGGCCAGATGATCATGGTTGGCTTTCATGGCACGACCAAACGGTCTGCGGGCGCACGTCGTGTGATTTCAATGCTGAAACACGGTCGCATCGGCGGTGTGATCATGATGCAGCGCAATGTATCGAACCGGAAGCGGTTGCTCGAACTCACATCCGCGCTCCATAGCTCCGGTGCAGATCTGCCACCGTTCATTTCCGTCGACCAGGAAGGTGGTTCGGTTCAACGCTTGCGCCGCGGCCAGGGGTTTGCACGCATTCCGTCCGCGGGACGCATGGCGTCACGTTACAAACCGGCCCAGGCCGAGAAGATCTACGACCAACTGGCCAGCGAGTTGAAACGTGCCGGACTCAACATGAACTTCGGACCCGTGGTCGATCTCAACCGCAATCGGCGCAACCCGATCATCGGGCGTTTGCGCCGTGCCTATGGTAAGACCCCTGCATCTGTCATGCCTTATGCGCGCGCATTCATTTCAGCTCACCGACGTGTTGGCGTGATGACGGCGGCGAAACATTTCCCTGGACACGGATCAAGCTGGGCGGACAGCCACCGCCAGTTCGTTGATCTGACCAAGACCTGGAACCGTGTAGAACTCGCACCGTACCAGATGCTTTCGGACAAGACGGGACCGGACATGGTGATGGTCGGGCATCTTTATCATCCTCAGTTCTCTGGGAAATCCGGCCGCATTCCGGCATCACTCTCAAAGGTTGCGATCACACATGAGTTGCGTGGCCGTCTTGGCTTTCGTGGGATCGTGATCACGGATGACATGGAGATGGCGGCGGTGAAACGCCGGTTCTCTCTCAAGGAACGCGCTGTGCGCGCCGTTGAAGCCGGCAACGATATTATCCTCTTCTCGGATGCGGCCAAAGGGAGCACCGCAACGGTTGATGCGATTCATGGTCACATTCGCACTGCAGTTGCTTCAGGTCGCATTTCAATGGCGCGCATCCGTAGCGCCTATGCGCGCATCAAGGCGGCAAAAGCGCGGCTCGTTCCTGAACGCCGTGAAGCAACGGGCGCTGTGGCCCCGAAAGCTGTCAACGATCGTGACTTCGTCAGCCTGAAACAATCGAAGTAATCGCATCGCCCAGTTCTGCGCAGTTGGCGGTCCCACCCATATCCCGTGTCAGGCTCGTGCCGTCGCGGATGACTGTTTCAATCGCACTCACGATTTCTGCCGCTGCTCTTGCTTCCCCGAGGTGATCCAGCATCATTGCGCCTGACCAGATCTGACCGATCGGGTTCGCAATCCCCTGCCCTGCAATATCCGGAGCCGATCCGTGCACCGGTTCGAACATGGATGGGAAGTCCCGTTCCGGATTGATGTTGCCGCCCGGTGCAATGGCGATCGTGCCCGTCGTTGCCGGACCCAGATCGGAAAGGATATCACCGAAGAGAATCGACCCCACAACCACATCGAACCAGTCCGGATGCTGCACGAAATGTGCGGCGAGGATATCAATGTGGAATTGTTGCGTCTTGATATCCGGATAGGCTTTCGACATTGCAGCAAAGCGCTCGTCCCAGTACGGCATGGAGATCGAAATGCCATTGGATTTGGTCGCTGAGGTCACGCTGTCACGCCCGAGTGATCTGGCCAACTCGAACGCATATTTCATCGCACGATCCGTGCCCTTGCGGGTGAACACAGATTGCTGGAAGGCCGCTTCCTCATCCGTACCCTCGTAGAGACGGCCGCCGATGGAGGAATATTCCCCCTCGTTGTTTTCGCGTACGATCCAGTAGTCGATTTCACCGGGTTTGCGGTCAACCAATGGCGACTTCAGTCCCTCGAACAATCGCACCGGACGCAGATTGATGTACTGGCGGAATTCCCGGCGGATCGGGATAAGGAGGCCCCAGAGTGAAACGTGATCAGGCACGCCAGGGAAACCAACGGCGCCCAGATAGATCGCATCGTGACCACGGATCTGATCCAGCGCATCGTCCGGCATCATGGCACCGATCTTGTGATAACGCTCGCAGGACCAATCGAATGCGTCCCACTGATATTCGATGTTGTGCTTACGCCCCACCGCCTCCAGAACCTTGATGCCTTCCGGCACAACCTCGTTGCCGATGCCATCTCCGGCAATCGTTGCAATCCTGTAGGTGGTCATGCGGCATCCTTCTCGCTGTGCGGTTTGGCCTCTGTCCGGTGCCGCGTGCTTACTGTATCAGCGCACAAGAACCAAGACCTCTGATGGACCACGCCCATGAACCTCTGGTTTCGCCTGATCCGCGTGCTGCTCGCTGCATGGCGCGGCGCGGCGCTCACGCACACGAAAGATGTTTCGCAACTGAACCTGCGCGTCTGGCCAAATGATCTCGACACCAGCTTGCATATGAACAACGGGCGTTACCTGACGCTCATGGATCTCGGACGCATGGACTGGACCGCGCGTTGCGGTCTGCTGAAGATCGTGCTGAAGAACAAATGGGTTCCGGTTGCGACCACCGCGACCGCTCGTTTCGTGCGCGAAATGCGGTGCTGGCAGAAATTCAGACTTGAAAGCCGCATTGTCGGCTGGCTCGATACGCAACTGTTCTTCGAGCATCGTTTTGTTTTTGACGGTGGGAAGCGTGATGGTCAGTTGGCTGCCGTTGCCCTGATCAAGGCTGGAATCTATGACCACGCCGGACGCCGGTTTATCACAATAGATGAGTTGTTCGCGTTAACCGGACTCGGCGGCGAACAACCGTCTATGCGGGACGATATTACAGCGTTTCTCGAAGCTGAGTCCCGGATGAACGCGGTGAGCAAGGGGCGTGGGTGACGTGCTTGCTCGACGCTCAAAGCCGTCAGTCGAACGTGCGCAACACCTGCGGCAGTATTTCCGGCAAATCTTCCGCGATCAAACCCGGACCGAATGCTTTGGCGCATGCGCCGTGGAGCCAGACGGCCGCGCAGGAGGCTTCGAAAGCAGACATGCCTTGCGCAAGTAATCCCGTTATGAAGCCGGCGAGAACATCCCCCGAGCCAGCAGTGGCGAGGGTTGGTGGGGCGTTCGTGTTTATGGCGATGCGACCGTCCGGTGCGCCAATGATTGTACTCGGCCCCTTTGCAACGACCACGCACCTCATGCTCCGAGCTTGCATGCGAACTTTCGCAGGACTGTCGTGACCGTCGTCCTCAAAGAAGCGTTTGAACTCGCCAGCATGTGGCGTGAGAACGACTGCGCCATATATCTTTGCAGAGATGGCGTCGTAGAGTTCCTGTTGTGTATCGACGAACGACATTAATGCGTCCGCATCCAGCACAACGTGCGCAGATGATCCGAGACACATCAGGACGTTGGCTTTCGTGTCATCGTTCACGCCAGCTCCAGGACCGATCAGGACTGCATTTTTCCTCTTGTCTGCGAGGAGGTCAGACAACCCTTCCGCTCCACGGAACTTCTGCAACATGATCGCCGTGAGATGCGCAGCATTCACGAGGACAGCATCAGGTGGACTTGCGACAGTAACGAGCCCCGCACCAACGCGCAGAGCGCCACGTGCACCAAGACGGGCTGCCCCGGTCGCACTCGCTTTTCCAGACACAACAACGGCATGGCCGCGGGTATATTTGTGTCCATTCGCGGACGGTATTGGAAACCCGTCGCGCCAGACTTTCGGATCATTCAGGGATATTGTGCCGTCCCGGTTCCAGACATGACGCAAGACGTCTGGCGAAATACCGATCTGGTGGAGTTTGATTTCACCGCAGGGGTTGTCAGGCTGTAGGAGATGTCCAGGTTTGAGACGAAAAAACGTGACGGTGCGTGCTGCCCGGATAAACGGTTCAGTTGTAGTTCCGTCCGCGAGGTCGTAACCGCTTGGCCCATCCACTGCGAGTACCGGAATACCAGCCCCATTGATCATGTTGATGCAGTCCGCGGCAGGACCGACGAGCTTGCCGGTTATCCCTGTGCCGAAAACAGCATCGATGATCAGATTGAATTGCGCGACGTTGGTCTCGATCATCGCAGTAACCGCGCCGTTCCAGCGCGCAGCAGCAAGCGCGGCATCCCCCTTCAAGGGCTTGTCGGGATCAAGTGCTGCTACCGTGACGCGATACGCGCTTTGTTCCAGCAAGCGCGCCGCAACATATCCATCACCACCGTTGTTACCGGGTCCGCATACCACGAGGACACGACCATAGTCCGGCAGCATGTCGGCGGCTTCGTGTGCGACGGCCGCGCCCGCGCGTTCCATGAGCTCGATGCCGGGCGCGCCCGCTTCGATTGTCAAACGATCCGCCTCCGCCATCTGACGCGGCAGAAGAATTTCGATAGGAAAGGCATCATGGCTATACGTCACGACTGATTGCGCTCCCAGGCTGCACGACTGATGCGGAAGTCTGTCGTTTCGCCACCATACGCACGACGCATACCGTGGTTGATCAGGCCGCACTTGATCAGAACGCGCCTGGACGCTCCGTTGTCCGGGTCCGTGACTGCAACAATCTCTTCGAGGTTCGTGTTCTCAAACCCAAAATCGATGAGCGCTGCGCAGATCTCCGAGGCATATCCGTGGCCCCACGCTGATGGTTTGAGCAGGTACCCAACCTCGATGTCCCGATCCGGCATCTCATCGCCCCCCATGAGTTCCCACTCTGTGTCATCTGCTTCGATGGGAAGCGGCAACAGAATACCATCCCCGATCTTCTCGCCGGTCGCCCTGTGCTCTGCAATCCAGATCCCGATGGCACCACCTGCACTGCGACGGATGAACGTCGGCATGTGCTTTCGAACATCTTCGGGAGACAGGGGGGCGCCGACGTAACGCATGACTTCAGGATCTGAGAGAACCTGGATTCCGATATCCCAGTCATTCAATGTATTTGGCCGTAGAAGAAGGCGGGGCGTCTCAATCGTGAGTTGCATAATTTTTGTGCACTTTGATTGCTTTCTAGTCATCGACACCACTTTCTGATGGCGTTGAATTGCGCAGACTTGAAATAAGGCATTGATATATATGTGTTTATTTCACCGTTAACGACTTGGCACAAGCAATGCTAAACCAGTCATGCGTGCCGTACGACTGCGGTGCCACATCTGATGCAGCGAGATGATGCACTTATGAAAAAGATTGAAGCAATCATAAAGCCGTTCAAACTGGACGAAGTTAAAGAGGCACTCCAGGAAATCGGCCTCCAGGGGATCACAGTGACCGAAGCCAAGGGGTTTGGTCGCCAGAAAGGGCACACGGAATTGTACCGCGGTGCCGAGTACGTCGTTGACTTCCTTCCAAAAGTGAAGGTGGAGATTGTGCTGGCCGATGACATGCTGGACAAGGCCGTCGAGGGCATTCAGACGGCGGCCAAGACCGGACGTATCGGTGATGGCAAGATTTTCGTAACCGACGTCCTCGACGCAATCCGCATCCGGACGGGTGAAACCGGAAACGATGCCGTCTGACGCCGTTCCAAGACAATCCACAACAAGCGCGCCCAGGTTGCCGAACACAGTTGGTGTGACTCCACAAGACTGATAGACCCGGCGGCAAATCGCGCAAAGTCGTAATAACTGCGCCCGCAGAACGAATGCGGACAATCTCATACAAAACTGAAAGCCAATCCACAGGGGAGTTCAAATGGCTGACGCAAGCAATGTCATGAAGATGATCAAGGACAACGATGTGAAGTTCGTTGATCTGCGGTTTACAGATCCACGCGGCAAGGTTCAGCATGTCACGCAGGACATCATCACGGTGGACGACGACATGTTCTCGGACGGCATGATGTTCGACGGATCGTCGATCGCAGGCTGGAAGGACATCGACCAGTCCGACATGACTCTGATGCCCGATCCGGATTCAGCACACCTCGACCCTTTCTTCGCCCAGACAACGATGGCGATCTTCTGTGATATCGTCGAACCAGGCACGGGTGAGTTGTATGAGCGCGACCCTCGCGGTGTCGCACGCAAGGCGGAAGCTTATCTCAAGCAAACCGGCATTGGCGACACAGCGTTTTTTGGACCAGAAGCTGAATTCTTCATTTTCGACGACGTTCGGTTTTCATCCGAACCTTACAACACGTCTTTCCGCCTCGACTCCTCCGAACTGCCGTCCAACATGGATACGCAGTACGAGATGGGCAATCTCGGCCACCGGCCACGCACGAAGGGCGGATATTTCCCCGTACCACCTGTGGACAGTTGCCAGGACATCCGCTCCGAGATGCTGTCCGTCATGACGGAAATGGGCGTGACAGTGGAAAAACATCACCACGAAGTCGCTGCCGCGCAGCACGAGCTTGGTATCAAGTTCGGTTCGCTGACGAAAATTGCCGACCACCTGCAGATCTACAAGTATGTGGTTCACAACGTGGCGCAGGCTTACGGCAAATCCGCAACGTTCATGCCGAAACCGGTGTTTGGTGACAACGGTACGGGCATGCACGTGCACCAGTCGATCTTCAAGGATGGTGACGCAATTTTTGCAGGTAACCAGTATGCCGATTTGTCAGAGACTTGCCTGCACTACATCGGTGGCATCCTGAAACACGCCAAATCGCTGAACGGCTTCACGAACCCGTCGACAAACTCGTACAAGCGTCTGGTGCCGGGCTACGAAGCGCCGGTTCTGCTGGCGTACTCGGCACGCAACCGATCCGCATCCTGCCGTATTCCTTATGTGTCGAACCCGAAGGGCAAGCGCATGGAAGTCCGCTTCCCGGATCCAACCGCGAACCCGTACCTGGCGTTTGCGGCCATGCTTATGGCCGGCCTTGACGGCATCGAGAACAAGATCCATCCGGGCGAGCCGATGGACAAGGACCTTTACGCGCTTCCACCGGAAGAGCTGTCTGCAATCCCAACGGTTTGCGGCTCGCTACGTGAGGCCATGAAGTGTCTCGATGAGGACCGCGATTACCTCAAGAAAGGTAACGTCTTCACCGACGACCAGATCGACGGTTACATCGAGTTGAAAATGGAAGAAGTCGAACGCTTCGAGATGACTCCACATCCGGTTGAATTCGATATGTACTACTCTGTCTAACGGTAGAGTGACGGCTCACGGAAAAACCAGGGCGCCCATAACGGGACGCCTTGGTTGAATTCGATATGTACTACTCGGTGTAATTCACTGATATTACGACGACAAGCAGCCCCGGACGGGAACGTCCCGGGCTGCTTTTTTGTTTTTGATACAAACACCGACAAAACTGGCGTCGTGCCTATTGCGCGTCAACATCGACCTCGTCATCCAAATCAACTTCATCTGCGTGTGCTGCATCGACACCACCGGGCCATTCGATTTCACGAATTTCGGCAATGGCCGTTTGAACTGCATCTTTTGGCCCTGCGAATCCGAGACGCGCCATCAGGTTGTGCCAGTTGTCGGCCTCCGTCACCCAGCGATCCGTCATGGTATTCCCATCAAGATTGCGGGTCCATGTTTGCAACCCTGCCGAATTGAAAGTCAGGAGCACTGCAGCTGCGACAACCATCGCTATACCTGCATGGCGGACGGACGCGAGAGTTTCCTCGGTTTCCTTGCGCTCTTTCAGGCTTGCAACGTCGTCAGTTTCGAATGGATCGCTGGTGATCATGACAGGCCTCAGAACTGAAAGTAGATGAAGGGAGCAACGCCGTCCGGGCCGATCATTTCAATGGTCAGCAAAGCGAGCCCCATAAACACGCCGGCAGTCATTGGTTTAAGCTTCCGAAGCGTTCTTGCGTACTGCACGAGCGTCTCCGGCGATCTGAACTGTGCGGCGATACTGCCGAAGATCAGGATTGCCACGAAGGGGGTGAAAACCTCTGGAGACATTGTGAACTGCAGCAAGCCGTAAAAATATGCACTGACTGTGGAGAGGTCAGCAGCCCGAAAGAACACGGAAGTGAGCGCGAACGCGTTCAACGTCACAATCCACCCGAACATCGGAATGCGCGAGACCTGAGCCGCAGCGCGCAAGAGAGGGGAGCGCTCGGACATCGGCACAGCGTTCTCGTCCGCATCGCGTTGCTGCTGGCGCACTTCGCCCTTGAGCCACCGCTCGCCGATAAGCATCAAGCCCTGAAGCGTGCCCCAGATGATGAACGTCCAGGCCGCACCATGCCACAGTCCTGCAACCATCATTGTGATGACGAGGTTGCGGTACATATGCGACTTGCCGCGTTTCGCCCCTTTCAACGGGCGATAAAGGTAATCACGCAGCCAACTCGTCAATGAGATGTGCCAGCGTTGCCAGAGTTCCTGGAGTGATGAGGCGCTGAGGGGGCGATCAAAGTTCTTCTTGAAGGTGTATCCGAGCAGAGCGGCAACACCGATGGCGATATCGCTGTAACCTGAGAAATCGCAATAGATTTGCACGACGAAGGCGTGTGCGGCGAAGTAGAGGTCGAGACTGGAATAAGCGTCCGGCATGGAGAACACATCATCGACGATTTCCGTCGCAAGATAACTCGCCACCACAACTTTTTTGAACAAGCCGACCAGTATCAGGAGAAAGCCAAAGGATACGGTTTCGCTGGTCAGCTTCGGGCGTACGTTCAGCTGCGGAAGAAAATCTGATGCGCGGACGATCGGACCAGCTACCAGTTGCGGGAAGAAGGAAATATAGAGGAACAGGTCCAGCGGATTGCGTACCGGTTTGATATCATCGCGATAGATATCGATAACATAGGAGATGCCCTGGAATGTGAAGAACGAGATGCCGATCGGAAGGATGATGTTCAAGAGCGGGATGTCGCGTGCCAAACCGACAGCGACCAGCACTTCCGAAATCGACGTAACGAAAAAGCCAAAATATTTGAAGAACCCAAGTATCGCGAGGTTTGCGACGATGGCAGTGGCAACGATCCATTTCCGTCCGGCGGAACGGCGCTCGTATGACAAGGCCAGTCCGGCAAGGTAGTTGATGCACGAACTTGCGAAAAGAAGTGCCAGGAACCGCCAGTCCCAGAATCCATAGAAAAAGTAACTGACTCCAAGCAGGAACAGTTTGCGCAGATCAAGACGATCGGACAGCGTCCAGCTGATGCCGAAGACCAACATGAAGAACAATCCGAATTCCAGCGTTGGGAAAAGCATATCGCGGTATCGTCCTGACTTCATGCGCCGGTAACTACGGCGCTACCAAGCCGCGTGCTTCCGTCGTTAATAAGATCCTAACGCGGAGCAACATTCATGCCACGGATTATTCGGAAAACCATATGTCATTGCGCGAGGAGCACTATTGAGAGATACGCTTTCGAACGAAACGTGTTGTGCTCCCGGCATTTGCACTTCGATTGCCTTTTCGAGGCATGTCGTTCTCAATGTGGTCTGCAATGTAGCGCCCGAGGAGCTTGGACCCGGAGTTACTCATGTGAATCCCGTCACGGTCGCGCAATCGCACGCGGCGTCCATCCAGGTTCTTCCCGTAATCGCTGTAGCCACCGTTTCGCGTGACAAACAGGTGCCGAATATCGATGTATTTCAATCCGTACCTCTGCGATACGCGCTCGTAGTCCGCGTTGAAGCGGGTGTAGTCGCGTGACATGCGCCGGGAGCGCACGTTCGGCAAGCCAACCCAGTATACTGCTGCGCCGCTCTTTCGGAGCATACGGGCTGCCGTCTCAAGTCGTTTCACATACTCGATCCGCCAGGATTTGCTGAACCGCTCGTGGCGGCGTCCTCGCACACGCATATCCTGCCGGTCGTTTCCACCGATCAGCATGACGATAATATCGGCCTTTCGGCGGCGTGCGAGACGGCGAATAACGCGCTGCCAGTTGTAAACATCCGTTCGTACGAACCCTGTGCCAGCTTTTGTCTGCTTGCGAACCTTGACATTGCGCCCTCTGCGGAATGTCCATCGCAAACCATCGGCGAGGTTGGCGCCAACGGAATCACCTATCACGACGAGGCGATACGGGCGGTCACGTTCCAGTGGAGCGATGAAACTGGTTGGATGCACCTCACCGTCAGCGCCCAAGCTCGGTTGCCAGGTGAACATTAGAACCCATGTGGCGAGCAACAGCGTAAAAACCATGCTGCAGGACCGTTCTGGGCGTAAAACGGCAGCGACACTTCGCGAGGACGCAATTGTCATATCGAGGCAGTCCATTCTGATCAGGAAAACGGGTTCGCTCACTCGGACAGGGATGCGTAGAGGCGATCCACGGCGTCACTATCCGCACTGCTCAAGGCAGGTTGCGTGCCAACCTCGGCGCTGTGATGAACGCTATGGAGGAAATTCCGGTTAACCGTTCTGTGGCGAGCGCCAGGCCGATTACACGGAACATCATTACAGCAGAGGTCGCAGCTGCGGCACCGATGAGGCCAAACAGAGGGATCAATGCGAGCGACAACAGTACATTCGCTACCAGACACGTGATGGAAATCCAGACAATGGCGCGCGCGTGGCCCGTAACAGCAAGAAGATCGAAGGCCTGGCCGATGGAAGCGCGCACAATAAAACCGGCGCCCAGTATGATCATCACAGGCCATGCTGCGGTGAAAGCTTCACCGAACAGACGCAGCAACGGATATCCTGCAGCGAGTGTGATGAGGACGGCGGGGACTGTGAGCAGAAATGTTGCCTGCGACGCCTCCTGCACTTCACGCTGCAAAGCGTGCCGGTCTGTTCCACTGTTGGCCAGTGAAAACTTTCGAGCCGTGACAAGCATGAATGCGTAGTGGATGAAATTCGCAATGGCGAGACACCGCACCGCCGCGATATAAATGCCGACATCCTGAGGTGTCGCTAACAGACCGAGCAGCAAGACATCTGAGTAAACCAGGAAGTCGTCCATCCCGTATACGGCCATGAG
This sequence comes from uncultured Hyphomicrobiaceae bacterium, assembly GCA_937931785.1. Taxonomy (GTDB): domain Bacteria; phylum Pseudomonadota; class Alphaproteobacteria; order Rhizobiales; family CALHAX01; genus CALHAX01. The sequence continues at coordinate 16,801 of CALHAX010000129.1, read as the reverse complement.
AGGGAGGGATGCGCGGAGCCAATGACGGCTCCACACGGAAGGTTGCAAAGATGGCGTCGATTGTCTGCGCGCTACATCCGGGTATCCAGCCGCTACACGCAACCGGCGTGCGATGATCACACCTTTCGCGAAGGTCAGAACCGCAGTCACTGCTATGAGCGTAGAACCTGCAAGAACAACGGAAATCTCGGCACCGGCATAAACCGCCACAATCAAGACCCCGACCATGAGAACTGGCTGGATGATGTATGTCGGAACAATCGCCAACTTGAACCAGCCCATGGCGCGACCGACCCCTTCAAGGAAGAAATCTGCAACTGCGAACGGCAGACCAATCGCAATAAGGAGTACGACTGTGCGGTAGACGTTCTCCTCCGGCCATGTTGCCACGGCGAAAACAGCAACACAGAATGCGATGCAGAGTGCGACCCCGACCGTTGCGGCCAGTCCGAAGTGAAAAAACCTTTGTGCTTCCTGCCAACGCTCTCGCAGAATGTAGCGAGGTAGAAAGCGCTGTGCTGACTCACCGAACCCAAGAACTGAAAAACCGGCAATCACGATAATCCAGGTGGAAGCCGTGATGAACAGGCCATAGCTTTCCAGCGCCATGCTGCGCGCAAGAAACACCTGGAGTACAAAGACCAGAACGGCGCTCAGTACGCGGATTGCAAAGGCAACAACTGTCGCCCCATGGCGTTGCCACAGGTTGGTGAGATGTGTCGTATGTTCACCTGACGGAGGCGTCGTTCCCGTGGTTGCTGACATCCTGGTTAACGCACCTGATACGTGCTGCTGGCGAGCGCGCGAAAGTTCTTCGGAATGCGATAATAGATCTGTTTGACTTTTTGACGAGCCGCGGCGCCGAAAAGAGCTTCGTTCAACCGCCCGCGTAATGTGTTGTGATAGACGAAACCGAAAACAGCCATGCGTTCATTCGTCCATCCGGCCTTGTAGTCAGCGGGATTAGGAAGAAAATCAAACCTTCGGATACCGTTCTCAAGAAACCAGCGGAATGACATTTCGATCTGGATTTTTCCAGGGGAGAACGCATTCATCTCCCAGTCAAAACCACCAAGAAAACTGTAGTATTCCTGGTTTCTGATGAAACCGACCTCGATCGCGATGTTGCGCCCGTCCAGCCGTATGGCATGTGCAATTATACCTGAGGAAGGATCGGGGTTGCGCGGGTATTCTGCCAGAAACTCTGCGAGCAGGGTCCACGATACTCCAAGGCTTACGCGCCCGGTTTCCCGCAACCAGTCCTGTTTCATACGAGCGGCGTCGATTACAGCGTCCGTAAACCCCTCATCCCCTTGACGAAGCACGTGGAAGGTCACATCCCCTTCGCGTGCCAGTTTGTTGCGACGCTTGGCCCGCCCACGGCGCATGCTGGTGCCTTGTGTCGACTGAAACGCAGCCCAATCAGGGAAGGACGAAAAGTCCATGAATGCCGTTTCGTTCGGCACTTCAACACGCGTGGCGTGCGCTGACAGGAATGACGCGAACGGGCTTTTCGCCGGAACTGCGTTGAAACGGATTGTATCCACGTCCGGAATACGTCCAAGTTCCTGCCAGAGCGCTTTGAACCAGGGCGTAGGGTCCGCAACGGGAGCAAGAAGAACGTTTCCATATTGCGTATGTGGCTCTCCCACGACCGTCAGGATCGTCACGCCTCCGGTCAGGCGGCACTTCATCATGGGACAGACGAGTTGCAACTGACCATCTTCAAACACAGTCACAATGACAGGACGGCATCCCTGCACGCTCCATACATCGGAGTGTTCATTTTTTCTCAACCAGTTGTAGCACCACTCATACGTCTGGAAGAAGCAAAAGGACTCATTTGACCTGCGCTCAAGGTCGCGCCAGTCATCTTCGAGCTGCGCCACGTCTTCTATCGTAAGTGCGGTTTTTATGATCTGGCGTGTTGTTGCTTCATCAGTGCCCGTTTTTGGGACAGTGGATTCGGTTGTGAAGCGTTTCTGAAACGACGATTGCACCAGATTGCTCCGCATAGAGTTTGCTACTCCGCACTTTTCGACAAGCGGCATAGACAACACTCAATTATTGTTCCTTTTGACCGCAACCTTACACTGGGATCCTTCGACATTCCGTTAAAATGAATATCGTAGTAACCTCAATTGACGAGAACCTGATTGTTGCATCGCACCCGCCAGCGTTCTCGCAACACCTCATGAGCTTGCTCGCCAGATGATCTCTTCTTTTATCGTCACAACCGTCGGCCTGTTTGCGATTATCGCAGCACGGTATTTCATTTTTGCGGGCTTCTTTCACTGGTTGTTGTGGGTGGGTGATGGACAGTCATCGTGGGCACGCAAGCTGGCGCGTCGCAAACCCTCGATCAAAATCATCCGTCATGAGAGAAAATGGTCACTGGTTGCGTCAGGGATCTATGCGGTTGCAGGTGCAATAGTCATCGAGCGATGGAAATCTGGCGGAACACAGCTCTACACGGATCTCCAGCTTGCGGATCTCTGGTACATTCCTCTCAGCATGATAGTGTGTCTGTTCCTGCACGATACATGGTTTTACTGGTCGCATCGGGCGATGCACCATCCGAAACTGTTCGAGGCCACCCATCGAACGCACCACATTTCGCACGACCCAACACCGTGGGCCGCTTTTTCGTTCAGTCCATGGGAGTCACTCAGCGGAGCCGTCTTGCTCCCTGCCATCGCAGTTATCGTTCCGCTACACGTCGGTGCTGCGCTGTCGCTGCTGACAATCATGACGTTCGCAAGCGTACTGAACCACGTGGGCTGGGAGGTTTTTCCCGACAAATGGATTCGGGGCTTGTTTGGCAGACATCTGATTACCGCAACGCACCATAACGTGCATCATCATGATTACGATGTGAACTTCGGTTTGTACTTCAGGTTTTGGGATAAGGTGATGGCAACCGACGCAATGGAAACGCGGTATCCACATCTCTCGGATACGGATACGGACACCGCAGCGTAACAAAACTGAAATCAGAGCAGGCAAAGCTCTGCGAGTTGCATACGCATGACCGGTGGCATGTCGTTTACGCTGATACCGGATTCCGAGAGATCCGGCGGGGCGTCCTCGACGGGCAAGTAGCGCCACCCCTGGAACGGACGACGTGGCACTGGCCGCACCGGAATGAGTTCTGAATCGAAAACGAGCTCACAGCGTTCAATACCGTCTTCACCTGTGACCGGACGCAAATCAATGATCTTCTGACGGACCTGGATCACACCGCGAATGACCCAGTACATTGAACCTCCATCAAGCACGTCCTCACGACGGCGTGGGAACATACGCGTGGTGTGCCAAACTTCTCCGGTCTTGCCATTCGGACGACGGATTTTCATCCGCCCCGACTGCCACTCTTCCAGCGTATCAATGCTTTCCGTACCTACACTCAATTTCAGGATATTGACCGTCATATGCGTTCACCAACTGCCGAACGAATTGCAACAATGAGATCGCCACTGGAAACCTGATCGCCCACGGCGACCAGCACCTGCTCGACTGTTCCTGAAACATCCGATCGCACTACGTGCTCCATTTTCATGGCCTCGACGACAAACACTGTTGCGCCTTCCTCAATCGTTTCACCTTCCGTGACCTCGATGGACGCAACCCGCCCAGTGATGGGCGCGCGGGTTTGACCATCGCCGGCAACATGCGCCTCTTCGCTCGCTCCCGGATCGACGAGTACGAGCTCGACTTGCCGCAGACCGCACCACACAAAGGCTGTTCGTCGATCTGTTACAGCAATTTCAAATTGTTGACTGAGGGTAGCGGCATTCACACCGAGAACAACCGCTTGCAAAGCGCCATCCACGAGAACTTGCCTTGCGATGTGACGCGCTGGCCCCAACTGGAAACTATCGTCTGCGTCCCAGCTTCTGTTACCGGTTTTGCTACTCTGTTGCTTCAGGAGAGCCCACAAACCAGCCTCAACAGCTTCCGCGCGATATTGGGGCAACAGTTCTGTCAGGCTGTCAAAATCTCTGGCGATGAGACCCGTGTCCAGATGGCCACTGTGAACATCTGCGTGCCTTAACAACGCGCGGAGAAAGCTGGCATTGGTCACAACGCCAAGGACTACGAGTTCTTCCAGCGCATTATCGAGCGCATGCAACGCTGCAGGGCGATCCGGAGCGTGGCTGATCACTTTTGCAATCATGGGATCATAGAAAGGGCTGACCGCATCGCCCTGGCGCAAACCCGTGTCCACGCGCAGGCAATCGTCATCCGGCAACGTAAAACGTTGAAGTGTGCCGACGGAGGGCTGGAAATCTGCAGCAGGGTCTTCGGCGTAAAGCCGTAACTCGACGGCGTGGCCTGAATGTCGGACCTGATCTTGTTCGAGCGGTAGAGGCTCTCCGGCAGCGACTCGGAGTTGCCACTCGACGAGATCAAGCCCGGTTATGGCTTCTGTGACGGGATGTTCGACCTGAAGGCGCGTGTTCATTTCAATGAAATAGAACGGAGCGTCTGCAGAAAGCTCACCGCCTTCGACCAGAAACTCGACGGTCCCTGCACCAGCGTATCCGACAGCCTTGGCGAGTTTGACGGCGGCGGCGGTCATCTTTCTCCGCAGGTCCGTAGACATGCCTGGCGCGGGGGCCTCCTCGATCACCTTTTGATGGCGACGTTGCAGAGTACAATCGCGTTCGAAGAGGTGGATGGCATTCCCGTGCTGATCGCCGAACACCTGAACCTCGATGTGGCGTGGTGACTCGACAAGCTTCTCCAGCATCAAACGCGCTTCGCCAAATGCAGCACCAGCTTCCCGTCCCGCACTTTCGAGCGCCTCGGCCAGTTCCCCCGGCTTTGATACCACCCGCATGCCACGTCCACCGCCCCCCGCTACGGCTTTCACCATTAACGGATAGCCGATAGATTTAGCTTCCCGCACGAGTGTTGCCGGATCGGTTGCCGCGCCAAAATAGCCCGGCACGATCGGCACACCCGCTGCGACCGCGATACGTTTGGCCTCGTCTTTCAGGCCAAGTTGACGCATGGCGTCCGCGGTGGGTCCAATAAACGTCACTCCGTGTTCCGTGCACGCTTCGACCAACGCCGGACTTTCAGACAAAAAACCGTAGCCTGGATGAAGTGCATCGGCTTGGAACGACTTTGCGGCCTGCATGATCGCTGCCACATTGAGATAACTTTCGGTCGCTGGCGCAGCACCTATGCAGACTGCATGATCAGCCTGTCGGACGTGCAACGCCTCCGCGTCAACGTCTGAGAAGACGGCAACAGTTTCGATGCCCAGTCTTCGTGCCGTACGGATGATGCGGCAGGCGATCTCGCCGCGGTTTGCGATCAGGAGTCGTTTGAACATACATCCTTATCCCATTGCAGGAGGGGCATCTGCAATTGCCGAATTGAAGCGGATGTGCGGTTGGGGATGAAGGTGTATAAGGCCAGCTTGCCGGTGTGTGTCGATCAAGAGGGCTACAATGCACATTCTCATGCGTGGACGCACAGACCAATGGCTTCGATTGGCCAGCGGGCTGATCTTGTTCGCATTCGTGCTGACACATTTCGCAAATCATGCACTCGGGCTTATCAGCATCGGAGCCATGGACTGGTTTCAGACTTTACGCTGGGGGGTTACACGATCATTACCCGGGAAAATAATCCTGGTAAGCGCCATTCTCATCCACATCGCGCTTGCCTTTGTGAAGCTGGCGCAACGCACCACTTGGCGCATGCCAACCTGGGAAGGTGTGCAAATCGGCTCCGGACTTCTGATCCCGCTGTTTCTCATTCCGCATGTTGTCACAAACCGCTTCGCAGCAGAGCTGTTCAATACGAATGATTACTACCTTTATGCGCTCATTCTCATGTGGCCGGACCAGGCGATCAAGACCGCTATCCTGATGACGCTTGTGTGGGTGCATGCCTGCATCGGCTTGCATTTCTGGCTACGCCTGTCACCGGTTTACGAACGGTTCCAGGGGGTGGTCTACACAACCGCCGTTGCAATACCCCTGCTGTCATACACCGGGTTTCCGGTGGCCGCGCGGGCCGCTGAAACCAGGGCAGCGGCACCCGGAGCCCTGGCGCGGATCATGAAACAATTGCGTTTTCCCGATCAGGCAGGCTTCGAGACCCTTGGTGCTATCGCCCAATGGATGCAGATCGGTTTTGCCGTTCTTCTCGGGTTGCTTGTCGCACAGTACGTATATCGCCGCGTCCTGAGGCGTTCACGCGAACGCCTTGCGGTAAGCTATGTCCACGGACCTGATGTGCGTGCCGTTCCCGGACCGACACTTTTGGAGATCAGCCGCCAGAACAATGTGCCGCATACATCTGTTTGTGGTGGGCGGGCGAGATGTTCCACGTGCCGCGTCCGGATCGATCAGGGACTTGCGCTTTTGCATCCGCCTGAGGCTGCCGAAAGGCGCACACTGAAGAGTATCGACGCCGGGCCGAATGTTCGTCTTGCCTGTCAGATCAAACCAAAATCACCGCTCACGGTCTTTCGTCTGGTGCCCAATGCGCACGGAAACACGATTGCGCACATGGTCGCCGCGCAGACGGAAGAGGAAACGGGTGTCGAGCGCGAGCTTGTGATCATGTTCATGGACGTGCGGGGATTCACGCGGTGGAGCGAAGGCAAACTACCCTATGATGTGGTTTTCATCCTCAATGAATTCTTCGCCACTGCATCCAGGATTGTGTGTGATGAGGGGGGGTGGATCGATAAATACATGGGCGACGGCATGATGGCCGTATTTGGTCGCGATTGCCCACCAGAGGAAGCGGCGAGACAGGCCTTGCGTGCCTCAGCCCGGATCGACGCGGATCTCGACGCGCTTGCAGAGCGTCTGGCCCCTGAAATTGGCGAGACTGTTCGCGTCGGTATCGGATTACACGCTGGCAATGTGGTGCTTGGCAAGATCGGCTATGCGCATGCTGGCACATTGACGGTCATTGGTGAGGCTGTGAACACAGCGAGCCGTCTTGAGTCCCTGACATCCGAAATGGGCCTTCAACTGATCTTGTCGAACCGGGTGGCAGAGCTGTCCGGGATCACACTCGCGCCGGACGCACAAACCGAAACGGAAATCAGAGGTTTGCAGAAACCAGTCGCTATTTTCGGGTTCAAGCAGGCACGCGACATCAGGGCCACTCAGCCGTCAGCTTGAAACGGGCTTCAAATCAGCCGTTGTCACATATCGCAAGACCGCGACAATTTCTTCTGCCGTTTCGGCGACGGCCAAGGCGGCGGCATCGACTTCCTTGAGAGGGTGCGTGTGCTCTGAAGCGTGCATGACAATCAACGGTGTCTGCAATGCTGCGGCGTAGCCGGCGTCAAACGCTGCATTCCACTGTTTGTATTCACTACCAAATCGCACGATGACGATGTCTGCATTCTCGATAAGAGTTCGCGTGCGGATCGCGTTCAGCTTTGCGCCCTTGTGATCCTTCCAGAACGGTTTGTCCTCAGCGCCCAGAATGGCAACACCGCAGTCGTCTGAAAAGGCGTGATTTGTCACCGGACCTGTGAATTCGACAGGCAGGTTGGCGGCCTCGCACCCGGCGATGACTTGCTCGCGCCAGTCCGTGTGAATTTCACCGGAGAGATAAATCGTCCAGACTTGCATAACGTTGATCCCGCGAGGCCGTGATGAGGGAGTTGCTGCGTCTCAGTTTTCGGCGCGCAGGCTGAACATCGGTGTTCCTGCCGGTTTCGAAAAGGTTGCGACGACTTTGGGTGCAAACTTCTTCCAGGTGGCCGTCACCTTCGCACCGACCCTGATTTTGGGATACAGCTCCAGAACGTGGGCGTTGTGCATCCGTACGCACCCTTTGGATACGTTCTTACCGATGGTCCATGGCGCATCGGTGCCGTGAATCCGGTACATTGTGCTGCCGAGATACAATGCACGAACGCCAAGCGGGTTCATCTTGTGTCCGCCGGGAACGAAAGCTGGAAGCTTCGGATTTTCCTTCCGCATGATCGGTGTTGGCGTCCAGGTTGGATTTTCCGCCTTTCGCGTCACACGCAGCACGCCGTCCCAACGACTTTTCTCACGCGGTATCGCAATCGGGTAGCTCATGGCCTTGCCCTTTGAGACGATATGATAGAGGCGTCGATCGCCGAAACTGACAATGATCTGTCCAGGGCTATAGCTGCTCGCAAATGCGACCATTTCCTTGTCGTCTACGGAATTCTTACCACCGTGACCCCACAGAAATTGCGCTTCAGCCGTGGGCGTGCCCACCAATCCAAACGCAGCAAACGTAAGTGCAGACACAGCGATACGTGCAGCCTTGATCATACTCATACTCTCCAGTGACGCATCCGTTCGGGTTGCTATCCGGATACGCCGACATTGGGCGGGATTGCCGCCGTTTCTTGGCGCCAACCTGTGGAATCCTGAGGGAAATTTCAAATGACAGTCGCGTGGATTGCGAACTCACTGCGCACGTGTGGCAACAATGGCGCACTTGCGTGGACCACGATAGCCATTCAAACCGTTTAACCCGTTGCAGCTTCTTTCAGAAGATCGCGTACAAATCCGGTGGCCCATTCCACATCAAAGCCACCGAGCTTCTGAAACCGGATGTTGCCGTTCTTGTCGATGATCGACATTTCCGGCGTGCCACGCGTGCGGTAGTCGATCATGGTCCTGGGCAAGCGTTGGCCCTTCTCCTGCAAATCAACACCGACCGGGTGCTCCATCTTCTTTTCGGAGACGAAGGCCTTGAGGCGGTCGTTACTCTGGTAGGAATGGCCTTCAAAGACGGTGTGGATGGAGACAAGCTTGAGCTTTCCGGCCGCAATTTCCCTGGCGAACTCCTTTTCCCAGTGGCTCATGAGCGGGATTGAAAACCGCTTGCAGCCCGGACACCAGAGTTGGAAAAAGTCGATGACGACAACCTGCCCCTTGAGCTCCGCGATTGACGTTTTCGGCCCGCGTATCCATTCCGAGATGGTCCATTCCGGCGCAGGTTTCGCTTCCGCCGCGCTGAAGGGGCCCCGTTGATAGCGGGAGTCTGCATTCGCAGAGGCAAACGGCAACGAAAGCAGCACAAACGCAATCAAAAGACAGACAGCACGGTTCATCTGTACCTCCTGGAACCGAATGGACGCCTTGCAGGCAACCACATTCCAAATTGCGCGACCAGTCACGAGACGGTGATTTCTCCCGTGCCGAGGCATTGCCGTGCCACTGCCGTTCCGACTATGAGGATGCTGGACATGGGCTGGACCAGACAGTGAGCCGAATGAGATCTTTTGACATTGCGGTCGTGGCCGGAGACGGCATCGGTCCTGACGTTGTGATGGCGGCCCAGGCTGTGCTCGGTGCTGCCGCTCGCGTCGTTGGCGGATTCGATCTGCAATACACCGATATCCGCGCCGGGGCCGGGTGCTATCGCGACACGGGCGAAGACATGAGCACCGAGGCGTTCGAGCGCGCGCGTCAGGCCGACGCCATTCTTCTGGGCGCGATCGGGCTTCCCGATGTCCGCTTCCCGGACGGTACCGAGATTTCTCCGCACCTGCGGATGCGCGACGCCTTCCGGCTCTTTGCGGGCGTTCGCCCGGTCAAGGCGTTCCCCAACACGCCACGCAAACTTCTGGACGAACGTGCAAAGGACATTGATCTGATCATATTGCGCGAGTCCACCGAGGGGCTGTTCTATTCGCACGGCAAGGGCGAGGTGACGGACACGGAGGCGCGCGACACATTGTTGATTACACGTGCCGTTTCCGAAGACCTGTTTGATTTTGCCTTCAAGCTGGCGGCGCAACGCAAGGCTCGCGGTCACAAGGGCCAGGTTGTCTGCGTGGACAAGGCCAACGTATTCCGCTCGATGGCCTTCTTTCGCAAGATTTTTGACGAGCGCGCGGCGCATCATCCCGAGATTGCCAAGGGCTACAACTATGTTGACGCCCAGGCGCTCGATCTGATCCGTCGTCCATGGGATTTCGATGTGCTGGTGATGGAGAACATGTTCGGAGATATTCTCTCCGATCTGGGCGGTGGACTTGTCGGTGGAATGGGAATGGCACCGTGCGCGGAAATCGGGCTCGAACACGGCTTGTTCCAACCGGCTCATGGTTCGGCACCGGACATTGCGGGCCAGGGGATTGCCAATCCGACCGCGACCATTCTCTCTGCGGCAATGATGTTGGACTGGCTTGGCGAACGACATAACGTCCCTGCCGCAACGCAGGCCGGTGCATTGATTCATGATGCCGTTTGGCGCGGGTACGAGCGCAAACGCATTCGCCCCGTTGAGTTTGACGGAGATGGAACAACCCAATCCATGACGGATGGCGTGATCACCAGCCTTGAAGAATTGGCCGCGGAGAGCAATGCGGCATGAGCATTCTTCTCGGTTGCATTGCCGATGACTTTACCGGAGCTACGGACCTTGCCAATACGCTGGTCAAGGAAGGGATGCGCACTACGCAAGTGATCGGCATCCCGGACGGTGATTTTGATCCAACGGGGAACGACGCCATCGTCGTTGCGTTGAAATGCCGGACCATCCCAGCCGACGAGGCCGTGGCGCAGGCCATGCAGGCTCTGGCGTGGTTGCAACATCTGGGTGCGCAGCAGTTCTTCTGGAAATATTGCTCCACATTCGATTCCACGGACGACGGGAATATCGGGCCTGTCGGAGACGCGTTGCTCGACATGCTTGACGCACCGTTCACGGTCGCATGCCCTGCTTTCCCGACGGCGGGCCGGACGATTTTCAACGGGCATCTTTTTGTAGGAGACATGCTTCTGAGTGAGTCCGGGATGAAGGATCACCCGCTGACCCCGATGCGTGATGCCAACCTGGTGCGCGTGCTCGGGCGGCAAACCCCGTACAAAGTTGGGCTCGTTGCGTATAACTCCGTGCGGGATGGTCCTGCAGTTGTTCGTCGCTCATTCGATGCGCAGATTGCGGACGGCTGTCGTTACGCGATCACGGATGCCATCTCCGATGATCACCTGCGGACGATTGGCGCAGCCTGTGCTGAAATGAAATTGATCACCGGCGGATCCGGGATCGCGCTTGGTTTACCCGGTAATTTTCGCAATGTCGGTAAACTCGCCACTCAAAGCGCGCCCGTTCTGCCAAATGTGGACGGTCGACAAGCCATTCTGTCAGGAAGTTGCTCGGTTGCGACGCGCGGGCAAGTCCACCATTGGTGTGAAAAACGTCCCGCATTCCGCATCGATCCATTCAAACTGGCGGAAGGAAACGGTCTTATGGAGGAGGCGGTGACATGGTTCGATGCTCTTGCACCTGACGCCACCCCCCTCTTTTATTCCTCCGATAACCCTGAAGCGGTCGCCAGCATACAAAACCAGCTCGGTCGCGACGCAGCTGGTGCACTGGTGGAAACATTCATGGGCCAACTGGCGAAACATCTTGTGGAGCGTGGTGTTCACCGTCTCATCGTTGCGGGTGGGGAAACATCCGGTGCCGTCGTTCAGGCGCTTGGCGTCACTGCGCTTACCATCGGACCGGAAATCGACCCCGGCGTTCCGTGGACCACGACACATGGTGCGCACACGATCACGCTCGCCCTGAAATCTGGTAACTTCGGAACGGTTGATTTCTTCACCAAGGCGTTTGGGATGCTGGCATGACGGAAAATCAGACCCGCGACGAGATATGCCGCCTTGGCCGTTCAATGTTTGAACGCGGCCTCACATTCGGGTCGTCGGGAAACATCTCCGTTCGAATAGACGACGGATGGTTAATGACACCCACCGGCACGACGATGGGCGCACTCGATCCTGTACGGCTCTCGAAAATCGCACTGGACGGCACGCATGTTTCCGGTGATGTGCCAACCAAGGAAGCGTTCCTTCATCGCGTCATGTACGACAAACGCGGAACCGCCGGCGCAGTCGTGCACCTGCATTCCACACATTCCGTGGCGGTCAGTTGCATGGCGGATATCGACCCCAAAAATGTCCTCCCACCCATCACCGCGTATCACGTGATGAAGGTTGGGACGTTGCCTTTGATTGAGTATTTCCCGCCGGGTGACCTTGATCTTGCCAGAGCTGTCGGAGAAATGGCCTCGAACCATCACGCAGTTTTGTTGGCCAACCATGGACCGGTTGTGGCAGGAAAAACGCTGGCGGACGCGGTATCTGCCACAGAAGAGCTTGAAGAGACCGCGAAACTGTTCCTAATGTTGCGTGGTCATTCCACTCGATTCCTGACGGACACACAGGTTGCAGACTTGAAAGAGCGGTTTCCAACGTGACAGGTCGAAGGCACATTGTCGTTGCTGTATTGTGCATGATCTTTGCGGTCGTGAGTTCTGTTGGGCATGCCCAGACATCGTCAAAACAGACCGACACGCGCAGCACAGCCAAAACTTTTGCAAACAGTGCAGGCATTTCGGAACGCCAACTCAGTGAAGACTTTGCAGCCGTTGGGGTGTTGCGTTGCGGGAGCTACGTTGGCACGGCAAGCCTCGTTGGCGATCAACGTACTATTGTAACGGCAGCACATACGTTCCGATATTCCGCAACGGAACTCCGCAAGCAAATTTGCAAGAAACGTGGCGACAAAAACTTTCGACACTTCAAATGCAAGGGGCAGATCAAGTCCGGGTTGCAGGCGGATGCGGAAATTGGTTACGAACTGGGTGTCAAACGCTGGCGGCGTGATTTGTATCACCGCACAGGTAAGAAACGGAAACGCCCGCAAGCCTGTTCTTTCACGTTATGGCATCCGCGCAAGAATGGTCGACTTGCACGCAAACGCTATCTGATTGATCCAGAATCCGTTTATTTTCCTCCACCGCTTCAATCGGAAGATGTTCTTGAACTTTTGCGCAAGGACTGGGCGATTGCGCGCCTGACGAAACAGGTCAATGGCATCAAACCGTTTCTCATCCCGGAACAAGCCAACGAGGAAATCGGAAGCAAACGCCTGCTGCAGTTGATTGAGGATGGCGCATGGGAAGAAGTCAGCGCGCCTGTGACAGCCGTTTCCATCAAGTTTGCAAGTCGCGGGCGGGCCTTGAAGCGGTTCGAAACGTGCAATGTGAACAGCGCCATTCGTAACCGTTACCGCTCGGGCAGTCTGTTCTTCTCGAATTGCTTTGCAGAACCGGGCACGTCTGGAAGCCTTGTTCTGCAGCGTGTCACCGCGCTGGATGGGCTTTCTGTGGATCAGGGTTATGTGGCCCGTGGTGTTATCGCAACTGTATCGCGCCTGCGCAGCCCCGGAGATGCGCGCAAGAATGTTGGGTTGACGGGCGGCATCATGATGGAGCGTGAGCTTGCTGATGCGCTGCGCGATGTTCTTCGCAAGGCCAACCCGATCATTCCACTCCCGACGCGCCGCCCAAAACAGACCGTACAAGCAGGCTGATACGGCGGGCTGATACGGAGGCAAATTGGTGTTACTCTGCGGCGGCGCTCTCCACAATGGCGGCAGCATCATTCAGCATCTGCGCGCCGTAAGTCTGACGATAGCCTGTCTCAAAGCGTGATGCGAGGTAAGCGTCGGCTTGTGTGCGAGCGGCGTGCGCATTCATCAGTGCACCCGCAGCACACATTGCAAGTTGATCCACCAGTGCCCTCAGGTTGTGATCCATCTCACGCGGATTATGCAGCAGATCGCGCACGTCCCGGAGGCGGTCGTCGAGCGCCCTCGCACCACTTGCCATTTCGTGCAGCTCGAACAGTACAAGATCCACAGCGTCCGGATAGCGTTGCAAAACACGCATCACATCCAGACACATGACGTTTCCCGCGCCTTCCCAAATAGCATTCACAGGTGCCTCTCGGTAGAGCGTTGCCAAAGGAAAGTCCTCGACATAGCCATTGCCACCAAGGCACTCCATGGCCTCGGAAATGAGTGGTGATGCGGTCTTGCAAACCCAATACTTCGTGATCGGTGTCATCAAACGTCGCCATGCCTGCTCGCCTTCATCGTCCGGCTGGTCGAACGCGCGCGCAAGACGCATGGTGAGAGCGGTTGCCGCCTCAACATGAAGCGCCATGTCCGCCAGAACCTGCGTCATGACCGGCTGCTCGACCAATACCCCGCCAAAGACCTTGCGATGCCGTGAATGGTGGATGGCCTCTGCCAAGGCGCGTCGCATCAGACCAGCAGAAGAGACCGCACAATCCAGACGGGTATAGTTGACCATCTCCATGATGGTGGGGATGCCGCGCCCCTCCTCACCGATCAACCAGGCCTGTGCGTCGTCAAACAGAACCTCGCACGACGCATTGGAGCGATTGCCGAGCTTGTTCTTGAGACGTTGGAAATGAATGCCATTTGTCTCCCCATCCGGAAGGATGCGCGGCATGACGAAACACGACAAACCACCAGGTGCCTGCGCAAGGATGAGAAATGCGTCACACATCGGTGCGGAAAGAAACCATTTGTGGCCATTGAGCCGGTAGCCTTCGCTCGCGCCATTCTCCGTCGTGCCAAGCGGTTCAGCACGGGTTGTATTGGCGCGTACGTCCGTGCCGCCCTGCCGCTCTGTCATTCCCATGCCGATGGTCAGCGATGATTTTTCGCTCATGTGGCGGAAACTCGGATCGTAGGAGCGTCCAAGGATTTTCGGCACGATGGTTTGCGCCATACCTGCGTCCTGAAGCAGGGTTGCTACAGCCGCATTCGTCATCGTGATCGGGCAACAGTGCCCGGGCTCCATTTGCGCCGCAAGATAAAGACCACCTGCCCGGGCTACGTTAGCTCCGGTTGCCACCGCACCTCCGGATTCGAGATGGGCCCATGATCCGCAATGGAGACCGACCGACATGCTGACATCCATCAGCCGATGCCAGGACGGATGGAATGCGATCTGATCGACCCGTTCGCCCCTCGGGTCGTGGGTTTCGAGTGCGGGGGGATGGGCCTGGGCCAGGCGCGCGTGCTCCAGCATCTCGGCAGAACCGGTGATCGCACCGAAGCGTGAGAGCTCGGGCATAGCGAAGCCCGCACCTTCCCGCTCGACAGCCGTCTGCAAGGCGCGATCCGAGGTAAACAGATTGATGTCTTTCAGCGGGGGGCTCTGGTTTGCACCGTCGCCAGATGGTCCGGTCTTTACCATGATCCGTGCTCTCTTTGCATGACACCCGCTTTTATAGCGCATCACATCAACAGATGGTTGTGATCAAACCAGAGTCGGCGTATAGCGTCCGCTTTAATGTCTAAGCGATCCTCAAACAAAATTTCATTCCCGCACCGGCACCTCCTTTCGATCGAAGGGCTGTCCCCGGGCGACCTCACGTTGCTGCTGGATCTGGCTGACAAGGCCGCCGAGCAATCCCGTCAAATTGACAAGAAAACCGACACGCTCAGGGGCCGCACGCAGGTCAATCTGTTCTTCGAGGCATCGACCCGAACCCAAAGCTCGTTCGAGCTGGCGGGCAAGCGGCTCGGGGCCGACGTGATGAATATGTCGGTCAGTGCTTCGTCCGTGAACAAAGGCGAGACGTTGATCGACACGGCGGTCACGCTGAACGCGATGCGGCCGGACATCCTGGTTGTCCGACATCACGCTGCAGGTGCGGTGGAGTTGTTGAGCCAGAAGGTCGATTGCTCCGTGATCAACGCAGGTGATGGCGCGCATCAACACCCGACACAGGCCCTGCTGGACGCCCTGACCATCCGCCGCAACAAGGGGCGTATTGAAAACCTGATTGTAACGATCTGTGGCGATATCCTGCATTCACGGGTGGCACGTTCCAACATCATGATGCTCAATGCCCTTGGTGCCCAGGTCCGGGTGGTTGCTCCTTCGACACTGCTGCCTCCCGAGGTGGATCAATTGGGGGTCGAAGTCTTCAATTCCATGACGGAGGGATTGAAAGACGCAGACGTGGTGATGATGCTGCGACTGCAACGCGAACGCATGGAAGGGGCATTTGTGCCCTCGACGCGCGAGTACTTCCATTTCTTCGGACTGGATCACGAGAAACTGGCGCACGCGCGGGCCGACGCCCTGATCATGCATCCCGGCCCTATGAATCGCGGCGTCGAGATCGATTCTGCCGTTGCCGACGATCCTCGCAGTGTGATCCGTGAGCAGGTGGAGATGGGGGTCGCCGTGCGCATGGCCGTACTCGAAGCCCTCTCCCGTCACCTGCCGAACTCATGAGGGCGCGATGACCGACATTTCCGACACCACCTGCACCGCTCTCATCAATGCTCGCATTGTCGATCCTGCAAGCGAGCGGGATGAACCCGGCGGTCTGCTGATCGAAGACGGCGTGATCGCGGATTTCGGCCCGCACCTGCGCCGCAATGCTCCCAAGGGCGCAGAGATCATCGACTGTGGCGGACACATTGTTTGCCCCGGTCTGATTGATATGCTGGTCTCGACCGGGGAACCTGGCGACGAGCACCGCGAAACGCTCGCCACAGCGAGCCGGGCCGCCGCCGCGGGGGGCGTCACAACCTTTGTCGTGACCCCGGACACGGAGCCGGTGATCGATGACGTGTCGCTGGTCGACTTCATCCAACGTCGGGCACGCGATACGGCGATCGTGAACGTTTTGCCGATGGCCGCGTTGACCAGAAACCTCGACGGAACGGAAATGGCAGAGATCGGCCTTTTGAAGAATGCAGGCGCGGTTGCGTTCTCCAACGGCGATCAAAGCATCGCCAATGCACAGGTCATGCGCCGGTTGCTGACCTACACGAAGGATTTTGACTCTATCGTGGTCCACCATGTGGAAGACCCTGATCTGGCAAGCAGCGGTGTCATGAATTCAGGTCTCGTTGCCAGTCGCCTGGGGTTGCCGGGCGTGCATTCCGCGGCTGAAACAATCATGCTGGAACGCGATATGCG
>CALHAX010000128.1 GCA_937931785.1 uncultured Hyphomicrobiaceae bacterium | reverse complement strand
TAGCGCGACGGCAGATATTGATAGACCAGCATGCTGGAGTGCCCGCGCTCTTCCGGCGTCATCCCACCGTCACCCGTCGTCGTGGAGGTCCCCACTTCCGACGCGCCTCGGCCAAGCGCTTCCTTGGCGTTGGCCGACAGCGCGCCAAAACTCATGCCCGCAATCGTGATTGGAATTTTCAGGTGGATCGGTTTCTTCGCGTAGCGCGTGCCGAGCACGACGTCTGTGCCGCACGTTTCGCGATAGCCTTCCAGCGGATATCGCGACATGGAGGCGCCGAGGAACAGCAGGTCGTCGAATGATGGCACCTGCCGTTTTGCCCCGAACCCGCGAATGCGATAAATCCCCGTCGCAGCCGCGCGCTGAATTTCAGCAATCGTCGCCTTGTCGAACGTGGCCGATGTTTTGTGGTTCCAGTCGCTGTCGGTCATTCCGAACAATCCCTCTCGTACGTCTCTTCCCCTCCCCCCTTGAGGGGGAGGACGTAAAATCACAGGTTTGGTCGAAGCGCCGCGCAGACCAAGCCACTGATTTTACTGGAGGGGGGCAGCTTTCGGCGCAAATCCCTCGCGTCCCCTTCTCCCTGTTTGCTGGCGGTTTGGCCGCGACGCGTCCAATTCCTTGCAAACCCCCCTCTCCCGCGATGGGGAGAGGGGCGGTTCTAATAGGCGTCCAGGTTATCAACCTGGAAATGATAGAGTTGTCGGGCTGAGCCGTAGCGTTTGAATTCGGACACATCGACGTCCTTGCAATCGGCCTTGTCGAGAAGTTCGCGCAACTCGGTCTTGTGCTCGTCGCGCATCTCTTTCTCGATGCAATCCGCACCAAGACTCTCGACGGTGCCACGGACATAAATGTGGACCTCGTAGAGCGAGTCGCCAAGTGCTGCACCCGCGTCGCCCAGCACGACAACGCGCCCTGCTTGCGCCATGAAACACGACATGTGCCCGATATCGCCCTTCACAACGATATCCGCGCCTTTAAGGGAAATCCCGCACCGCGCCGCCGCGTTGCCGTCAACGATCAGCAGGCCGCCATGTGCCGTTGCACCGGCCGCTTGCGAGCAGTCTCCCTTCACGTGCACCGTGCCGGACATCATGTTTTCAGCAACCCCCTGCCCTGCATTGCCATGCACCGTGATCTCTGCCGACTTGTTCATGCCGCCGCAGTAGTAACCGGTCGATCCGTCGATTTCGACGGATACAGGTGCATCCAGACCGCAAGCCAGTGCATGCGTGCCGCGCGGATTGCGCACTTTGAAGTGTCCTGTCTCGGCCGTACCATTCAACGCCTGCAGTTTTTCGTTCGCCGACCGCAAGTCCATCTCGGCGAGATCAACGACAATAGCATTTTCTCCCACACTCATGATTTGTCTCCCCAGCTATAGACAATCGCAGGTTCCGGTTCCCACACTTTGGCATTTTCGATGCTCGGCAAACTCACGAGCGCCCGATATTCCGAAGCGAACGCCACATAATCATCCGTTTCGGCCAATACGGCAGGTTTGCAGGCAATCGGATCGCGCAACACAGCGAACCCGTTTCTTGTTCCGGCCACGAATGTGTAGAATCCGTCCAGCGCCGTCAGGCAGTCTTCCAGTGCTTCGTGGAGCGACCGGCCTTTGGCGAGTCGTGAGGAGATAAATGCTGCGGCAACTTCGGTGTCATTCTCTGTTTTGCATACAATTCCGTCTTCTTTCGCCAAGCGGTCACGGATGCGGTTGTGGTTCGACAAGGAGCCGTTGTGCACGAGGCACAGATCAGCACCCGTCGAAAACGGATGAGAGCCCGAGGTCGTAACGGCGCTCTCGGTGGCCATACGGGTGTGGCCAACAGCGTGCGTTCCAGCCATCGCGCTCACGTTGAAACGCTTGAGAATATCTTCTGCGAGGCCCGTTTCCTTGTAGATTTCGATCGCCGTGCCGGAACTCATGATCTGCAAGTTTGCATCTTGCTCCGTGAGCCATCTGGCTGCTTTTGCTGAATTTGCGTCGGTGACCAGAACAACATGGCTATCGTGATGTTGCAGCCGGACTTGCGCCGACAGCTCCAATTTCATGTCTGACGTCAATTTTGCCCAGTCAAAGTCCGGATCCGGATGGAATACGGTGAACTTCGTCTCGTTTCCCGAAACAGCATCCCGAAACACGGCAATACCTGCGCTATCGGGCCCGCGGTCCGTCATCTCGACCAGCAAAGGCGAAAACAGTTGGCCCAACTGATCCTGCATCTGCGAATTTTTCAGATAGAGCCCTACAATGCCGCACATCGCATCGCTTCCTCGTCTAATGCTTCGATTGAGGAGGACGCTAGCAGCGCAAATCGGCGCGTTCAATACTGTGAAACAAATATTCTTGGTGTGAAAATCACGAGTCGCGCGCATAGCTGATGTTGGACAGGAACCTGATTGGCAGCGATCGCAACTCTTCCGGACCGTGCGGTACGTCGGAATCGAAGAACAGAGAGTCGCCGGGTTCGAGTCGATACAACTCGCTGCCGTGTCGATAAACCAGGTCACCTTCCAGCATATAAATGAACTCCAGCCCTGGATGCTGGAAAATCGGGAACACGTCCGATTGTTCGGTCAATGTGATGAGATATGGCTCGACCACCAGCGCCCCATGCGGCGCATGCCCCAGCAATTCATACTGATGCCCCGCCCGTGTGCCGCGACGCTCGATCTTGAGGCCCTGCCCGGCTTTGACGAACGTCGCATCCCGTGTTTCTTCGAAATCCCGGAACAATGAGGTTACTGGAACGTTCAGCGCGCGTGACAGGCTCTGAATGGTAGAGAGGGACGGCGACGTGCTGCCGTGTTCGATCTTCGAGAGCATCCCGTTTGAGATGCCTGAAGCATTTGAGAGGTCCTGGATCGTCAGTTCGTTTTTTTCACGAAATTGCCGCACGGCACGCCCGATCGCCTGTTCCAGCAAGCCCTTCCCGCCAGGTTTGGCAACATGCGGGTCCTGCGTAAGGCGGTGTTCAATGTTCTTGGCGTCTGGATTGTCGGTACGCGACACGCGGCGTTCTCCGGGGGCTGTATTCAGGCACCCGGTTAGTCCAAGCGTGTTGTCGCGCTGCGGTCAAGCAGGCGCGGGCCTACTATGTTCCGAAAGAGAGTGTCTTGCCACTGATCCAGAATGCATCTTCTGTCGCCTGATAAACTGCGGCACCGGCGATTTCACCTGGCGCGGCTTCCGGTCCGGCCAGCAGCGCATTCACGCCAATGCCGTCTTCCGCCCATTCCCAGGCCTGGCCCTGAGTCACGGCCTCAAGACCGACTTTTGCAACTGCATAACGCGCAAAGGCGTCATCGTTGGTCAGGTCACCAACTTCAGCAGCATAGATGATGGTACCTGCGGTTCCGCGTGAGCGCATGGCTTCCGCGATTTTCTCTGAAAGCAGACAGGCTGTCATCAGGTTCTCGGCAATTGCGTCGTCAAACGCCTCAAGGTCCTTCGCACCATCAGTATCGAAAGGGACTGAACTGACGTTGTTCACAATCACATCAATGCCCTGGAACGCACGGACGGCGGTTTCAGCGAAACGCCCGGCAGCAGCTTCATCATCAAGCGTACAGTCAAAGACCCGAAGGTTCGAGGCCAGATTGCGCAGGTTCTCGGCGAAGGAAAAATCGCTCTGCAGGGCGCTGTCGAACTGCAGAATCAACTGGCAGCCTTGCTGGGCATAGGCTTCCGCGATCTGGTGACCGACACCGTTGGAAGCGCCTGTTACAAGAACACGTTTCCCAACCAATTCGGGATACGCGGGCGCATCTGGCCCAAGGGAACGACTGGTTGCAAAACGCGACATAACTCAACACCCTATTCAACTAGCGTACATTCCAGCCCGCGGGGACCATGCCACACCAGGGGATGACCCATGGATCTGGCGCAGTTTCCGGTCGGTACAGGAACGTATTTCAGAACGTTTGCCTGACCCCCAACTCAACCTGAGTCGGTAAACCAACACTTAAGCAGGACAACGATGCCTCAACGTGAGCATCGAATGTTATCCGACCTGACATCCTGCAAACAGCGATTCCACGGCTCAAATGAGGCAAGAAAGCCGCACTACTGCAACGACTCTACACTGAAAAGGGAAACAGCCTGTGAAAACTGAGGATATGTCTGCAGGAAACATTGAGCTTGGTGAGATCAACTGGACACAGTGTTGCAAATACGAGTCGAAGTGACACAAAGCCGTCGCGGGATAGTTTGGGACGTCGCAAAATGAAGGTACGTGCTGAGGGAACCTCGACGAGGTTGCGCGTTACCGGATGGGTGGATAGTTGGAGGTTAGTCGCATGAGGGGCAGAGGCGATCAATCGCGGATGCATTATGATGAAGCGCCGAACGCTTCCGTCTATGCGGACAGTCGGGGGCAGCCGGCAGCATCCGTGCAGCCCATGGACCTGGCGTCACCAGAACTTGGTGGCATGGCGCAGGTGAAACCCGCAGGTCAATCACGCAATAAGGTTCCGAAACCGGGAAATGGCGGCGATGCCTTGGTTTTCATTGCCATGGGCCTCGTATCTGTCGCGTTGGGTCTGGGACTGTATGCCCACATCGGAATTGATCTTCCGGTTGCATTGATTGCTGCGGCCGGTCTGTTTGTGTCCACATCATTTCTCCACGTTTTTGTTCGCCGGATGCAGGGCGTCGATCTACTGGATCATCGTGTGACGGCACTGGAAGAAACTGTGTCACGCATCGATGCGCCTGAGATGGCCGGTGCGCTTGCTGGTGGGCAACCGCATATGGTTCAGAGCGAACATCAGGTCGCGGTAGAGGAATTGCGTACCGCATCCGGATTTGAACGGCTTGACCGTGTTGAAAATCTGGAAGATGGACCGCTGCTGCCTGCAGGTCGTGAGCATTCCGAAGTTCCTGTTGATGCCCGTACCGGAGCCTCACCTGAAACCGAGGCACTAGACTTGCCGCCCGCCTATCAAATTCCGCGAGATGCGGTTGCAGGGTTTGGTGGTGAAGGGGATACTACGGGACGATCGCTGGCAGAGCCAATTTATGACCTTGCCAGGTCAAAGGCTTTCGAGGCAAAGGCAACAACCGGATTCGATGCCCCGCGTCCAGAGTTCGGATTGACCGATGCGGGCGCCAGTTCACGCGCATTTGAAACGGGTAATCCAAATCTGGAAGCACCGAACACGACACGCAGCATCGATGGTTTGGTAAAGCAGCTTTCAGAGGGAATGTCCGGAGCGAGCGAGACACCAGCAGCGCTTGCGCCAGTGTCGAACCCGGCGACCGGTCCTGCACGGGCAGAGGCAGAAACGACGGCGACACAAGCGCCGGCAGGTGCTGCCACGTTCGGACAACGTGAATTTCCGCCCTCTTCTCGCCGCGAAGCTGGCGAGACACCCTTGATAGCGATGTCTCAGAAAAATGTGACTGAAGACTTTGATCCGATCCTGGGGGCATCGCCGTCTTCGCAAGAGGCGAATGTTGATCCGGTTGGACAGGCGATACTCGATGCTGCGAAGCGTGGGAGTGTCGATATATATCTTCAACCTATCTTGTCGATCGAGGATCGCAAAGTCAGGTTCTTTGAAGTTCTGGGGCGTGTGCAAGGGCTTGGCGGTGAAGTCATCGCAGCAGAAGATCACGTGGAACTGACCCGGTTCGTTGGCGCATCAAGTGGTCTGGATCGCGCCGTTCTCACCCGCGCAGCACGGCTGTTGCGGAAACTGTCGGAACGTCGCCAGGCACAACCACTGTTCTGCAACATCTCCCGTGAAACGCTTTCTGACAGCAACTTTCCACGTGATTTTGCAGATTTGATTGGGGGCTTCCGCGATATTGCAGCGTTCCTGATTTTCGAAATTGATCACGCCGTGGTTGCTGCTGCTGACAATACGACACTAAGCAATTTGCGTGCACTTGGTTCGATGGGATTCCGCTTGTCGATCGACAAGGTCACGAACGTCGAGCAGGCATTGGCCAATGGCCGTGAGTTGGATGTATCTTTCATCAAACTGGCCTACGATGTCTTCATGCCGATGCAGCAAAATCAGGCTGATGCGCGCGCGCGCGCTGCAACAATCCAGAGTGTGGCGCGCGACAGTGGCATGACTCTCATCGTGGATCAGATCGAGCGAAAAGATCAGCTGGCAGGTACCGTCACTGCAGGGGTGAATTTGGGGCAGGGGTATTTGTTCTCGGAACCCAAACCACTCTTGCCGCAGGTTGCTGCCGAAGTTGCCGAAGACAGTGCCGTCGCCTGATCAATTCAGGCACCCTCATTTGCGATTTATGCACGGGACCGTGCACTGGTCGGTGTGTCACGGTTTCAATAGAGGCGACACGAGTTTAGTCTGCGTGAGCGTCGTGCGGGGGCAGAGGCTGCCGCATCAACCGTTTGGAACTGAACTCACGTGATACCGATAATTGAAGGGGCTGAAAGCCTCGCAGGCCATTACGACGCCTGGCTTTGTGACATATGGGGCGTGGTTCATAACGGTCGTGATGCGTTTCCGAAAGCGCACGAAGCATTATCCGCGTTTCGCAAAGCGGGCGGCACGGTGGTGCTTATTACCAATGCGCCACGACCATGGACGGAAATTGTTCCGCAACTCAAAAATTATGGCGTGCCGGATGACGCCTTTGACGGCATCGTCACGTCTGGTGATGTCACACGCAATTTAATCGTTGGCGAAACTGGAAAACCGGTCTTCCATCTGGGACCGGCACGCGATGCGCCTGTGTTCGCGGGGCTCGATGTAGAGCTTGTCGACAAGGACAGTGCAGAAGTCATCGTCAACACCGGCCTGTTCGACGATGACACAGAAACGCCGGAAGACTATCGCGGCATGTTCGAGAGTCTTATTGCGCGGGGCGTACGGATGATTTGCGCCAATCCCGATCTGCTTGTTGAGCGGGGAACGGAAATTGTGCACTGTGCTGGGGGCCTTGCCGTGCTCTATGAGGAGATGGGTGGGCAGGTCGCATATGCCGGAAAGCCACATTTACCAATCTATGGACTCTGTCGCGATATGATCGCAGAGCGACGCGGGAGCCACGCCGACAATCGCCGCATCCTCGCAATCGGAGATGGTCTGAAGACGGATATTGCCGGAGCTGCAGCTGCAGGACTCGATGCGCTGTTCGTGCCAAGCGGCATCCATCTGTCTCCTGAGAAACAGCGTGACCAGGCAACACTGGACGATTTATTCTCGGCGGTGTCTGTGAAACCCGTCGCAGCGATAAACGGTCTGGCCTGGTAGTGGCCCGTCAACATGCGTTGGTTATCCCGATTTCGTGCAGCACGAAGAGCGGTGTGTCCGGCGCATGAGGCTTGCTCTCCCCAAACCGCAGATCAAGCGCAACGGCTGTCATCACAGAGGCAGGGATACATCCAACATGCGTTGCGAAGGGCCGGTGCACGTGTCCGCAGAATAGGCCGCGAATGGAGGAGTGTTGCTTCAGAAGCTCCATGCAGGCGTTGGCATTGTCGCGACTGACGAATTGAAACGGATCGGGTGCCACCGGTACTTCGAAAGGCGGGTGATGCATGAACACAACCGTTGGTCTGTCTGCATCAATCGAGAGCAGCCGATCAAGATCGGCAAGACGGTCCTGACAAAGCTCCCCTTTATTGCTTGTCTCACAAAGGGTATCGATACAAACGATGCGTACAGGGAAGGTTTCGACAGCATATTGCACGAATGGGGTATCTCGACATGGGCGTTGCTGCTCCGGGAACGCATCACACAACGCCCGACGATTGTCTTTGTTACCGACCATCACAAACAACGGGATCGTAAGTTGCCCCAGCAGTTGTGATGCTGCGTCATACTGACTTTGAAGCCCATCATGGCTGACGTCGCCGGTATGGACGGCCAGATCTGCCGGCGGATCAAGAGCATTGATTTGTGCCACGCAGCGCTCGAGCTCGACGAGTCGGGTCAGGACGTCCAGCGAGATGTGAGTGTCGGAGATTTGTGCGATGCGCATGCTGCAGGGTTATCGACGTTTGCGCGTGATCGCAATCGGTGCGTGATGTGAGTTGATGATCTGAAATTGTCGACAAACCTGACGACTGGAAAGGTGTCGCAGGTCTGGCATGCACTTTTCATGTATTGACACGTTGACGATGCCGACGCTGCCCGATAGTTCAATACGCTTTGTGGCCCAAGCGACACTCTTGGGCGCACCTTGGGCATGCCAGTAGGGGGATTTACAATGTTCACCAGCAATCCGTTTGTCGAATTGTCGGCAACGATATCGCCGAGTGTTATGCAAACCTACGTTTGGTTGATGATCCTGTGTGTCGCAGGTGGAACGCTTTTTGATGTCTGGCATAAGGGCAGCGCGAAGTACTTCTTCGACAATTGGAAGAAGTCCGCAGCCAGCGGCGAGAAGAAGCTGAGCAGCAGCGAAGTGCGTGGCGTTGCTTTAAAAACCCTCAGCAACGAGGTGCTGACCTCGTCCGAATTTTGCAATCCCAATCGGCGATTGGCACACCTGCTCACGATGTACGGTTTTATTGCCTATGTGGTGACAACGGCAATTATGGTGTTCTCGCTGCCAGGCGATGTCAGTGGGTTCTGGACGTTCCTGTGGTGGGTTGGCGCTCTTGCGCTTGCTGCCGGCTGCATCTGGTTCTGGTTCTTTATTCGCGTTGATGTTGCGGCAGAGGGAAGTTCCCCATTTCGTTTCATCCGCGCCGACATCTTTGTCCTGTCACTCATGACAAGCTCTGTCTTCGCCATCCTCTGGGGTCTGACACAAGGCATGGTCTGGCTTGGTCTTTACCTGATTGCCACGACTGTGCTTTTCGGTTCGGTGCCGTGGTCGAAATTCTCGCACATGTTCTTCAAACCGGCTGCTGCCATGCAGAAGAAGATGGCAGTTGAAAATGGTGCTCTGGATAATCTGCCAAAGCCGGCCGATCGTACAAACCCTTCAGACCGTGACCGGCATTCGATGGAGCTTCTGAAAGATGCACCTTTGAATATGGGGCTCGGAATAAAACGCGAAGACCCGCGTCACTACTAGGTCTGAAAACAACTACACGGCTTGCGTCGAACAGAGAGGGAAAAATCATGCCAACATTTGTCTACATGACAAGATGTGATGGCTGCGGACATTGCGTCGATATCTGCCCATCGGACATCATGCACATCGACAAGGTCAACCGCCGCGCCTACAACATCGAGCCCGATATGTGTTGGGAATGCTATTCCTGTGTGAAGGCCTGTCCGCAAAACGCGATTGACGCGCGCGGTTATGCCGACTTCGCGCCGCTCGGTCACAGTGTTCGTGTGCGTCGTGAAGAGGAAAAGGGCACGATCTCCTGGCGGATCAAGTTTCGCAACGGGACCGAGAAGAATTTCCTTTCTCCGATTACAACCAAGCCCTGGGGGGAATACATCCCCAAGCTGAAGGATGCAGCCGCTCCTACGAAGGACATGCGTGACAGTCAGCACCTCTACAGCGAACCAAAATACATCCGCATGGATGAGGGCGAAGTACACACTCTTGAGAGCAACGGCCTCAAGATGAAGAAGGGAGTTTATTACTGATGTCGCCCAAGACCATCGTAGAAGACGACATTGACATCCTTGTTGCAGGCGCAGGCCTCGGCGGCACCGGTGCAGCCTGGGAAGCCAGGTTCTGGGGGCAGGACAAGAAAATCGTTATCGCGGAAAAAGCGAACATCGACCGTTCCGGAGCTGTTGCGCAAGGGTTGTACGCGATCAACTGCTACATGGGCACGCGATGGGGCGAAAACAATCCGGAAGACCATGTCCGCTATGCCCGAATCGACCTGATGGGAATGGTCCGCGAAGACCTGCTGTTCGACATGGCCCGTCACGTGGACTCCACGGTACACCAGTTCGAGGACTGGGGGCTGCCGATCATGAAGGACCCGAAAACGGGGCAATATCTGCGCGAAGGCCGCTGGCAGATCATGATCCACGGCGAGTCCTACAAGCCGATTGTGGCAGAGGCTGCCAAGAAATCCGCTGACAAGGTGTTCAACCGCATCTGCGTCACGCACCTCCTGCTCGACGACGCGAAGGAAAACCGGATTGCCGGCGCGGTCGGATTTAATGTCCGAACGGGCGATTATCACGTCTTCAAATCCAAAACGGTTATCTGTGGTGCCGGCGGCGCCTCCAACATCTTCAAGCCACGCTCGGTGGGTGAAGGTGCGGGGCGTGTCTGGTATGCGCCATGGTCGTCAGGTTCGGCATACGGTCTGATGATCAATGCCGGCGCGAAGATGACCCAGATGGAAAACCGCATCGTCCTCGCGCGGTTCAAGGACGGCTACGGTCCTGTCGGCGCATATTTCCTCCATCTCAAGACCTATACCCAGAACGGTATGGGCGAAGAGTACGAATCCAAATGGTTTCCTGGGCTGCAGGAGATGGTGGGCAAGGAATATCTTGATCCGGAAGTGTCGCACAGAACGCACCGGCCGATCCCGACCTGTTTGCGTAACCATGCGATGATCAGTGAAGTGAATGCGGGCCGGGGTCCGATTCACATGGTGACGATGAAAGCCTTCCAGGATCCGCATCTGGAAGAAGTGGGCTGGGAAAACTTCCTGGGCATGACCGTTGGCCAGGCTGTACTCTGGGCTGCAACGGACGTCGATCCGAAAAATGAAAACCCGGAACTGACAACCTCCGAACCGTATGTCATGGGCTCGCACGCCACTGGGTGTGGCGGCTGGGCCAGCGGACCCGAAGACGTGTCGCCCCCTGAATACTTCTGGGGCTACAACCGGATGATGACCATCGAAGGTCTGTTCGGTGCTGGCGATGCCGTCGGTGGCACACCCCACGCGTTCTCGTCCGGTTCGTTCACGGAAGGTCGGCTCGCTGCGAAGGCAGCCTGCAAATACATCGACGATGGCAAGGCGAATGGTATCGTGGTCTCGGAAAAGCAGATCGAAGATCGCAAAAAAGAGATCTTCGCTCCGATGGAACGCTACAGAACCTACCGCAACGAGATCGTGGCCGGCACAGTCAGCCCGAGCTACATCAACCCGAAACAGGGCCTCGATCGGCTTCAGAAGTTGATGGACGAATATTGTGGCGGCGTAACCGTTGGGTACATGACCAACGAAAAACTGCTGAATATTTGCCTGAAGAAGTTGAAGGTCATGGAAGAAGACCTCGAGTGCCTCGCGGCCAAGGATCTGCACGAACTTCTGCGGGCCTGGGAGCTGAAGCATCGTCACCGCACATCGGAGTGCGTGACGCAGCACACCTTGTTCCGCAAGGAAACCCGTTGGCCGGGCTACTACTATCGCGGTGATGCGATGAAGCTGGATGACGAAAACTGGCACGTGCTCACAGTTTCCCGCCGGGATCCGGAAACTGGCGAGTACACGATGGAAAAAGCGCCGTGCTATCACCTGATCGGTGAAGAGGAAGAAAACCAGGCAATTGCGGCGGAATAGACAAGCCCGGTCGCTTGAAAGGAGGGCAGTACATTATGTGCTGCCCTTTTTGTTGACGTGAACCCGGTTGCATATCGCAACGGGAAGGCGAGCGCGAAATGAACATCATTGATAAGTCAGACGTTTCGATCCATGCGATCGCAGATCCTCTTTGGCTTGATCTGCTCAAGCACTCGAACGAAGGCAACTACGGCGAATTCGTGCAAAAGTTCTCGAACGCGCTGACCCAGGCGCTGGATCAGGTTGAGGTGGGACGCCAGTTTGCAAGCAGCGAGTTGACCCGAAACCTTGTCGAAGAGGTCGATCCACTTGGTATTATTCGTCGTGGCGAGCATGTAACCGTGCTCTACAGGCAGCGAAGTACGAAAAAAGAGGGTGAATGGCTCGGTCGGTTGGTCCTTGGCTATGAGAACGGTGAAGTTCGGGTCTTTGGAGCGTCCATATTCTAGGGTGCGGTTGACTGAAACGAGATACCGCGAACGAAGTGGAGCAGTTCCCGAGATCACGTCATTATTCCAATTGAATAAGACGTGCTGCAAGTGCGTCAAAGGACGGTGCGTTCATGTCTGATGTCATTCGCGACGAAAAGTTTGTTGAAGTCACCTATCAAGTCATCGACCAGAAAACCGGTCAGGTCCTGACAGCGGTTGAGTTCCCACTTGGTTACGTTCACGGCCGTAACGACATCCTGACGCCACCAGTTCAGTCGGCGCTGGAGGGCAAGAAGGTTGGCGATATCATTGACGTGCCAATTGACTGCAACCAGCTTTACGGTCCTCGGGACGAGTCGCTGGTGTTTACGGATAATATCGAAAACGTTCCGGAAGCGTACCGTGAAATCGGCACCACGATCACGATGGAAAGCGAAAGCGGGCAGTCGAAAAATTTCATTGTGACACGGATGGACGACAAAACCCTCACAGTCGACGGCAACAACCCACTCTGCGGCAGGGAAGTCATTT
This sequence comes from uncultured Hyphomicrobiaceae bacterium, assembly GCA_937931785.1. Classification (GTDB taxonomy): domain Bacteria; phylum Pseudomonadota; class Alphaproteobacteria; order Rhizobiales; family CALHAX01; genus CALHAX01. The sequence goes on along the minus strand of CALHAX010000128.1, from coordinate 6,335 downwards.
TCAAGCTGGAGGTGCTGAGTATTCGTGATGCCACCGAAGAGGAAATCGAAATCGGCGGGCCTGTTGGCACTGAAGCGGACGTGCAGGGCGCGACAATGATCCCCGTCTGAAGCAGCACCAACGAGTTCGGCAATGCGACGGAACCAACGGCACCACGAGCTAGCGCAAAAAAATGCCCTGCCAACGGAATTCGGGCAGGGCACGATTATTCGTGATCACAAACAGCAGGCGATAAAAGCGTCTTCTGCACCATAGTTTATGGCTATGGCTTCTTAGGCGTCGTGTATTCAGCTTCTTTCTGGAACGGCTCCCAGACGGTTTCGAACCCGACAAAGCCTTTGTCACTTGGTTTCATCTGACGGGTTGTGAAAAAGCGTGCCTTGCCTTCTGGCACATTATCGACCTGTTTGTGTTCGCCCATGAATTGGCCTCCTTTGCGTATCCAAAACGACCGCGAAATCCTAGAGTTGAACAACATCGAATTGGTGTTCACGTCAACCGTTTCGCTGAAGAAAATTACACCTCCAGAACGATCTTCCCAATGTGTGCGCCACCGTCCATGCGTTCGTGGGCCTTGCGTACATCCTCCAGAGCAAACGTCGAATCCATCACAGGGCGAATGGTTTTATCGGTGACCAGAGGCCAGATCTCCCGTTCAACGGCCGCACATATCCCGGCTTTTACTTCAGCCGTGCGGGCGCGCAACGTCGAGCCGGTGAGTGTCAACCGCTTCAACATCACCGGCATGAAGTTCACTTCCGCAGTGGGGCCATTGAGAAATGCAATCTGCACGATGGTGGCATCCGGCGCACACGCCTTGATGTTTCGCTCGATATAATCCCCACCCACCATATCGAGGATCGTGTTCGCACCACCACCGGACAATTCCTTCGTGATCGCGACATAGTCTTCTTCATGATAGTTCACGGCCCGGTCCGCCCCGAGCTTCTCGCAGGCTGCGCACTTGTCTGCAGAACCCGCCGTCGCAATCACATGGCACCCGCGTGCCTTGGCCATCTGGATGGCAGCCGTCCCGATACCACTTGAGCCGCCGTGAACAAGCAACCATTGCCCGGTTTTCAGACCACCCCGCTCGAAAACATTGTGCCAGACTGTGAAAACCGTTTCAGGCAAGGCCGCCGCTTCGGTCATGGACAAACCTTGCGGTACCGGCAGAATCGCCCCCTCGTCCGCGAGGCAATATTCGGCATAGCCGCCTCCGTTTACGAGAGCACAGACAGCATCGCCTTCCTTGAAGCGGGACGTTCCGCGCCCTGCAATCACCACATGTCCGGCAACCTCAAGTCCAAGCCGCGGTGAATGATCCTTCGGCGGCGGATAAAGCCCCTGGCGCTGCAACACGTCTGGCCGGTTCACGCCGGCGGCCACCACCTTGATCAGATGTTCGCCTTCACCGGGGTAGGGCACGCGCGCTTCGCCTACGGTCAGGACCTCCGGCCCCCCCTTGCCATCCAGCTCAACGGCTTTCATCATTTCAGGGACGTTGGGCATGGTGTGAGATCCTGTATTGTTTCGGTCAGCAACATGTCGCAAATCACGCCGCCCGGCACAACGGTTGAGGCAGGCGTGAGGTACAGCAATAACGCAGGAGCAGCCTATGGATCTCGATGACATATTCCCGAACAACACGACCAACGGCATCGTTCTTGGCGAGGACCTGTCTCAGTTATCTGTGAAAGATCTGAAAGACCGCATCGAGGCCCTGAAGAGCGAGATCACGCGTGTGGAACGCGAAATCGAGGGGCGTCAGTCGATTCGAAGCGCGGCAGAAGACATGTTCAAGACCTGATTAGCCAACCATTGGAATAAACATTTGTCAGGAAATGGCACGTGTTTAACGGAACGTTAGGTATGATGGGTTATCGTCAAGTCATCCAGTTATCTGGATCGACAGGCGGCCAGCGCCGCCCTGTTTGACGCCTCCCTGTTAACTCTTGAGCCACTCTCGCAGTGGCTCATTTTTTTTGCTCAAAGGCTCATTGTATCACGCAAATGCAAACATGCTCCGGCCCGGGCTGACCAGAAATGGCACGCAAGGTCTGGTTTTCTTAAGAATTTCGTCAGGCCTTTCGCCGACACTTGCAATTCGCATGAACGTTCGGCCTGCCGCTTGCATGCCATGATCGGGCGTCATAGATATGTGATTGAGTTTTTTCAGGTGCGTAATGTCATGAGTCAGGTTTCCGGTTCTGTTGTGTCGTCATCGTCTTGCGTTGAACCTATTGCGTTCACCGAGCGGTACGCCAACTCCGAACATTTTCAGAAACTCTACCGTGAGGGGATGACCCTCGTCGAGGAAACCGCATCTTACCTTGACGGCCCTGGCCGCCAGGAAGCCCGCAAGCTCGACACGGATTTGTCGTTGGCCTACGCAACGGAAAGCATGCGGCTTACGACACGTCTGATGCAGGTGTCGTCCTGGCTTCTGATCCGTCGTGCTTTGAACGACAAGTCCATAGACCTTGATCAAGCCAGAATCGAACGCCGCAAGATTCAACTCGATGTCATCTCGCGCCCAGGACATGTTCGTAATTTCGACCAGTTGCCAGAGCGTTTGCAGCATCTCGTGCGCGAGAGTTTTCGTTTACTGGATATCGTGAAACGCCTTGATGTGACGATCGATGGCAAGCCCGCCCCAGCACCGAAACTGGTGTCCAATCCAGTCGCCAGTCAGGTCGATCGCGTCCGCCTCGCATTCAGCGCGTAACTCTGACGGCGCATCTGCGCGAACAAACACCGCACACCGAATCTGTTCAGGTCTGCTAGCCTGAGGGCAATCAGCCAATAGAGACAGGTGCGCCCCATGACTGCGTTTGAGATCGCTTCAGAAAATCCACTTCTCGCCACGTGGATAACGCCGCAGGGAATGCCACCGTTTGCCGAAATCGAAGCGTCGCAGTTTTCTGAAGCGTTCGACATGGCATTTGCGGAGGACCGCGCCGAGACGCAGACGATCGCGGACAATCCGGACGAAGCCACGTTTGCCAATACAATCGACGCACTGGAGCGTACGGGACGAACGCTGGAGCGTGTTGCATCGGTGTTCTTCAACCTGTCGAGCGCCGACACCAATGAAGCGCTACAGGCCGTCGAACGCGAAGTGGCCCCACGCCTGGCGCGTCACTCCAGCGACATATCGCTGAATCCGAAACTCTTTAAGCGAATTAAATCGCTGTACGATGCGCGTGACACGCTCAACCTCACCGTTGAACAGGAGCGTGTTCTGGAGCGTTATTACAAGAGCGCCGTGCGGGCTGGGGCAGGACTGGACGAAGAAAGCAAGTCACGCATGGCGGAAACAGCCGAAAGGCTGGCTGGCCTGACGACACAGTTCACGCAAAACGTCCTTGCCGACGACAGTAGTTTTCGGCTGGAACTGAGACACGAAGACGATCTTGCGGGCCTGCCCGACTTTCTCAAGGCAGCAGCAAGCAAGAACGCGCAGGATCTTGAGCTGGACGCTGGCCATGTCGTGACATTGTCGCGTTCGAGTATCGACCCGTTCCTGCAATTCTCAACACGTCGTGATTTGCGGGAACAGGTTTGGCAGGGTTGGACATCGCGCGGTGCGAACGGTGGCGAAACCGACAATCGGGCGATCATCCGAGAGATCATGCAACTGCGCCAGGAACGTGCTGCACTTGTCGGCAATGACACGTTTGCGGACTACAAGCTTGACGACACGATGGCGAAAACGCCTGCCGCTGTGGAAGACCTGCTGACGACGGTGTGGGGGCCGGCGCGACGGCGGGCGCTGGAAGAACGCGACGCCTTGCAGGAGGTCGCAACAGGAGAGGGAAACAATTTCGACATCGCGCCGTGGGATTGGCGTCATTACGCGGAGAAGGTTCGTCAGGAACGTTACGATCTCGATGAAGCCACGCTGAAGCCGTACTTTCAGCTCGAACAGATGATAGCAGCTGCATTTCAGTCCGCCACAAATTTGTTCGGACTGACGTTTCGTGAACGCGATGATTTTACGATGTACCATGCGGACGTTCGCGTTTGGGACGTTATGAATGCGGCCGGAAAGCACGTTGGATTGTTTTGCGGAGATTATTTTGCGCGACCGTCGAAGCGCAGCGGCGCCTGGATGACGGCGTTCCGCAGACAACAGGCGCTCGATGAACCTGTCGCACCGATCATCGTAAATGTTCTGAACTTTGTGAAACCTGCCGAGGGTGAATCGGCACTGTTGAGTTACGATGATGCCACGACCTTGTTTCACGAGTTCGGACATGCGCTCCACGGCCTGTTGTCTGATGTCATTTATCCGTCCGTATCCGGCACCAGTGTGTCGCGCGATTTCGTGGAACTGCCGTCGCAGCTGTTCGAACATTGGTTGATGACACCGGAAATTATTTCGACATATGCGGTACACGCCGAAACCGGTGAGACTATTCCAAACGACCTTCTCGACAAACTGAAAGCCGCAAAAAACTTCAACCAGGGGTTCGCGACCGTCGAGTATCTCGCGTCCGCGATCCTCGATATGCGACTGCACCAGATGCAGATTCCAGATGATTTCGACGCAGAAGCATTCGAAACCGCCACGCTCGCTGATATCGGAATGCCGAGCGAGATCACGGCGCGTCACCGCCTGCCTCATTTCCTCCATCTCTTTGCGGGCGATGGCTATGCCGCCGGGTACTACAGTTATCTGTGGTCCGAGGTCATGGATGCGGATGCGTTTGAGGCGTTTGAGGAAACGGGCAATGTGTTCGATGCCGCGACGGCCAAGAAGTTGCACGATTTTATCTATTCGACAGGCGGCAGTCGCGATCCAGCCGAACTTTACAAGGCGTTTCGCGGTCGTGCCCCGGCCATTGATGCACTCCTGAAGGGACGCGGCCTCGCCGAAGCAGCGTCCTGAAGCACTGCGTCCGTTGGCGAGTGGGTCGTTTAAAATGTCAAAGCACACTTTATGCGAGCAAATTAACGAAATATTAACAGTATAAATCAACTATAACGTGTTCTTTGCGCATTGGAACAATCATCAGGAGAAATTAACGCGGTCGCTTACACGACCCCGAACGGAGAAGTATTGTGTACCGTTACGGAAAATCAACGCGATGTATCGCGTCTATCGTCAGCGCCAGGCTGGTTTGGCCTCGGCGCGGCTGCTCTAATTTGAAACCAGCCAGACACGCAAATCTGGCCATGGTGTGCGCAATCTCTGGTCTTGTCGTGTTAGCGATCGAGCCGCGAACCGCTCAGGCACAAGCCTGCGCCACAGGTTCTGGGTCAAACGCAACCGAGTGCGGCCTTGGTGCCGATGCGTCAGGTTTCCATGCAACCGCGGTTGGTGAAGCTGCAACCGCTACCGGAGAGCACAGCACGTCTGTTGGTCAGGATTCTGCTGCAACAGGCACGCTGTCATCATCATATGGCCAGGGCGCGCGCGCAACCGGCGCAAACAGTACGGTGATAGGGCAGGGTGCGCTTGCATCCGGCACCAGTGGCACCGCCATCGGGCAGACGGCGATCTCCAACGGTGCTGCAGGAACAGCCGTCGGCGCCGGAGCGTCTGCATCCGGTGACCTCTCATCATCATACGGACAGGCCTCACAGGCGAGCGGCAACAACGCCACCGCCGTCGGTCAGGGCTCGCTTGCCTCGGAAGCGAACTCGACCTCGGTAGGTCAGGGCGCGCGCGCAACCACTGCGGCGGGAACAAGCATTGGCGCAAGTGCCGCAGCAACCGGACCGCTGGCCACTGCCGTCGGTATGGCGGCTCAGGCAACGGGGAATAATACGTCCGCAATCGGCCAGGGCGCGCAAGCTACGGGCGACAACAGTTCCGCATTCGGTCAAGGCGCGCGCGCCATCGGGGACAACGCCAACGCGTTCGGCCAGGGCGCCGAGGCGTTCTTCGATGGTGCAACAGCCATAGGCAACGACGCACAGGCCATGCGCGACAATCAGTTTGTTCTGGGAACGGATACGAACACTTATACCGCTGCAGGAATACCCTCCGCAGCGAGCACGGCGGCTCAAACCGGTGCACTGGAAGTCGTGACAACGGATGCTGACGGCAATCTGGCGGGTGATGGCGGGCAGATATTCGCGGATATCGCAACGAACCGCACGGACATCAACACCAACACGGCAGGCATCGCAACGAACCGCACGGACATCGACACCAACACGACAGGCATCGCGACGAACCGCACGGACATCAACACCAACACGGCAGGCATCGCAACGAACCGCACGGACATCGATACCAACACGGCAGGCATCGCAACGAACCGCACAGACATCAACACCAACACGGCAGGCATCGCAACGAACCGCACGGACATCGATACCAA
>CALHAX010000127.1 GCA_937931785.1 uncultured Hyphomicrobiaceae bacterium | reverse complement strand
TCGCGGTCACAGCCCGCATGATGGTGTGGTTATCACCAAAAACGCCCTCATTACCAGAGGAGGAAAACTGATGCAGGACCTCCGCGATGTCTGGGTGTACCTCAGTGCCAGCCCCTTGCTGCATCTGACGTTGACGCTCGTTGCATTCCAGGTCGGCGCGCTCATCTACCAACGAAGCAAGCTCAATCCGCTGTTCAACCCGGTTCTGCTTGCCGTGGTCATGATCGTCGCGGTTCTCACCGCCACCGGCACGACTTATTCGGCTTACTTTGACGGAGCGCAGTTCGTGCATTTCTTGCTGGGTCCCGCAACCGTTGCGCTCGCAATCCCGCTTTATCGTCAATTCGAACGCGTACGCCGGTCAGCTCCAGCTATTCTTGCGAGCGTCGTCACGGGGTCTCTGACTGCCTCATTGTCCGCAGTGGCCATCGGCTGGGTGCTCGGCGCAACGCCCGAAGCTCTGATCTCCATCGCCCCGAAATCCGTGACCGCCCCAGTCGCTATGGGTATCGCGGAGCAACTTGGCGGTTTGCCATCACTGACCGCAGTTCTGGTGATCGTCACCGGCATCCTGGGCGCAATGATCGGCCCCAAAATCCTCGACACCATGGGGATCACCGACTGGGCCGCACGCGGGCTGGCCATCGGAACCGCAAGTCACGGTATCGGAACGGCGCGCGCGGTTCAGGTCAACGCAATCGCGGGCGCATTCTCCGGTCTTGCGATGGGCCTCAACGCCATCGCAACGGCTATTTTACTCCCGTTGCTCTGGCGCCTGTTCTTTGGATAATGCGCCGTAGCACTGCGAGATCTATTCGACCACAATCGAACCCGTCGCCTGATTGATGCGAACGCCGATTGTGCCCTTGGGCCCAGCACCCGTTCCCCCCTCAAAGTCATAATATTGAACCGGCACCTTGAGCAACAACCCCTTGTTGGCATTGTAGCTCGCCTTGATCCTGGGAACGAAGACATTCAGAAATCCTGCCCCTTCCTTTCCGACCAGCATCTTGCACTGCGCCCCGCCCAATTCATCATCAGGGTCCGGCGCCACAATCACCAGATACGACGAGCAGCACACCGGTTCGCCAAACGTGTCGGTGTGAAACACGCGGATTTTGCCGTTTGCGAAAGATCGCGTCGATTTTTTCAACGGCTCAACCGTGTACAAAACACTGGCTGGCACCCCACATTCGACAATCTCGGGCGCAGCAAGCGCAATGGACGAACCCAACAGTGTGGCAAGTATTGCGGTGATAAACTTCTTCATGAAACCCTCCATTGAGCGCTGAAATAAATCATGCCCGCAGGTTAGATATCGCCGCGTGAACCGTAAATGAATTCATACCCTCGAATGCCCTCCACCTCCCGTCAAAGCACCATCACGACGACTTCAATATTTAGACGGTACATAAAGCTCTTCAGGTAGAACGTGGCGTTCATAATCAGGATTGAACACCCGCTCCGGTAATACGACTTCCTCGTACGGCACTTCCTCGAACGGCACCTGTGAGAGAAGGTGATCCATACAATTCAGCCGCGCCCGTTTCTTGTCGTTGCCCTCTACAATATACCACGGCGCTTCGGGAATATTCGTCCGCAGAAGCATATCTTCCTTGGCCGCAGTGTAATCTTCCCAGCGCACGCGCGCCTGAAGATCCATCGGGCTGAGTTTCCACTGTTTCATCGGATCATGAATACGCATGAGGAAGCGGAGCTGCTGTTCTTCATCCGTAATCGAGAACCAGTATTTGACCAGCTTGATCCCCGAACGCACGAGCATACGTTCGAACTCGGGAACGTCGTGAAAGAACTGATCGATCTCGTCGACATTTGCAAAATCCATCACGCGTTCGACACCAACGCGATTATACCAGGACCGGTCGAACAGCACCATTTCCCCGCCAGCCGGGAGATGCGAGACGTAGCGTTGAAAATACCATTGTGATTTTTCGCGTTCAGTCGGGGCCGGCAAGGCCGCAACCTTGCACACCCGTGGATTGAGCCGCTGCGTAATTCGCTTGATGGCGCCGCCTTTACCGGCTGAATCGCGCCCTTCGAAAATAACAACCAGCTTGTAGCCGGTATGCATGACCCAGTCCTGTAGCTTCACAAGTTCCGTTTGTAGCCGAAACAGGTCTTGAAAGTATTGCTTGCGCGAAAGCGTCGAGCCCGGTTTCATCGTCGTAATGTGACGCAGTTCCTCGGGAATACGGTCGTCATCCATCTCCATTTCCAGCTCTTCGTCAAAGCTGTCCTGGAGATCTGATGCAACCCAGCCCACGGTTCTTTTTTTATCCCTTTCAGACGTCATACATCCTGCTCTTTCTTCTTCCGGCAGTCGCCGCCAGTCTCCGTGATTCGACATCAATCATGACTTTACACGGCTCGCATGACGATTGCGAAACATGACCAGTCGCAAATGTCAGCACTCAACCAGTAAGTCCATCAGGCCGCAGATTGAAGGCGTGCAGCAAAGCCGTTGCGGATGCCGTTGGCCAGCGCTTCAGCCACATCGCTGCTTCCGACCCGCGGCACATGGAGATTGACATGGAATGGCGGCAGCTTCGGCAATCCCGAATCGTCACCGAGTATCACAAGGTTGGCAGGGGCCGTGCTGCGTAGGAACGGGGCAACCGCAAGATCAGCTTCGAGCACGGCGAACACCGGTTCCAGACTGCCGACCTGACACATCAAACGCCAATCGCGACCGGCATCGGACAGCGCAGCAATGGCGCCAGCCCGAAAGGCGCACGTTTCCCCACCAAGTGCGACCGGAAGCGGTGTCCGGCGATGCGCTTCCCCGTCCGGTGACCCGACCCATACCAACGCATCAACCAGAAGTGTTTCCCCCTCCGGCGTCGCTTCGGTCGTTAATGTCAGATCAATTTCGTTATCCGCAAGGCATTTCAAAAGCGTCGGCGTCGTGTCGCTGACCAGCATGACATTCACGCGTGGCCAGGCCCGCGCAAATGTACGTAGGATATGCGGCATGAACGTTCCGATGATGTCGTGCGGCACGCCGAGGCGCACTTCGCCCTCAAAGGCAGGTGCCGTAATTACGCTCCAGACCTCATGGTTCAACGTCAACATACGGCGGGCGTAGGCAACAAGCCTTTCACCTGTCGCCGTCAGTCGGACCTGCTTTTGCCCACGATCGAAAAGTTCCGTATCGAAAAGAACCTCAAGCCGCTTGATCTGTTGACTCACAGCCGCTTGCGTCAGGTTCAGATGCCGGGCTGCACTGGTCATACCACCAGTTTCAGCAACGCTCAGGAACGCGCGCAAGAGCGCAACGTCGACATCTCGTGGGATCAAACCAGGCATAACGACTCGCTATCGTGTTGATCAGAAACATTCGTTTTCCTTATACACAAAACAGGCGCACATTTCCACTCAATTCAACTCGTGGAGACAAAAATGCCCCTGCCAATTATTGCCAGTGCTGTCTCAAGACAGGCATCCAGACTATTCGCCCGCATAAATGCATATCTGAGACTCGTCGATCAGATCAGGCGGGAGCGTCGCACACTGCGAACGCTGGACGACCGCCTGTTGCGCGATATCGGCGTGACGCGTGACGCCGCAGAGCGCGAAGCTGCACGCGATCCCTGGGATCTGCCCGAGGCACGCAAACCCCGTCCAGATCGTGTCGGCCAGGACAACCAGCGCCGAGCGCCAAACTTTCTCCTGACGATCCGGCCCGGCTCTTGAGCTGGACAGTTCATGAGACATGCACCGGCTCTCATTGTAGCCCCTGCCATATTGACAAGCCTGCTTCAAACTATTGAATGAGCGGGATGAAAAGCACGCTCAAAACACGGTCGCCGATCATCCCGCTCACCCTGTTTGACCCAGCCATGGATCGTCGCGACACACGGCTCGAACTCACACACCAGACTCTCGATGCTTCGACCGGAGCGCGCCAACGCAATGATGTGGTCCCTGAATTCCGCAGGGTACGGGTTCCTTGTTATCGGCATGCAAACACTCTCTTCGATAACTCAAAAAGTGTTCATCAAACCGGGGGAACTCCAAAGCTCAACTGAGAGCCATGTGTTGCGTGAGACACCACCGACCGCCTTCGCGCACAAAGACATTCGTCGCAGTCAGTTTTTGCTCTCCAACAACCTCGGTGCAGTAAACCATGGCTGTTCGAGGAGTCATGATGATTTGCTCGTCGATCGGCCAGATATCAGGAGCGTTTCCCGAGACGAATATCTCGGCCCAGGATGCCATGACATCTTCTCGTCCCTGCAACGCGGTCCAACCCGGATGAAATACACTGACAGGCCGCGTCCGGGCCCAAAGCGCATCCAGGCGATTAAAATCACCAGCTCGAACAGCATCATAGAATGCATCGTTGGCCATAAGTACATCGGATTTCGCCGTCGTATCCGCCATGGGTCTGCGTCTCCCGTCTCGTGTATATCGGCACCCTAGCGCGCTGTGGGGCGCTTGTCTTGTGCGAACCAGCTCTTGAGACATCAGTTTTTTGCGCACCGCACGCACCAACTTCAGGCCCGCTCACCCGTGCATATGAGGCCGACCGGCATCACTTGGTGGATCAGCCGACGCTCACGCGCACTTTATCGGATATTCACACCCCCCTACTCTGGGTTAACATGGGCGATGTATCGTTTCGTTGCATGGCACGCGCCAGTTTCAACGGCAGGTTTGGAGAGTACGACATGACGTTTGTTGACCCAGCGGACCAACGTTCCCCGTCGACCGTTGCCCTTGGTGACTCCGGCACACCACGTGGCTCTGCTGTACAGGAAATCCCGGTCAACCCCTACAGCCTGCTTGAAGCCGTAAACGCATCCAGCGCCGCAGCACGTGGTGGCTGGGTCCTTTTCCTTGCAATCGCATCGTTCATCCTGATTGCAGTTGCTGGCATTACGCACCGCGATCTGCTTCTCAACACAAAAGTTGACCTGCCAATTCTTCAAGTTGAAATCGAGCTGACACGCTTTATTCTTTTCGCACCAATCCTTCTCTTGTTCGTCCATTTCGGGATGCTGATCCAGCACGTCATGCTCGCACGCAAGACCCTGGAATTCGATCGCTCGATCCGCGCCATGGAACCAACCCGTCGGGCGACGCATCCCCTGCGCCTCGAGCTGCACTCCTACTTTTTCACACAAGCACTTGCAGGCCCGCATCGTGGCTGGCTTCTCGGAGGATTCCTTCATGCCATGATCTGGATATCTCTGGTTGTGCTTCCAGTTCTGATCATGCTGTTCACGCAGGTTGTTTTTCTCCCCTACCACGACACGTTCATCACCTGGGTCCATCGTATCGTCCTCGGTCTCGATATGCTCATCCTTGCGGCGGTAGGTGTGTTTCTGCGCCGTACGGAGGCCTCGTTCATCCAGGCCTTCTTGCGCACTCTACGGCGCCATCCCGTGAACTTCGCCATGACGGGAACGTTGTTTGCAATCGTACTGATACTATCGTTTTTCGTTGCGACCATACCGGGGGAATACCTTGATAATCTGCGTCCCAAACCGGCAGACCAGTCTGGTGCCGCTCAGGCCGCCACCTCTCCGGCGATTGCTGTTTCTGCCGCGGAGTTTCTGTCTCGAAGCCGCGACAGTCTGAAGGAAATTCTTGATGGCCTGTTCTCTCGAAATCTGATTGTGACAGACATTGACATCGTCAAGGATGACAAGAACGCTGCTGGCGATTTCAGCGTGGTTCTGCGCAATCGCAACCTCCGCAATGCAACACTCGATCGCAGCGATCTTCATAATGCAGATCTGGCTGGAGCAGACTTCACAGGCGCTTCACTCATCGGCACTGACCTGCGCAATGCCAATCTCACCTGCTCGCCAAAACAGTGTGTCAGTTTCAACCACGCCAACTTGACCGGCATCAAACTTGACCGGGCAGATCTCTCCAACGCCAGCCTCGAAAAGGCCGTTCTCCTGCGTGCATCAATGCGCGCGGCAAATCTCTCGGCAACAGATTTTTCAGCCGCAGACCTGACCAACGCCGATCTGCGGCGCGCCAGACTCACCGATGAAGTCAATCTCTACGGGGCGGAACTCCCCGGTGCAAACTTGCGTGGTGCTTATCTCGGTGGCGTGAACCTGCATGGTGCAAACCTGTCGAGTGCCAAACTGCAAGGCGCATATATGGCGTGGGTTAATGCCTTCGCTGCTGATCTCTCGAACTCGGAGCTGGATGGCGCATACATGAATGGTGCTCAACTTCAGGGCGCAAATCTCGACAATGCATCCATGCTTGGTACCGACATCTCCAATGCCACAGTCTGGCAAACCAATCCGCCAAGCCCATTCGTGTTTCAACTGGCACGAACAGACGGACTCCAGATCGCTGCACCATCACCAGCAGACATCGAAGTCCTGCGTACAGTCCTCAAGTCACTGCCGGAAAAAGGCATTTCCTACCTTCTTGCGCGGGAGCGACTGTCAAAACTACTGGCACCGGAAAAATCGACAGCGTGGTCCAAATCAATCGAAAACACGACATGGAACCAATTGAAGAACGCAGGAGCAAAATTTTCAACGTCTTACCGCAAAGATATCACAACATTTCTCGGGGTTCTCGCTTGCCAGGTGCGCTGGAAGGAAGGTGCTGTCGCGGATGGCGTCATGTCCCGGGCCATGTCGTCGAATTTTGGTGGCGACATTTCGGATATCTATCGCCACGTCACTGAACCGAAATGCCCCGCAGCCGAAAACATCTCGGCAAACCTGAAAACCGCCCTCGCCGGCATCATAGAAGAGCGTAACAACACGCTGAGTGACGCCGTTGCCCCGGACAGTCGCGACACGAGCCAGAGCACCCAAACGAACGTGACGCAGCAGCAATGAGTCGAAGCCACACATGGCAATGACAGCAAGGCTAGGACAACACTGCTGTGATATTTGTGTTGTACATGCGCTTGAGTGCCAGGTGAATCAGACCTATGTTGAGAACGTAAAGTGAACACATATGTGCACCACTGTGGACAACAGTGGACAACGACTGACGGGCTGCCGCGGTCTCAGCTACGACTTGCATCCAGTTTCAAGCGTCAGGCAGCGCATCATCGGGAAACAATCGCAACACTCCGCTTTTGTAACCGAAACCACATGCAGGATGTGTGGATCGCCCGATCGGGCGCATGCCAGGAAAAAAGGAGGCCATCATGGCCGGATCAGTGAACAAGGTCATTCTCGTCGGCAATCTGGGGCAAGACCCTGAAATCCGCCAGACTCAGGATGGTCGCCCAATCGCCAACCTGAGCATCGCAACCAGCGAGTCCTGGCGCGACAAGAGTTCCGGGGAACGACGTGAGAAAACCGAATGGCATCGTGTGGTGATCTTCGGCGAGGGCTTGTGCCGCGTGGCAGAGAATTATCTCAAGAAGGGCTCCAAAGTATACGTCGAAGGCGCGCTGCAGACGCGCAAGTGGCAGGACAAAGCGGGTCAGGACCGCTACTCGACTGAGGTTGTGCTGCAGGGTTTCGGCGGCACATTAACCATGCTCGACGGGCGCAATGGTGCCGCAGGTGGCGGCATGCAGGACGGCGGACAGTCGAACTATGGCGGCGGTGGAGGCGGCGGCGGCGGTAACGACTATGCGCCAGCCAACACCGGCGGTGGCAGTAGCGGTTTTGGTGGAAACCAGGGCGGCGGTGGCGGCGGGAATTTCGAGAAGGAACTGGACGACGAGATCCCGTTCTAGGCTGTGTCCGACTGAAATGGAGACACCGGGATGCCAGTGGAGCCATCTCGATTGTTGCGTCATGATTTCATTTAAATCAGACGCGCGGTAGAAATTCACGCCTCAGCACAGTTAACGGCCCGATGCAGATTTGCATCGGGCTTTTTTGTTTGCCCGCTCTGCAGTCTGGCCATCGCCAACGTCAATAAACTTTTAGTGATATTTGGTTTGCTCCCATATTGCCTGATCCATGGCATGGGTTTTGCTGCCCACCATCAGGCAACTGTGAACGGCACGGAGACTTCGCATGACCGAGCAGGCAAAGACGCGCATTGGGAATCTCTCGCTACTTGGCGTGACTCTGCTCATTTGTTTCGCCATCAT
>CALHAX010000126.1 GCA_937931785.1 uncultured Hyphomicrobiaceae bacterium | reverse complement strand
ATCAGGGCGTCACCAATTTCAGCGGCAAACCGCAGCAGACGCAGATGTCCGGGATGCAGCACATTGAAATTACCCGACACAAAACAGACCTTGCGGCCTGGTCCCAGTGTCTCGCGCAGCGCCTGCATCATGACTGACCTTCGCAGAACATAAATAAAAATATTCGGTGCCAAACGCCGGGAGCGCACATTCAGAGATATCAGGACGCAACATCACGTTTCAGCGCTGGTAGGCTTGCATCGCGCGATGTATTAACGTCATGCAAAGGATGTGCAATAGGGAAACCCGTATATATCGCCTATTCAGCACACTGTTCTCACATTATCCATGAAATTTGCGCATGTGATCACGCGCACACATGATCAGGGTTGGCGCAACGTACAGGGAGAATGTCGCGGGTGGTAAGCGCAACGGCAGGACGCCCCGCGCTCTTTCTTGACAGAGATGGCGTCATAAATCGGGACGATGGCTACGTCCACGCGAAGGAGGACTTCGTATTTTGTGACGGGATCTTCGATGTCGCCGACGTCGCGACACGAGCGGGTATGCCGATCGTCGTGGTCACCAATCAGTCCGGAATCGGGCGTGGCTACTATACGGAACACGACTTTCAGAGATTGACATCCTGGATGTGCGACCAGTTCAGGTTGCGCGGTTCAGAGATATCGGGCGTTTATCATTGCCCCTATCATCGCGACGCATCGTTGTCGGCCTACCGGATCGATAATCATCCGGATCGCAAGCCCAACCCCGGCATGCTGATAACGGCGCGGAATGCACTCGATCTGGATCTGGCACGCTCCATCATGATCGGCGATCGTATATCGGATCTGGAAGCCGCCCAGAACGCAGGCCTGGCGCATGCAATCTACATCAATGAACCAGGTGGCAACGCAACATCGCAGGCGTTCGAAGGCATGCATATCGACATGACATGCTGCAATAACTTGAGTGCTGCGAAGGATATCCTGACAAAGTTGATGTTCTCAACACACTCGCCTGGTCACTCATCGAGTCGGAAACCCATGCCTTAGGCTGGCACTTCAGCCACAGCCAAAACAGATTACTCTATGCAATGCCAAATTGCTGTTGATCTATGACCGTACCGCGTCAAGAGGTACGCACAATGATCGTATATGCTTTTCAGAATGTTCCTTACGCTGGACCAGCACATGTCAAATGCCATTCCGCGCAGCAAGACCCTCACCAATTCCACTGAACGCGGCACGCGCGCCCTCATCGTCACGAATGTTCTGAAGTACGCAATCCATCACCGCCTTCATCTGTTCAGAAGGCTGGTCGACGAAGGCTACGATGTTGTGCTCGCAGGATCAGGATCCGAGCACGAGAAACGCCAGCTTGAAGACCTCGGAATTGAAGTGAGACTTTGCGCGGTCGTCCCTTATCGATTCAGCCCGCTCAATGATCTTGCACTCTTTCCTGTCATATGCCGGCTCATCCGTGAGACACGTCCGGATGTTCTGCACCTCTTCACGTTGAAGCCCATCTTGTTCGGCAAGCTTGCGGCTGCCTGTCATTCCCGGAAAACACGTCCTGCTGCCCTTCTCCTTTCGCTGACGGGGCTCGGCCGGTTATTTCTGCCGGAGGCAACCGCAGTTCAACGTGCCGTACGGAGCATGTTTCTTGGCGTCATAAATCGACCGCTCAAGGGAACCTCGCAACTCCTGACTGTTGAAACAGAGTCCGACAAGGACGAACTTACGACCATGTCTCGAGTGCGCGATGACGACATCATCGTTACCAATGGAACAGGCGTGGACTTTGATGCGTTTTCAACGGCCAAAAGGTCGGGGCCCATTACATTCCTCTTTGCCGGTCGACTTCTGAAATCGAAAGGTGTTCTCTCATACCTCGAAGCAGCAAAAATTGTAGGCCGTGACAACTCGAACACACGTTTCCTCATCGCCGGCGCTATCGAACAAGATGACCCTGACTCTGTGTCAGCAACATTGATGAACGAATTGAAACAACAACAAAACTGTACGTTCCTCGGTGAGGTTGAGGCGGAGGCAATGCCTGAGCTTTTCAGAAAAACTGACGTCGTGTGCTTGCCGACGCGATACAAGGAGGGGATACCGCGCTCCTTGCTTGAGGCTGCTGCATCGGGTTGTGCGTTTATTGCCTGCCGTACACCCGGTTGGATCGAAACAATGGGGACAGATACTTCGGCGGGATGGTATGTTGAGCCTTCGGATGTGGATTCCCTTGTCGTTGCGATGCGTACCGCTGCAGAAAACCCCAAGCAGACACGCAACGCAGGTGAGATTGCACGGAGGGCGATCCTCACCTCAAAGGTCTCCTGCCGAGAGGTTCAGAACAGATATCTGGACGCCTATCACCAGGCTGAACAAGCTGGCCACAGCAAGCGAACCATGTTGCGCAAGCGCCGACTGTATTCTCATCTGCGACTTGGTGAAACTGCAGAACAAGGCCGGATCTGAGATCTCAAACGCCTCCGCTGCGCATAACCTCATCGTAAATCGGCGGTCGCGGAACGCGTTCGCGTACCGTATAGAAACGTCCAGCATTCTGTATTCACGCCATCGCTGGAGATTCTTGCCATGCTCTCAACCATCGGATTTATCATTCTCGGCGCTGTTGCGCTCATCGCCATGTGGTTGCTTGGCGCCTACAATGGGCTTGTCGAATTAAGACAACGCTGGCGACAAGCCTATGCGGACATCGACGTGCAACTCACGATGCGGCATGATCTGATCCCCAATCTTGTTGAAACGGTGAAAGGTTATGCCGCGCATGAAAAGGATACTTTCGAAGCCGTGATCAAGGCGCGGAACGGAGCAATGAACGCTCAAGGCACGTCGGAGCAGGCATCCGCAGAAGGAATGCTCACAGGAGCGCTCAATCGGTTGATGGTTCTTGTGGAAGCCTACCCGGACCTCAAAGCCAACGAGAGTTTTCAGAACCTGCAACGGCAATTGTCGGATATCGAAAGCAAGATTGCTGCAGCGCGCAGATTCTTCAATAACGTGGTGGCGGAGTATAACACCGCACGCGAAACATTTCCGACCGTGTTGATCGCGTCGTCACTCGGATTTCCGCATAAGGATTTCTTCAAAATTCAGGACGCAGATCGCGAAGTTGTTTCACGTGCTCCCGAAGTGAAATTCTGATGCGCCCTGCTGCAGACAGAGTCTGACCCATGTTCCAGGCTTACGGTCTTTACAGCCACATTCGAGCGAACCGTATTCGCTCGATGATGTTGCTTGCCAGTTTTGTGCTGCTGTTGATGGCTTTGATGTTTTCAGGGGCCTTGGCCATACAGGCCTTGTATGGAGGTTATTTCGCTGACATCTGGGCGCGTGCTGCCGATCAGTTTGCCAGGACATGGTATTTTGGAATTCTGGCCGCTGCCGTCTGGTTCGCGATCGCGAATGTGTTCCACCGCCGTTTCACGAACTACGCGACAGGCGCTGTGTCCGTTGAACGGAGCGACGTGCCCGAACTGTACAACGCGCTTGAAAACCTCTGCATCTCTCGCGGCATTACAATGCCAAAATTGCAGATCATGGAAACGCGTGCACTGAACGCATACGCATCCGGGTTGCGAGAAAGCGACTATACCGTATCCGTTACGCGCGGCCTCCTGGAGACGCTGAACCCGGCCGAGCTTGAGGCAGTGCTTGCCCATGAGCTGACCCACATCCGAAACCGTGACACGCAACTGATGGTCATTGCCATTATATTTGCTGGAATTTTTGCGTTTTTCGGCGACATGTTCATTCGCCGCTGGGACTTCCCTTACGGATGGTCACCTGCGGGGCAACGACGGCGCTACGGAGATCCGGGGATTGGCCCAGGCGAAGGCTCTGTTGGGCCGTGGGAGCCGACAACCGTGGGGTATCCGAGCAACCGAAGCAACAAGAATGACAATGGTGCGGGCGCGGCGGGCGCGATCATTGCGATCGCTATTGCTGTGGCCATCATCCTTGTCACCTGGGGTATTTCCATCCTTATTCGTCTTGCGCTTTCGCGGTCACGGGAATACTTGGCCGATGCAGGCGCGGTGGAATTGACAAAGAACCCCGACGCGATGATCTCTGCTCTCCGCAAGATCGAGCGCAACGCCACATTCGATGTGCCGTCACGCATGGAGGCGTTCTTTATCGAAAACCCCGTTGCTGAACGCGTGACAGGACTGCTGTCCACGCACCCGTCGATGGATGATCGCGTCGAGGCGTTACGCCGATACGCCGGTGGGATTGAACAGGAAAGTGCGGCACCATGAAAACTGTGACTTTGCCTGATGGCGAGTGTATTCCGGCGCTTGGACTTGGAACCTGGCGCATGGGTGAACATGCGGGCTCACGCAACGACGAGATTTCGACAATCCGTCATGCCATTGATGCAGGGATCCAGCTCATCGACACGGCAGAAATGTATGGTGAGGGCGGGGCCGAACAGGTGCTTGGCGAGGCCATTTCCGGTCGTCGCAACGACCTCTTCATCGTCAGCAAGGTTTACCCACACAACGCATCGTACGACGGCGTGATCGCAGCGTGCGAACGCAGTCTCAAACGACTTGGAACCGACCGGATCGACATGTATTTGCTACACTGGCCGGGCAGTGTGCCTCTGGATGAAACAATTTCCGGTTTCGAAGACCTGATAGGCGGCGGAAAAATTCGCCATTGGGGCGTAAGCAATTTTGACGTGGACCTGATCGAAGAACTCCATGGTCTGGATGGCGGCGCGGCCTGTGCCACGAACCAGGTCCTTTATCATCTTGGAATCAGGGGCGTGGAGTGGGACCTGCTGCCGTGGTGTCAAAACCATGCAATGCCGCTCATGGCGTATTCTCCGCTTGGCCAGGGAGATATTCTCGATCATCCCACACTGGGCGAGATTGCTAACCGGCATGGCGTCACGCCAGCAGCTATTGCGTTGGCATGGTCTATCCGACTGGACGGCGTTGTGAGCATTCCAAAAACCTCCCGTCCGGAACGTATCGATGCAAACCTCGCCGCACTGGATATCGTTTTGACCAATGAAGATCTTGCGACACTCGATGACGCGTTCCCGCCTACCAACGGACCAACGCCCCTCTATATGATTTGAGATCGGCTCATTCGCCGCTCATCTCATCCAGGGCGATCCAACGACGATGGCAAAGCAACCCAATATTCTGATCTTCATGGTCGACCAGTTGAACGGAACGTTCTTCCCGGACGGTCCGGCAGAGTTCCTGCACACACCAAACTTGCGGGCGCTTGCTGCGAAATCCGTAAGGTTCCAGAATACATACTGCGCCAGCCCCCTTTGTGCCCCTTCACGCGCTTCATTCATGGCCGGGCAATTGCCGTCGCGTACCCGGGTCTATGACAACGCCGCGGAGTACGCCTCAGACATTCCAACCTACGCACACCATTTGCGGCGGGCTGGCTATCGTACAATCCTCTCAGGCAAAATGCACTTTGTGGGACCGGATCAGATGCACGGATTCGAGGAGCGCCTGACGACGGATATTTATCCTGCAGACTTCGGTTGGACTCCTGATTATCGCAAACCAGGTGAGCGGATCGACTGGTGGTATCACAACATGGGATCGGTTACGGGATCCGGTGTCGCCGAAATTTCCAACCAGATGGAGTACGATGACGAGGTAGCGTACAACGCCCAGCTTGCTCTCTACAAACTCGCGCGGGAGACTGACGACAAGCCGTTTTGTCTGACTGTCAGTTTCACCCATCCGCACGATCCGTACGTTGCGCGGCGGAAATACTGGGACCTTTATGAAAGCGGTGTGCCTGGCCTCACGCTCGATGCGATGCCGTACGATAATCATGACGCGCATTCGAAGCGCATCTTTGATGCCAACGACTGGCGCAATTTCGATATCACCTCTGACGATGTAACCCGATCACGACGCGCGTACTTTGCCAACATCTCCTACCTCGACCACAAGATCGGGGAGATTATGGAGGTTCTCAAGAATTGTCGTATGGCAGAGGACACCATCATTGTGTTCTGCTCTGATCACGGTGACATGCTTGGCGAACGCGGTTTGTGGTTCAAGATGAGTTTCTACGAAGGGTCGTCACGTGTGCCGTTGATGATCAGCGCACCAGGGCTTGAGCCGCGATCCATTTCGACGGCCACGTCATTGCTGGATGTAACCCCGACACTTGCGGATCTCGCGGGTGTGAGCCTGGATGAGGTTGCGCCATGGACAGACGGCGAGTCACTGCTCCCCTATGCAAACGGTGAACAGCGGACGTTACCAGTATACATGGAGTACGCGGCGGAAGGCTCGTATGCACCGCTTGTCTCAATCCGCGAGGGCGATTGGAAATTCAATCACTGCGAGCTGGATCCACCACAGTTGTTCAATCTTGCGGATGACCCTGATGAGCTGACCAATCTGGCAGATGATCCGGCACATTCGGATACGGTTTCCAGCTTCATGGAAAAAGTGCGCGCGCGTTGGGATATGGCACAGTTTGATGCAGCCGTGCGCGAGAGTCAGGCCCGACGATGGGTCGTCTACGAAGCGCTTCGAAACGGGGAATATTACCCTTGGGATTTCCAACCGCTGCAAAAAGCGTCAGAACGCTACATGCGCAATCACCTCGACCTCAACATTCTTGAGGAGAGCAAACGCTTCCCGCGGGGCGAATAGATCATCCGCCATTCGTTACGAATGGCGCATCCCTCCGTAGGCTATTTGCGCGCGGAACGACGACGACCACTCTTGCATGGATTTGCTTCGACACTACACGCCCAACCGTCCTTCTTGTTGAAGCATGATACCGTTTTGTAGCGCGCTTTCTTGAAGTTCGACCAGCCGCGTCCGTATTCCAGATCGGTGAAGCTCGCCCAGGATGCGATGGCGCTACGACGTGCATCTTCCTTCGACGGCATACCTTCGCTGACACCGTGATGGAGGTGACCACCTGGCCGACACTGTTTGGCACTGGCTTCAGCTGGAGCGAAAAGGATCAGAGCAGATACTGTTGCCGCACTCATAAACACCTTACGATAATACATCGAACGCAACCCCAATCATGACAAGCTGAAACGCGCGCCATAATTAGATTCCGATGCCTAACATCCTCTTAACAAACACACCGGTTTGTTACGTGACGTCTATCGTGTTACGCGGCACGGGTTGGAAGACACTTTACACGACCACCCCTCATCAGAACGGCTGCATGTGGTTCTCTTGAAACGGGAGTGCCGCCAGTTCGCATAGGCGTTGCCATATTCGAATGCTGTAAACCCGGCCCACGCTGCGATGGCTGAGCGTCGCGCTGCTTTCTTGCTTTTTCCGGTTCCACTGCCGTAATGCAAATGTCTGTCGCCCTGGCAATATTTGCGGGCCTGCGCCTGATCCGTCGCAAAGGTTATACTCGACAGGACAACGCATGCTGCAAGTGCGCAGCGACCGATGAATGGCATTGGAATTTCTCGCTTTGGATTCGTACGGTGCAATGATTCCTGCAGGTTACCCACATGCATCTTAACCATTCGAGAAAAACTGTTAGTCGACAAAAAATTCATGCCCACAGGTGTTACATCCTGAAGACACCAAACGTGGTATCGCAGACCGGTTGATTGAGGGCGATGCCGAGCGCCAGGCCAACAACGCGGCGCGTCTCGTGTGGTGCTATGATGCCGTCGTCCCATAAGCGAGCGGTGGCGTAGTACGGTTGACCTTCCGCCTCGAACTGGGCAGCGATGGGATCGCGAAAAGCGGCTTCATCTTCCGTGGACCAGCTATCGCTCGACGCTTCGATGTTGTTGCGTTTGACTGTCGCAAGCACACTTGCGGCCTGCTCGCCCCCCATCACAGAAATGCGTGTGTTCGGCCAACTGAACAGAAACCTCGGTCCATAGGCGCGCCCGCACATGGCATAGTTGCCGGCACCGTAGGACCCGCCGATGACAACGGTAATCTTCGGGACGTTGGCGCACGCCACTGCCGTAACCATCTTTGCGCCATCGCGTGCGATCCCTCCCGCCTCAGCGTCCCGTCCCACCATGAAGCCCGCAATATTCTGCAGGAACAAGATTGGCGTGCGACGTTGGCAGCACAGTTCAATGAAGTGCGCTGCCTTGCGAGCGGACTCCGAATACAGGATGCCGTTGTTGGCAATGATGCCCACACGCATTCCTTCGATGTGCGCGAACCCCGTTACGATGGTCGTGCCATAGAGCGCCTTGAACTCGTTGAACTCCGAGCCATCCACCAGACGTGCGATCACTTCCCGCACATCATACTGGGTCGAGAGGTTTTGCGGGATCACACTTGCGAGCGTTGCGGCATCAATCGCGGGGGCGACAGGAGCGACGCTGGCAGTGTCATCACGTTCCGGCGGTTGCAGCCCCGAAACGATGCGTCGTGCAATTTCAAGAGCGTGCGCATCATTCTCCGCATAATGATCCACAACGCCAGACTGGCGTGCGTGCACGTCTGCGCCGCCCAGATCTTCTGCTGATATTCTTTCTCCTGTTGCGGCCTGAACAAGCGGCGGGCCACCAAGGAAGATCGTGCCCTGGTTTCGCACGATGATACTCTCGTCCGACATGGCGGGGACATACGCCCCGCCCGCCGTACACGAGCCCATCACAACTGCAATCTGGGGGATCCCTTCCGCAGACATCGTTGCCTGGTTGAAGAAAATACGCCCAAAGTGGTCCCGATCCGGAAACACCTCTGTCTGATGCGGCAGGTTTGCGCCGCCAGAGTCCACCAGATAGATGCACGGCAGCCTGTTCTCCCTCGCAATTTCCTGCGCCCGGATGTGCTTTTTCACGGTCATCGGAAAGTAGGTGCCACCCTTGATGGTCGCGTCGTTGCACACGATCATGCAAAGCTGCCCCGATACGCGACCAATCCCCGTGATTACGCCGGCGGCATGGATATCGCCGCCATACATTCCGTTCGCCGCAAGGCCGGAGAGTTCAAGAAACGGTGCGCCGACATCGATGAGTTGCATGACCCGTTCGCGCGGGAGCAGTTTACCCCGACCGAGGTGGCGTTCGCGGGCTTTCTCCGATCCTCCGGCCGCAGCGATGCCGCGTTTTTGCTCAAGGTCCGAGACAAGCGCAGACATGGCTTCGGCATTGGCCTGCGCTTCTGGCGCGGACGGCGAAATCTTCGTGGTCAATTGGGACATGATGCTCACGCTGCCAGGGTCAGGATTCTCCTTGTCGTTGTAGAATGCTGCATCACGCTCGTCACGTGGCGTTCGGTATCATGCTTGCGCGTTCTCCGAGGGCGTAGCGCCCGACATCCACATAATCGAATGCCAACGACACGACGATGACGGCGAGAACCAGCCAGATTGTCTGCCTGAATGGCGTCCCGATGGTTGCGTCAGCCAGCCGTCGCCAGAGATAGATCGCCAGCGGTGTCCAGAGCACGACATGCACAACGCCCAGCAACCGCACGTACCCGACCTGACCGTAAAGCCACATCATGGCCCCAAAGGTTGCGGCAAGAGTTGCAATCATGACCACGGCATCGCGTCGCGTCGACGCAGAAAACAAAAGCACCACGATTGATACAACGAACACCAGTCCCATGGCATTCACCCAATACTGAATCCACGCAGGCTGGGTTGCGATCGCTTCTTCAAAAGACATTGTTGATATCTCCTGTGAACCGTTTCGTTTTACGCTGCGACCAATAGCACAGAAGCACCACACGTTCGCGCATTTGCGTCTCGCCGTTCCACTGCGCGGTCACAGAGGGAGAGAACAAAATGCATGTATTGGCAGGACTTCTGACGTTCGTGACCGTGATCAGCGTGATCGTCTATCGGATATATCTGATTTCGCAATCTGGCATCGGCCAAGGTGCCATGGACGCCGCAGGCGGTATCCAGAAGCATCTGAGGCGCAAAGCCTGGCAGAAAAAACTTGGCGATCCGCTGCGCGACATTGATGACGCAAGGGTTGCAGCAGCAGCCATGATGGTGGCGCTCGCGCAGTCTGACAGCTCCTTGTCCGAGCGCGAAGAAGCGGTGATCACCGCGCAAATGACGGAGCGTTTCCAGGTCGACGATAATCTCGCGGCAGAATTGTTGGCCCACGCGCGATGGCTGGTGCGCGATGTCACCGATCCAGAGAATTGCTTCCTAAAGGTTCGCCCGACGATCCTGCAGAGTTGCGGACCGCAGGAACGCAAAGATCTCGTCGACATGATGGGCGTGGTTGCGGAGGCTGGCTCCGATCCCGAGGCGCAACGTGCCATTGTATCGAGATTGGCGCACACGCTGAAATCATAGCCTGACAGGTACCATTCATTGGCATGACGCCGTTCTTCAAAGAGGCTATGAGGCTCCAGAGACCATGACTTCTGGAGAACGCCCAATGAAAGCTGTTGGCCTGACGCACTACCTGCCCTCGGATGATCCCAAGGCGTTCGTGGATTTTGATGCACCGAAACCAACACCGGAAGGACGCGACATTCTCGTCGCCGTGAAGGCCATTGCGGTCAATCCGGTCGACACCAAAGTGCGCCGATCCAAAGGCGCCGACGTGCAGGAAAATCCACCTCGGGTGTTGGGTTGGGATGCGAGCGGCGTGGTCGAGGCTGTCGGGCCTGACGTGACGCTGTTCAAGGTCGGCGACGACGTCTGGTACGCGGGCGACATCACGCGCCCCGGCTGCAATGCTGAATTTCATCTGGTGGACGAGCGTATTGTCGGGCCAAAACCCAAGTCGCTTGATTTTGCCCAGGCGGCTGCACTGCCCCTGACCAGCATCACGGCCTACGAAGCGTTTTTCGATCGTCTGGAGATTGATCGGGATGGTGGAAACACAGGCGATACCATCCTGATTGTGGCGGGGAGTGGTGGTGTCGGCTCCATCGGTATCCAGTTGGCCAAGCGCGCTGGATTGACCGTGATCTCGAGTGCCTCACGTCCGGAAACCATTGCATGGGTGAAAGAACTCGGTGCCGACCATGTGATAAACCACCGCGAACCGATGGTGCCACAGGTCCGCGCGCTGGGCTTCGAGTATGTCGATCATATCGCCGTCTTCAACGACATGAGCCACTGGGATGAATTTGTCGAATTGATCCGTCCGCAAGGTCGCATCGTTTCGATCGATCAGACCGACCTGCCAATGGACATGGCCGGTATGAAAACCAAGGCCGCCAGCCTGCATTGGGAATTCATGTTTGCCCGCGCGATGTTTCAGACCCCAGACATGATCCAGCAGCACAAATTACTCGCGCACGTGGCAGCGGACGTGGACGCCGGCCACATTCGCACGACTGTCACGGATGTCGTGTCGCCGATCAACGCGGAGAACCTGCGCAAGGTGCATGCGATGATTGAAAGCGGCACGGCCAGGGGCAAGATAGTTCTGGAAGGATTTTAAGCTTTTCCGGTAGTGCCAAACATTGAATTGGCGTCGTATCCGTTCCGTTGTCGCCACCCCCGGAATTAGTCGCATGACCGAACGTTGGAAACGGCGGAAGGGAAGAACCTCTGTCGCTTCGACAGCGTCATGTCCCCTCGCTTTGGCTTCGCTCAGTCGCCATTCCACATCGCAATGCTCTGACGACTGTGACTTTCACAGACTGTGTGACTCATGCCTTGCCACCCGCAACATAATGACATAAAGATATCCTTATGTCATTAACTGCAACCACTCCCGCCGTCCCCCCATCCTCGTCGGCGCATGCGCAAGAGTCCTCCCAAACGCCCTCTCTTGCTGACGTGCTTGATGCCCTTCGGGCAGCCGGCGAGGAGACGCGTTTGCGGGTTCTGCTGCTGCTGAGCGAAGGGGAGTTGACCGTCAGCGATCTCGCACGCGTGCTTGGGCAGAGCCAGCCCCGCGTCAGTCGACACATCAAGATCCTTTTGGACGCCAAGCTGATCGAACGACACAGAGAAGGCAGCTGGATCGTTCTGCGTCTTGGCGGAAACGCCAGCATGATAAAGGTCGTACGAACCGCACTTGAGGCGCTGGCTCCATGTTTACCAGAACGCCAGCACGACCGGGCACAGCTTGAACTGATCAAGCAGGAACGGCACGAGCGGGCGCAACTATTTTTTGCACGTGAGGCAGCGAACTGGAACACGCTGCGCAATCTTCACGTTGATGAAACTCAGGTCGAAGCCGCCGTGACCGAGTTTGCCGGACCGGGACCGTTCTCCCAGTTGATCGACCTTGGCACCGGTACAGGGCGCATACTTGAGTTGCTTGCCCCTCATTGCAGCCGCGCCATCGGGTTCGATGTGAATGCAGACATGCTTGCCTACGCCCGTGTCCAGTTGGATCAACCGGCATTGCGCCACTGTCAGGTGCGGCGCGGAGACATTTCACGGCTCCCAGAATTTTACGGCAGCGCCGATCTCGTCACGCTGCATCAAGTACTACACATCCTGAGCGATCCGGCCGGTGTGCTCGGTGAAGCGGCCCGTTTGCTCGTCCCCGGTGGATATATCCTGATTGTCGATTTTGCCCCGCACGACCTTGAGTATCTACGCGCGGAGCAAAGCCATGCGCGGCTCGGATTGTCGCAAGGCCAAATGAAACGCTGGCTCGACGCGGCGGGTCTGAAGCTTCTCAAACATGTTGACCTTGCACCGGAACAAGACGGCAACCTGACCGTGTCTATCTGGCTGGCAGAACGCCCTGTCGCAACACCACTGCGCAAACGTAAAGCCAATACGATTTAACCCCCGAATTCACGATGCATGGAGATTAACACGATGACACCACCAAGTGACCTCAACATCTCGTTCGAAATTTTTCCTGCCCGCTCAGAAGATGCGGAGCGCCAGCTGACACATACGCTTGATGCGCTTGCGCCACTCAAACCATCGTTTGTATCCGTCACCTATGGGGCTGGCGGATCGTCGCGCGATCGCACGATCACGACGCTTGAACGCGTACGTCGGCGACACGATGCACCGTTGGCCGGACATCTCACCGCCATCGGACAGACGCGCGAAGAAACGGATGCCGTGGTTGCGCGTTACGCGAAGACGGGCGTGCGGAGGATCGTAGCTCTGCGGGGGGACCTCATCCCAAACAGCGACGACACGATTGTAGGCGGATATGAAAACGCTGCTGGCCTCATACGTGGTATCCGCGCGAACGAACCGGCTCATGATCCGTTTCATATTTCTGTCGCGGCCTATCCCGACGCGCATCCCGCGTCGCCGAGCAAGGCTGCCGATGTCGACAATCTCCTCGCGAAATTTGATGCCGGAGCGGATGCTGCTATCTCGCAGTTTTTCTTCATGAACGCACCATTCCTGCGGCTGCGTGACAAACTTGCCAAGCGCAGAATCGACAAACCACTCGTGGCCGGCATTCTGCCTGTGACGAACTTCGCGCAAACCCAGCGCATGGCGCGACGTTGTAAAACGCGTATGCCACGTTATGTTTCACGAGGTTTCAAGCATGTCGCGAATGATGCCGAAATGACGCGCCTGTTCGCAATCTCACTTGCGGTGGAACAGATTGATAATCTGATTGCCGAGGGTGTTCGGGATTTTCATTTCTACACGATGAACCGATCGGACATGACGCTGGCGATCGCGCAATTGATTGGGCTTGAGCATTCAGGCAAACCAGAAGCCCGCTCGAACGTTCACACATTGCGGCACGCCATCGGTTGAAGCCTGCCTGCTCCGCAGTCTTCTTACTGGGCTGCGGATACGGGTTGGCTTTGTTCCAGGCCAGCGGCAACTGTGGGCGTACCGGGATAAACCGACAGTGCGCCGATCAGATCGAGATTGATCCGAAGTCCTGTTTTGTGCGTCTCGATCGAGTGGACGCTGAGGTCATCAAACCGGCCACGTATGCGGTAAGATTTTGCAAACTGCGTATCAGCTACACGGTTGATATCTCCGAGAACGGCTGCGAACCGCTCCTTGAGCTTGATATTCAACCCACTCCGCAACGCGGCAATCAGTGGTTTTTCCGGAACGATGAATTTTCCCCCTTCGAACAGAACCGGAGACGGCCTTGGGGCTGTAAGTTCAGCGAGTTTCAACCCAAGTACGCCGCTTCCGGGCTTTAGCGTTGGTGTGGCCGTGACGTAGGCTGTTCCGGCAAGCTTCTGCCAGCTACCTTCCATATCACTTTCCATTGCCACAGCCATGGCAATGCGTCCATCCGCTGGATGGAGCGTTACTCTGGTTACCGTAAACCCCGCAGGCTTTGTCGAATGCGGGGACTTTAAGGGCCCTGCCTTGTCGAACGTCGCTTTGATACGACTTGCAATTTCTGCGTATGGGAGATCAACGGGCATTACGAGATGAGACGCTGTTACCGCGCTCGGTGTCGAATCCAACTCCGGGACCTCCCGCGCGATCAAAGGTACCGGGCGTTCCGACGTAAAGGTGGCAAGCTTGCCAAGGATCGCAATACGTAGCTCCAGAGTGTCGTCCACAACCCCTATGCCACCAAACGCCACAGATTCGGGATCCCCACGCAGCCAGAGTGGCGGCTCACGACGCAGTTGTATGGGGTAATGCAAATGCCTCCATGCGGTTTCAACAGTTGCCGCTGTCTGGGACGTGTCGAATGATGTCTCGAAGACCCGCGTCATGGAGCGAAAGCGGTTACGGAACTTTCGTGCCAACGGTTTTGCGACGTCAAGTGTGCGCTCCAGTATCTGAATTTGTTTTCCGCCTTCAATGGACACCGTTCCACCAAACTGAACATCCGGCTGCAAGTTCTGATCGATACTGACCGTGAAAGGCGCTGTCAGGACGACGCGTCCGGTTGCTTGCGTTTCAACATTTCGCGCTGCACCGCGACCGCGCGCCTTAAATGAATACTTCGCAGGAATGCGGACTGAAAATCCGCTCGCTGTTCCTTTCAGAACCGCCGGACCATCGCGCTCCACCCCCCCGGTCACCCGTGCCGTATTACATCGTTTTCGACCATTGGAGTCCACGCAGGCGGCTCGGGACAGATTCAGCGCAACGCCGAGTAGACGATCAGGCAGACGACTGTCGATTTCGCGGATCCATGGCGTGGCATCTGTTCGCGACACAACAAATATAGGCGAGATCGCGGCGGACCGCGTTTCGGACTGGGCACGTTCTACCGGTTTGCGGGTAAACTCAATGTTCTCCTGGCACCCGGCAAGCACCAATGTGCCAAGCGTCGCCATCCATAGTCCGATACGTGGGACTGGCATGGCTTTGCGTGACTTGATCTGCATTGTGAAAGCACCCCAATGCCGCCGAACGGCTGGAAAACACCTGAAAGTTACGTCAGACGATAGCGCAACGCTCTGTAACCACGGCTTGTGACTGCTTGATCGACAATGAAATCTGCAGCTGCGAAAGTCTTGGTAAACGAGTTATTGCAAAATATATGCCGTGCAGCAACGAATAGCAGGACGCCGCAAGTTCTAAGGTGTGTCCGACTTAAACGGAGACACCGGGACGACAGTGGAGCTACTTGGATCGTCGCGTCATGATTCCATTAGAAGCAGACGCGCTATAGCCTTCCGCAAGTCCAGATGGAGTCAGGATTGTTTTCCTTCTTCCGTCGGCCCGCCCGCCTTCTTCCAGGCGTTGAACCCGCCAACGATATGTGAGACGGGACGCAAGCCCATTTCCTGCGCGCGCTGCGTGGCCAGCGCGCTGCGCCAGTCCGATGCACAATGAAAGAGGAAGCGCTTATCGCCAGCAAAAACCTCTTTATGATAGGGGCTGGCCGGATCAATCCAGAATTCCAACATGCCTCGTGGGCAGTGGAAGCTGCCCGGAATATATCCGTCTCGCTGACGTTCGCGCACATCGCGGATATCGACGATCACTACATCGTCTAATCCGTGCAGCGCAATGGCGTCCGCGGTTTCGACTTCCTCGATTTCTTTCTTTGCTGCCGCGACGAAATCCTTCACGCCGATCGAAATGTCCTGCGCCATACGCCTACTCCTGTTGTTGCCCTGGGTTCACACCTGCATGACGCATGTGCCCCCTTTCTGACAAGGGCCAGACGTTGGCGTTATGAGCAACGTGGGAGCAGCGTCGGTCGCAGTTTCACGTTTCAGCAGGATGTTTTTTTGAGGAACTTCTTGCCGACCCAGCCTGAAATCTTGCCTTTGCGAACGCGGCACCAGGTTCCACGTATGGAACAAAACCGACGATTTTTGACAACCTTCTGGCCTCGTTGCGCGAACGCCAGGGTTTTGGACCAAAGATAAGGTTTCCTCCGGATACGTACGCTTGTTGCGTTTGATATCTTGAAACAACCGTAGGATTTGCTCTGGGCGTGTGCTGGCACCGTTGAAAGCAGGCCGCCGCCTTCATGAGTGAAAAAGAAAACCCCAAAAACAAACAGTGCAATAATCAGACGCATCATAGCCTCCCATTCAACACAACAGAATATTGCAAACCTAACACATGGTGTTTTCGAAATTCAATTTTCAAATCGGTATTCTTCGTGAGTCATACGTCATCGAAACGGTCTGGGGCATAGGGCTGAAGGCGTTCGTACATTTTTCCGGTTTCGATGAATTCGGAAACGGCTTCACCGACAATCGGCGCAAGGGTAATTCCAGAATGCATCACGGCGACGATCAACCCCGGCGTTCCACCCGGTCGACCAACGACGGGGAATCCGTCTTTTGGCGTCGGTCGATATCCAACTGTAACGTCTGCCAGCTCGACATCCTCTGCGCCGTGAAATGTTGCTCGTATCTTGTCGAGCAATGCCTCCGCCGCCTGCGATGCCTCATCCGGCCCGTCGCCCCCTCCAAAATCCCATCCCGCAAGAATGCTACCGTCCGTTGCCTGGCGAATGTGCAGGTCTTTCGTCAACGTTATGTGCGGGATCAGCGGTGCGTGAGGTTTGGTGTGAACCAAAATTCCCTGTGGCGCCTCCAAGGGGACTGGCGGGGCGACATCCTGGATCACGTTTGGCGTTGCGGCCCCGGCGGCGACAACCACCTCATCTCCTAGGATCGGGCCAAGCCGTGTCTCCGCACCGGTCACACGTCCACCTTTGGAGAGCAGTTTTTCCACTTTCGCACCTGCGATCACCGTTGCGCCAAGGGCGATGCAGTCCTTGATCAGAAAGCGTGCTGTTTCGCTTCCCTCCGCCACGCCCTCGCAGGGCGCCCAAAGTCCAACGTCCGGGAGTTCACGTACATTGGGAGCGTAGGCGCGCAACGCATTACCGCCCACAACACCGATATCGTACCCCCAACGGGAGTGGGAGTCTGCAAAAGCCGGTAAATCAATCGGCGATCCAGCATGTCCCTCAAAGTGGAGATAAACAGTGCCACTCTGGCGATAGGGAATGCCGGGATGTTTTTTCGACAGGGCTCGCCATGACTTCATCGACGCCATACGAAGGTCGAAATAAGCGCGCGGGTTTCCATGTGTGGCGTTGACCCAACCGAACGAACACGGAGTTGCGACACCGCCGACCTCGTCTGCGTCGATAATTGTGACGCGGTTGCCTGCACGGGCCGCATGCCAAGCAATCGACGCTCCAATTATCCCCGCTCCAACCACGATCACGTGGCGCTCAATTTCCGATGTCATGCGTACTGCCCATGTTGAAACGGTGGCTCGTGCCAACGTTGCGTCTCAATCGGGAAGTGTAGAGGGCGATGGGCTGAACGTCACTATTGGTGACGCGTCTGCTCTCATATTTTCATGCTGCAACAGTTGTATGAGAGATTGTCATGGGATCTGCAAAAAGCGTCTGAGCGTGATCCACGAACGCCTGCCCAGCCGGATCACCGCACCGAAGCATATAGTCGCCCAACCGCTCATGGGCTTGAGGGTGCGTCGGAAATTGCGCGATACACCATCTGTAACGCGCCAACGCCGGGTCGTGACCCAAAAGATATTCCGCACGGGCGGCGCGCTCAATCGCAGTCGCGAGCGTCAACTTTCCGCGGGCGGCCGCATCATCCAGAATGGCCAGCCGCGCTTTCTGGTGCGCTACGGTCGCATGAAATGACGCCCATCGAACTCGATTTTGATGCCACCATATCCGATCAAAATGAGAAATTACCGTTGCGCCGGCCTTGCCCAGGATCTGCAACGCGCAAGCCTCCCGCTGTTGCAATTCAAGAGTGCATACGTCCTGATCCGAGACCAGTCCAAGACGTGCCAACCGTGCGTGCAATGATGGATGCGAGGGCGATACCGATACCTCGTCGGCCAGCACCTTTGGCCATAGATTTTTGGTTGCTGTGGGGACGGTATCCTGGAGCGTTTGCGAAAGCGTCTGCCACGGTCCGCGCATTGGTTTCGCCTGCGTCACATTTGACAACCAATAGGTGCTCCAATGTTGGTCCAGTTCACTCCGTGCCGTCTGTGTTCTTAAAAGTGCCCGCGACAACGTCGCTGCGCTCGTGGCGTTGCCAGCAGCAGCGTCCGCCGCAAACTCTCCGGCGCGGAGGACATATCCGGCGTAGCGCTCCAGCACGCGCAAATAACCACGTGCAAACCATCGCAGTGATCCGCGACCAACAAACGACGTGTTTTCACAGGCGGAGCTTAAGCGTTGCCACAGGCTGCGTACGCGATAAAGCTCAGCATGTACTGAGCCGTCTGATTGTCGTGCGTGCGCGAGTTCATGGGCGATGACAGCCCTAAGCTCCTGTTCATCAAGCGTCATCAGGAGCGGCAAACCGATTGTCAGTTCGGATTTGTGCCCACCAAGTCCAAACCAAACCGGTGTCTGAGCCAGCGAGGCATTCAGCTCTGTTCCGATAAGAACGCGATCAATCCGGGCGGGCCCAATCCGCTCTGCAAGAGATGCGATCAATGCAAACAGTTCAGGAGTTCCGGTTGATGATAATTCCACAAGCTGTCGACCCGTGCGTTGTTCTCCGCGTGCACGAAGAAGCGCGCAGATCGCCAGACCATGAAGGCAGAGAAGGACGGCTCCAACACTTTGAACGACCGGGTCGCTGTAAACTTTTCCTGCAGCTAGAATTCCGAGCGGTAGTGCGATCAGAATCGCGATCATCAACGGTCCGGCTACAAAGCCAAAGCATACGAGGCATTTGACGACAGCACGCATGGCCCAATCCCGGTTCAGGGAGAACCAGGCATTTCCAGCATTTGATGAGCCAGCCGGTTGGGGGTGAGCGACGAAAGGCATCTGAACCTCGACACAAAGCGATGACCCAATTGCTATCGTGTTGGCGATAATACTCCGTTAGCCACGCCCTGAGACTTCTTGCTATGGTTAACAAATCGCAAAGCAACCGAACCACAGCACTTTCAGCCCGTTTCCGAAAACAATTCCCGGCCGATCAACATGCGGCGAATTTCACTCGTTCCAGCACCGATTTCATAGAGTTTGGCATCCCTCAGCAGGCGCCCGATACCGGTTTCGTTCACGTATCCCATGCCACCAAAGATCTGGATGGCGTCCAGTGTCATTTGCGTGGCCTTTTCCGCGGCATACAGGATCGCGCCAGCAGCATCCTTGCGCGTCGTCTCCCCTCGATCGCAAGACTGCGCCACAGCATATACATAGGCTCGGGATGCATTCATTGACGTGTACATGTCAGCGACCTTGCCCTGGATGAGCTGGAACTCACCGATCGGTTTGCCAAACTGTTTGCGCTCGTGGATGTAAGGGACGACGGCGTCCAGGCAAGCCTGCATGATGCCGATTGGCCCTGCCGCCAGGACCGCACGCTCATAGTCGAGCCCTGACATGAGCACACGTACGCCACCATCCAATTCTCCAAGAATATTTTCCTCCGGCACAGCGCAGTTCTCGAAGATCAGTTCACACGTATCGGAACCGCGCATACCGAGCTTGTCCAGTTTCTGCGCCGTGGAGAAACCGGCGAATCCCTTTTCGATCAAAAAAGCTGTGATGCCTTTTGAGCCCGCATCCGGGGATGTCTTGGCGTACACGACCAGTGTGTCTGCAACCGGCCCATTTGTGATCCACATCTTGTTGCCGTTCAGAATGTACTGATCGCCCTTCTTTTCGGCTTTCAACTTCATGGACACAACATCTGACCCCGCGCCTGGCTCTGACATAGCAAGCGCGCCGACGTGTTCACCCGATATCAGTTTCGGCAGGTAGGTGGACTTCTGCGTCTCCGTTCCGCATCGCCGTATCTGGTTGATGCACAGGTTGGAGTGCGCACCGTAAGACAATCCAACAGACGCAGAACCGCGACTGAGCTCTTCCAATGCGATGCAATGCTCAAGATACCCCAGCCCGGAGCCACCGTACTCTTCTTCCACGGTGATGCCATGCAACCCGAGGGCCCCAAGTTTGGGCCACAAATCACGCGGAAATTCGTTCGTCTCGTCGATCGATGCCGCGCGCGGCGCTATCTCATCTGCCGTGAACGAGCGTACGGTATCGCGCAACATATCAGCCGTTTCGCCAAGACCGAAGTTAAGAGACGGGATATCGTTGGGGATCATGCGCTGGCTCCGGTTGATCTGAAACTTGCATTGGTCGGACATTGTCCAAGTGTTGTTCTAATACGGGCGGTCGGTATCGCAGGCGCGTCCCGGCAAACTGTGATAGTGTAAAATCACCTGTGGATGGGTTGTAACAACGCGCTTTCCCCATTGAAACGCCGCAATCCGTCGCCATGTTTCCGTCACAGGGCTGGAGGTGATCGTAAGATGTTGCAGCATTACAGATATACTATATCAGCAGTCGTTCTGGCTGGCGCACTGGCCGTCGCGCTGCCAACAGGCCCTGCGTGGTCCGCTGATGAAGCCCCTGCTTCGCCGAAACCCGCTGAAAACGCTGCCAAACCTGCGCCTGATCCTCGCGAGGGTGATCCAAATTACGAGCGCGCACGACAGCTCCTGAATTCTATTGATACGATTCTGGAAGATGCAGCAGTGAACCGCGCTGACGCACGCAAGTTGCCGTCGCGCGATGATTTCCTCGTCACGCCGCTTTGGGCTGAGACGAAGGAAGACCGGGAATCGAAAATTCGCGGATTGCTGGATTCTGCGCTGGAGATTGTTACGGATGTGCCCCTCGTCGACATGCAAAAAACAATTGAAGGGCGCCGCAAGACCATTCGCAATTTGCAGCTCGACATCACGAAACTGCGTGAGAAACAACTGACCGCACCCAAGGACTCTCTCCTTCCCGGCATTCTGGCTGATACGGTTGATAGCCTCGGTGAAGAAATAACCGATCTTGAGAAACGCATCGTTGGAAACAAAGAGGAAATTTCCAAGGCGAAGACGCAAATTCACGGTGCACTCACGACGTCCGGAATTACCATGTCGCCGGATCAACTCGATTTGTTGCTGGACAGTGTTCTTTCAAGCGATCTCGTACGCCTTGTTGCGACCTTCAATGCCGCCAAGGTGATTGACGAGCAATTGGGGCAGATTGTTCAGACAACGGGCGACAATACCGAAGCAGCACGGAAATATTTCGCCATGCACGCGGCATTGTTTGCGATGTTGGTTCATGCTCAGGACGCGTTGATCAAGAAAATTGATACCAAGTACATGCCACGCCTGCAGGCGATCGAAAAAGATATTGTTCGAGCCGGCAAGGACACGCAACGCCTGCTGAAGGATAAAAACAGGGACGACCAGAAACGTGCGCTGGAAGCCAACTTGCGGTCGCAAGGTTTTGCGAAACGTGTGTCCCAATACTATCGCGGATATCTGCTTCAGCAGCGCGAGCAACTGGCGAAGGCGCGGTTGAAGGCAGTGCGCGATTTACGGATCGCAGACAACACCTATGAAACCGTTGAAGCCAGTTTCCAGCTCCGGGCGCTGATCAAAGATGCCACGTCCTCGTTCGAGGCTATCCAGAAACTGGAAGCGCCGGGATTTGATCAGATTTTCAAAGACCAGGAGTTGCGCCGTGAGTTCGAGAACCTGACACGAAAACTCGATATTCCGACGAGCTAAGACTGGTTGTTCAGCCTGCCGTTTTAATTGACGCTCTTTGCAAGATGTCTCTGAACCCAGGGTGTCATCACTTCGTTTGCGCCAGGTGAAAGATGATCGTCGTCCTGATAGTAGGATGCTTGTGGCGTGCCCACGGGACAGCTTTTCCGATCCAAGCAAATTACGTCTGACGGGTCCAATATAGCGACCGTATCATGACGGCGTGCGGCAGCCTCCACGATTGCGCGCACCTTTTGTGTGAACCGCATGTGGTGGCGATATTTGACGGACAAGGCCGCCAGTGTCGCCTCCTTCTGATCCTGGAAGAAATCTGAATAAATGTCTCGCGCGTTACGTGGTTGATGTGGGGCTTGCAGCAAGACGTGCAATCGGATGCCCTCTTCAACGTAACGGGCGAAACTGTGCTCGAACGCTTCCCTCAGGTTGGCCAACCGGGACGCTTCTTCCTTGGCGCGTGCACCATCGCGGAAGCGCGTATTCTGCGTATATCCGCAGCTCGGAACCGGCTCACCGCACGTGTAGTAATTCCAGCGCACCGCAAGGTAGACGTCGCGGATTTTATGTGCAGATGCATAGTTCAGCACCTTGTCGGCCAATTGCAAGCACTGGCCGGACAAGGGCTCCCCTCGCCCCGGATCAAGATCGAGCAAGAGCGAACACCCAGAGCGCGATATCAGCGCACCAAATCGATTTTCATTCCGCGCCGCCGCATCAAAGAATGATGCGTATGCCAAAGCGTGACTGTCCCCGATCAAGAGAAAATCAACGGGTTGCATCGACCCTTCCACACCATCTCCCACTCCCGTGATGCCCAATCGGCACCACGTTGACGGATCAAGGAACGTCTCCCTGTCGACGCATTTGGTATCCGGATCTCCGGCTGGTGCCCAGGCTTTGAAATCGTCGTGCAGGCCCGCTGGTATCGCGGCATAGCGGTCCACGATCACCTCTCTCGCGATCAAACCTGCGTATCCTGCCAGCGCAACACTTGCGGTTCCGACAATTGCGATCAGACGGGCGACTGGCATCTGCTTGCGGTCTCTGAATGGCTGCTCGACGAAGCGCCAGGAGAGATAGGCCAATGCCGCAGACAGCGCGATCCATATCCCAAGATCCATATGGGTTTCAGTGTCATGATTGAGAATGCGACCAAAAGCGAAAATGGGAAAATGCCAGAGATAGAACGAATACGAGATGAGCCCAATCCCGACCATCGGTCGCGTGGAGAGCAGCCGCGTGACGGGTTCTCTTTCGTGTGCGGCAAGAATAATCATCGCAACGCCAAGCACTGGGAGCACAGTCCACAGGGACGGATGCGGCATGGCATCGTGATAGAACCACATGGGAACAGCAATCGCCGTAAGCCCCATCGCCGGGAGCATGCGCATCACCGCTATTGGCACCACACGCCGCATTGGCTCCAGTTGCAGCGCCAGAATTGCCCCCACCAGCAACTCCCATGCGCGCGACGGCATCAGGAAGAAATTTGCGTCTGTGTTACGTGTGCTCAGGTAGGCGGCGATGCAAAGAGAGAGCAACGCCATGCCCACAAGGACAGGGATCAAAGCCTGTCGAGCGAAGCGCCATACGACGAGCAGCACCACTGGAAAAACGATGTAATATTGCTCTTCAAGCGCAAGGCTCCATGTGTGAAGAAACGGTTTGAGTTGGCTTGGCTCTGCCGTGTAGCTGTCCTGCAGCCAGAAGAAAAAATTCGAGCTGAAAAGAAGTGCAGCGAGGAGCGATTGCGCATACTCGATCAGCGCGTTCGTTGTCATGATCGCCCAGGCGAACGGTGTGGAAACCGCCATGACCAGCAGAAGCGCTGGCAGGAGGCGGCGGGCTCGGCGCTCATAGAAGTGCCCAAGCGAGAACGTGCCACGCTCCAGATCTGCGGCCAGCAATCCGGTGATGAGAAATCCGGAAATCACAAAGAAAATGTCGACGCCAAGAAATCCGCCGGCGAGCACGTTCTGGCCGCTCACCGCAAGGTCGGCATGATACAGGACAACGGAAACGACTGCGATCGTTCTCAGTCCGTCAATTTCCGGTCGATAGGTCATGTCGAGTTCGAGTGCATGCTACGAAATGAAAGAAACGTCTGGCCGCACACGAACGTGTCGACAACGAGCAGTCTGTCATAGCATGTCGCCATGATGCGCAAGGCAGGAAATGTGACCCATGAATATTGATTTGAAAAACAAGGTGGCGCTTGTCACTGGGGGAAGCCGTGGCATCGGACGCGCGATTGCGCTGATGCTGGCAGAGAACGGGGCCCGTGTTGCCATCTGCGGCCGAACGCAGGAGAGCCTGGACGACACCACGACCGCGATCCGCGCCCGCGGCACCGAGGCGTGGTCGTTCCAATGCGATGTGAGTGACAACGATCAGCTTGAACGCCTGATGTCGGATGTCATCGGTGCAACGCACCAACTCGACATCCTCGTCAACAACGCAGTCACGTCCGAAAGTGCGCCATTCGATCAGTTGAGCGACGCTCAGTTTCGCTACCATATCGATGTGAAGCTGATGGCCTATATTCGGCTGGCACGTCTCGCACTTCCCCATATCGCAGCACAGGGTGCGGGGCGTATTGTCAACATCGGAGGTATGACAGCGCGGATCGTTGCGCCGATGCGCATGACGAATGGCGTTGTGAATGCAGGTGTCGCCAATTTCACAAAACAGTTTGCCGGGTATGCAGCGCAGCACAAGATCACCGTGAACTGCGTCCATCCCGGTTACACGGCAACCGAACGGATCATGCAGATCTTCCGCAAGGAGGCAGACGAAAGCGGTCGGTCCATTGACGCCATCGTTGCAGAACGGACGTCGGACATACCGCTCGGCCAGTTGATCAAGCCCGAAGATATGGCAGCTGCCGTACTATTCTTTTGCGCTCCCGCCGCCGCAATGGTGACCGGGCAGTGCCTCGCCGTGGACGGTGGATCCGGCGCTGCGGTGGCATACTGACACCACAGCACCGGTTCCCTTGTGAGCCGACATGATCAGCCCTCCAGCTTGTCCTGTGTCTTGAATTCAAAATCGCTCGCGTCGTGGCGCTCATGGAGCTGCTCGCTCGGTTCACCCCATGTCCGATTCACCATGCGCCCACGCTTGACGGCCGGACGTGCTGCGATGTCCGCGGTCCACCGGACGACGTTCTTGTAGTCCTCGACTTGCAAGAATGTTCCCGCGTCATAAAGCAGTCCTTGTGTCAGCACGCCGTACCAGGGCCAGATGGCCATGTCGGCGATCGAATACTCTTCGCCCGCCATGAAGGCGTTGTCTGCAAGGTGGCGATCCAGGACATCAAGTTGCCGCTTGGTTTCCATTGCAAACCGATCGATCGCATATTCGATCTTCACGGGCGCATACGCATAAAAGTGACCAAAGCCGCCGCCGAGATACGGTGCACTGCCCATTTGCCAGAACAGCCAGTTGAGAGCTTCTGTGCGTTGACGGGTTTCTTTGGGGAGAAATTCTCCGAACTTTTCCGCCAGATGGAGCAGAATGGACGCGGACTCGAAAACCCGTATGGGTGTGCCTGACGTATGATCCATCAGAGCGGGAATCTTCGAGTTGGGGTTTGCCTCTACAAAACCGCTGCCAAACTGATCTCCATCAGAAATCGGAATCAGCCATGCATCATATTCGGCGCCGGCGTGACCGCGCTCCAGAAGTTCCTCCAGCATGATCGTGACTTTCACGCCATTCGGCGTCGCCAGGGAATAAAGCTGCAGCGGATGCTTGCCAACGGACAGTAGCTTGTCATGGGTGCTGCCTGCGATGGGGCGATTTGTGCTGGCAAACTTGCCACCGTTTGCGCTGTTCCATTGCCAGACGTCAGGTGGTGTATATTCTGTGGCATCACTCATGTGCTTGCGTCCTCTCACGTTGCTAAGCCTCTAAGAGCGGCATTCACGTGCCGCGACAAGCCCTTTATCGGAATCAGTCCGTTCACGATTGCGCGTGGGAGGTTTGGGCCGCAGGTCAACGATGGACGGCCCGGTCTTTGCTGAGCTGATGCAACCGCAATGCGGTGCGCTTTGGCTCTGCAGGCGGCAGCGCAGGATGTCGATGGCGGAGAGGAAGTCCTTCAAATGGTGGCATCTCTTCAAACCATCCCATTGAATTCATTGAAGTATTCATTGCGGCGAAGATGTTTTGGATGAAGATTTGTGTGAAACAATGTGTGGCAGTTGCGCGACGTAACAACCCACCATCATTGAGCACCTGCTCGCTGCCGACACGCGGATTATGATAACGATCAGATTTCATAAAGCGCAGTAATATCAATTGGTTGAAATGGGCACCCGTTGCAACAAGTGCCCAACAGTGCATCACGATGCACAACCAAATTCCGCAAATCTCCCGCATGACTCTGAAAAATTCCGTCACTTGCAGGTCGGCCCCTTGCCGCGGCTTTCGGCGTGACAGCGCGGAAGCAACGCACTGGTCTCAACGTACACCCGGCTCATTGCCAAGACAGCATCAGTACGTCCCACAGGGGCACAGTCACGGGTCGTGCCCTGCGCCGGCCTCTAGATGCATCAAGC
>CALHAX010000125.1 GCA_937931785.1 uncultured Hyphomicrobiaceae bacterium | reverse complement strand
CGGCCGCGTGCCACCGGTCACGAGCTCGCCGCCATTCTCCAGGCTTGCGGCAACGACACGTTCGATCTTGTCGCGTTGCGCCACGGTACAGAGTGGTCCCACCTCCGTCGCCATGTCGTCCGGCGCACCGATCTTGATGGCTTCCGCTTTTTGCGTCAGCGCGTCGACCAGTTGATCCCGCACGCCGCGCTGCACGATCAGCCGCGAACCCGCGACGCAGCTTTGCCCCGTCGCGCCGAAGATGCCGGCAACCACACTGTTCGCCACACTCTCCACGTCGATATCGTCGAACGCGAGCACGGGCGACTTGCCGCCCAGCTCCAGCGTTGTGGAGGCCAGATTGTTCGCGGTATTTGCCACCACTCGTCGCGCCGTCTCGGGTCCGCCAGTAAATGCGACACGTGCTACATCGGGATGGCTGGTCAAGGCCCGGCCGCAGGGCTCGCCAAACCCGGTGATGACATTCACCACGCCTGCCGGGAACCCCGCTTCGTCAAACAACTTCGCCAGATGCAACAACGGAGCCGGTCCGTCCTCTGACGCTTTCAAGACCACCGGACAGCCGGCAGCCAGCGCAGGCCCCATCTTGACGGCAGCGAGGAAAATCTGGCTGTTCCATGGGACCACCGCGGCGACAACCCCGATGGGTTCACGACGGAGGTAGGTTTCCATGTCGGGCTTGTCGATCGGCAGGTGCGAGCCCTCGATCTTGTCCGCCATGCCTGCGTAGTAGCGAAAGAACTCAGCCGCATAACCGACCTGCGCCGTCGTTTCCCGAATGATCTTGCCGGTATCAGCCGTCTCCAGCGTCGCGAGGTCCTGCGCGTGTTTCGCAACCAGATCTGCAACCTTGTAGAGCAGCTTGCCACGGGCTGAGGGCGTAAGGCCGGCCCACGCTGGCGCATACAGCATCCGTTTCGCAGCGGCGACGGCACGGTTTACGTCATCTTCGCTCGCGGCAGGCATCACCGCCCAGGCCTCTTCCGTCGCCGGATCAAGACTCTCGAACGTCTCCGTCGCGTCTTCGAATTTGCCATCGATATATTGTTGGAATTTCTGAAGTGCCATTTTATTATCCCTTACGCATTGAAACGTGATGCATCACGCGAACGCTGGCAAAACCTTGTCGATGAAGAGCTGCAGATTGCGCTTTCGATGTTCGAACGTCATGCCAGCGTCCAGCCACAGCGCATATTCGTCGTACCCCAGATCTTCGACCTGCTTGAGTCGGTCAATCACATCACCGGGTGTTCCGATCACATGGTTCGCGCGCATTTTTTCGGGGGAATACATGTCCATTGCTGCAATCTCCTCCGTCGACAACGGATCAATACAGGCTTGCGAGATATTGCGTTCGTTCTTGAACCACGCACCGAAGTAGGAAAAGAACTTCGTCACATCATTCGTGATGCGATCCAGTTCATCCTCTGTCTCCCCCACCCACGTATGCCGCAGCAACATGATCTTCGGGCGCGCTACGGTTGTGTTCGCTGCACAGGCTGCATTGAACTTACCGATAAGAGCTTCGACCTCCTCGTCACCTAACCAGAGAGGGGTGACCTGGACATCGCAGCCATTATCCACGGCGAACTGATGTGAATTCGGATCGCGTGCCGCCACCCATATGGGCGGATACGGCTGTTGCACTGGCTTGGGCGAACTGGTGGTTTTCGGGAACTGCCAGAACTCGCCGTTGTGTGTGTAGTCGCCATCCCAGAGCGCGCGCAGCGCAGGAATCATTTCACGCATTTTCTGCCCGGCCTCCCAGGCATCAAGACCCGGTGACATCCGTTCATATTCAAACGTGTAGGCACCGCGCGCAATACCGACATCCAACCGCCCATCGCAAATGATGTCTGTCATGGCAATTTCCCCGGCCAGCTTGATCGGGTGCCAGAAGGGAGCAGCAATCGTCGCAGTGCCGAGGCGGATGTTTTTCGTCCGTCGTGCCAGATCAGCAATGTTCACGAACGGGTTTGGTGCAATTGTGAAATCCATACCGTGATGCTCGCCAGTCCAGATGGCGTGCAGCCCTGCCTCATCTGCCATTTCACAAAGCTCGATAAACTCTTCATAGAGTTGTTGGTGCGGCACATCGGTCGTTAAACGCTCCATGTGAGCAAAAATCGAGAATTTCATGTGTTCCCCTTTGTCGTCGCAAGCGGGTGGACATATCCGGATTTTTCATCCCCCACGTATATGCCGAATTGCGCCTCGGTCCGTTCTGCGATGTAACGCCTGAGCATGGAGCGATCGGCAGAAGAACGGAGCGCATCGACATCAATCTTGTCGAATGGCACGAAGCGCGCGCCCTTGAGCGATCCTGGCTCTTCCTCGATTGTGCCCCGATAGAAGATGTTCAGATGCCCCGTGCCCTGCTCTTCAAAGACTGCAAAGAGAAAACCGAGCTCGCTCTTCAGACCAGTTTTCGCAAGAACGCCATGGAGTGATTGCGGATCTTTTGCTTCACCAAGGCACTGCCCTGTAGGTAATGCCGGTCCGCCATCCGGTCCCTCCATCAGGAGCACGGCCTCGTTATGTTCGATGATCGCGCCAATGCGGGCGTCACGTCCTCCGGCGGCAACCGCATCCTGCTCAAGTCCGAAGGTGACATAGGCGCCACGGCAATATCCAAGCGGGGCTTCGGAATGGGCATGGAAGCCTTCGACCCGACCAATGAGAATGACATGGTCCCCGGCTTCGACTCGCTCGTGCATGCTGCAGTCCAGCCAGGCTGCGGTGCCTTCAAAAACAGGATGTCCCGCAGGCCCGTCAGACCAGATGACTTTTTCAAACCGGTTCGGGGTATCCGTCGCGAACACGCCGGAGACGTCGCGCTGATCTTCACCGAGAATATTGACGGCATATCCGTCAACACGTTCGAACACGTCAAAACTGCCAGCGGATTTTGCGATGCAGACAAGCACAAGCGGTGGATCAAGGGACACAGAGGTAAAAGAATTAGCCGTAAAACCGCGAGGTGTTCCGTCTGTATCGCGGGTCGTGACAACGGTCACCCCAGTCACGAACGCGCCGAGAGCGTGTCGCAATTCGCGTGGATCAATTCTCACATCACTCATGTGGGCATTCCCTTTCGCCGAGCGTGTCGTGGAGGAAACTGGCGAGAACTTCGGTTGTGCGTTCCGGGGATACGAGGCTCATCATGTGCCGTTCGCCATCCAGACTGATTGCACGTCCATTTGGTGTCGCGGCAGCCATCTCTTGAGACATCGCAGGCGTGGAGTTCGGGTCAAGGGCACCCGTCAGGAAAAGCGCCGGACATGTCAGATCGCCAAGTTTGCCCACATACGTATTGTCGCTGCGGGAGAAAAGAGCGTAGATCAATCCGTATCCTGTGGGATCGTTATCTTCCAGCTTGCTCTTGATCCACGCAATCGCGTCCGCCTGATCGTCATGCGGTGCATCACCGAACCAGCGCTGGAACGTCGTCTCGTTCCCGGTTGATGAGCTTCCGGACTGAATTTCAGCGGCTCGGGCTTCTGCCGCGCGTCGCACATCCGCCGGACGATCATACACCCCGTTGAGTGCAGCAAGAGAGTGCGCCTGTTCAGGATGCGCCAGCGCAAACCCTGTTGCAATCAAGGCTCCCATCGAATGTCCGACAATGTGTGCTGCCGCAATGCCAAGATCGTGGAGAAGCCCATGCAGTTGGTCAACCATATCATCCATTGCAACATCGTCTTCCGGCATCGGGCTCTCGCCATGACCAATGATGTCGTAAACCACCACCTGGTACGTTCCGGCAAAGGCCATCATCTGAGGTCGCCAGAAGTCCTGGTTCATTCCCAGGCCATGGATGAACACGACAACAGCCGCATCCGCCGGGCCAATGCGCGTGTAATGGGTGCCGATTGAATCGAATCCGTTCTCGTGGATGTGGTCAGACATCCGTGCCCCCAAGTTCCTCCAGGTCCTTGTAACGGTCGCCAATGCGGTGGTGCGGTCGTCCACCGATGGATGCACCAAGTGCCACAACAACTTCGTCGTGCGCCGGAGCGTCGTTAATTGCGAACTGGATCGTCAGGTAGTGCGACCGCATTCCAGCATCGTGCTTGTGCATCAATGG
Organism: uncultured Hyphomicrobiaceae bacterium; assembly: GCA_937931785.1. Classification (GTDB taxonomy): domain Bacteria; phylum Pseudomonadota; class Alphaproteobacteria; order Rhizobiales; family CALHAX01; genus CALHAX01. Next base: position 21,980 of record CALHAX010000125.1, on the reverse strand, counting down.
AATGAGGAGCGGTGCATTCGGTCCACCACGCGTGTTGGTGAAGCTGAGATAGCTCTTGGCACCCACGGCCTTGCGATACGTATTTCCGAATCGCAGCGTATGGATCAGGCCGGAGGCGTGTTCAACTTCGCCGTCCGTGCCAACCACGGCGGCCTTGCCATAACCCTCGATAACATCGCCAGAACCGGCCATTGCGATCATTTCATCGGTGAGCAGTTTCCCGAGCACGGGACCGAACGCGTAGATTTCCGGGCTCAGATCTTCGACAAACCCACGTCCAGACCATGGGTTCGTCAGGACGGCAGCGGCAGCAAACAGCCGTAGCGGAACGGGTGCGGCCTTGCCGCCCTCGATCAGGGACGTTTCATCATATCGAACGATTTTACGGATTTCGGGTTCTGGGTGTGAAGGCATGGCTCATGTCTCGGTCGGGCCGACAGCTTGGAGAAACTGTCATGCGTTCGGCAAGGAATGGGAGGCGCAACACGTGATGCGCCTGTCAGGAAATCCGAGCCAGCCCCAGCCATGCCTGCGGCAGAGCCTTGAACCGTAAGGTCATCGCAATACGAACCACGTCATCCTCGACTTCATAAACACCTTATTTCGCGATACTGCGTTCCAGCGAAAAAAGCAAAACCTAACTGCGACAGATTGGATGGATTTCAAGACTGTAGGCCGACTTGCCAAACCGTGTTTCATCCCGCACATACCCGCTTATGACACTGAAACTTGATAGCATAGAAGATGCAATCGCGGAGATCGCCGCAGGGCGTCCGGTCGTCGTGGTTGACGATGAGGATCGTGAGAACGAGGGCGACCTGATCATGGCTGCCGAAGCCGCAACACCCGAATGGGTCGGCTTTATGGTGCGCCATACAGGCGGAGTGTTGTGCGTGCCCATGCCCCACGCCGAGGCACGTCGCCTGCAACTCTGGCCGATGGTCAGCGAGAACGATGCGCCTCTCGCAACGGCATTCACGGTGTCGGTCGACGTTCGCAAGGATCTGACCACCGGCATATCGGCGCAGGATCGCTCCAATACAGTTCGGGCGCTTGCTGACCCGACCTCCGTTCCTGATGAATTCGTCCGCCCCGGACATATATTTCCCCTGATCGCGCGTGATGGCGGTGTATTGATCCGAACCGGACATACAGAAGCAGCCGTTGACTTGTCCCGGCTCGCAGGTTTGCATCCCGTCTCCCTTATCTCCGAGATCGTCAACGATGATGGCTCGATCATGCAAGGCGAGCAGCTTCAGTCGTTCGCCGCCGAACACAAACTCAAATTGATTTCGATAGACGCCCTCATTGCATGGCGGCAGAGCCGGGAGACGCTAGTAAAGCGCGTTTCGGATGAAACTGTTGAGACATCAATTGGGCCGGGTCGGGCCATCGTTTACGAAACAACGTTTGATACTGCACAACACATCGCAATGGTGTTCGGTGAACCTGGCGACGGCAGGGGTGTCCTGACAAGGTTCCAGCGTGAAGATACAGTCTCCGATATCTTCAATGCACAGGACGGCGCGATCTCGGCGTCACTCCAGCGGATCAAGGATGAAGGTAGTGGCGTCATCGTCTATCTGCGACAAGGTGCAACCGGTGTGGTTGTTCAGGCCGAAGGCGAGGGAGCGGCCAGCGATGCTGCCCGGCGTGATCAATGGCGTGAAGTTGGCCTTGGAGCACAAATCCTGACGGATCTGGATATAACATCCATCCGCGTATTGTCCACGACAGAGCGGCAATATTTCGGCCTCTCCGGTTTTGACGTTGAGATCGAAGGTACGGAGATTCTCTAATGTGCTCCGGCAAACCTGGTCATACCAGGGGAACGCCTTCAACCGTTACGCGGTGCATGAGACGACGCTGACCCGGATAGTCGTTGATCGCCTTGTGCCATGTCGCACGATTGTCCCACATCCCGAGAGTGCCCGGCTTCCAGCGCACTCGACACGTGAATTCCGCACGTGCTCCATGATCGTAGAGCTGCTGCAGAAGCGGTGCGGAGTCCTGGGGTGACCATCCATCAAAGTGCGTCGTGAAATCGCTATTCACATAAATACAGCGTTTGCCTGAGAGCGGATGCGTGATCACAACGGGGTGTAATGCGTCCTGCGTGGCAGCGTCGGCATTGGCGATCCGTCCGGTTTCATGCGCCTCACTGTCGGCCACAACTGCACCAAAAGCATGTCGCGAAGAGTGCCAGGCCTTGAGGCCGTCCAGGAATTCGCGAAAACCTTCAGAGAGAGCCATGTATGCCGCATTCATGGATGAAAATGCCGTATCTCCGCCAACATCCGGCGTCTCGATGGCATGAAGAATGGAACACATTGCCGGAACCTGATCGTAGGAATGATCCGTATGCCAGTCCTCGCCGATCGCATAGGTCTGGTCCGCTTCTTTCAGAACCGTTGCAATTTGTGGATGCGTGTCGACCGGTTTGAAGAACCTGTTCACGTTGATCTCTCCCCAGCGGCGCGCGAAGGCAAGGTGATCATCCGGTGTCAGGTTCAGGCCATGAATTGCGATGACCGCGTAATCCGTGAAGGCCTGACGAATAATCTCGAAGTGGTCATCTCGCGAGATGTCAGCGCCATAGATATCTGCGCCAAGGGCAGGGGTGATCGGTTGAACTTCGATGGACATGGTTTACCTCACGCAATATCGGGGCGCCCCGGCAGGATTGCTTCGTCATGATGTGCCGAGGACCGGCTTCGCAAGTGTGATACAAATCGCCCTTACTGCCAAATCCACCTTTCTGATCGCTTGCATGAACGGTAAAATTCCAACAATCAGCAAACGGGTACCAAGCCATAGAAAGCAGGCGTATATGCAAGCGTGGTGCATGCAAGCATCGGTTCAAATGGCCTTGTGGCAAACGGCTTCGATGCGATTTCCATCAGGATCACGCAGGAATGCAGCGTAATACTCTGGATGATAGGCCTTTCGGATGCCGGGGGCACCATCATTTATGCCGCCATGCGCCAGGCCGGCAGCGTGAAACATATCGACCGCCGCGCGGTTCCTTGCGCGAAAGCACCAATGCCTTGAAGATGCTTCGATATCGTTCCCTGTTGCCAGAACGGATATATATGTATGGCTGTCGTCAGTCGCATCGTTGCGAATGCCATAGCCGAGCGCATCATCGTCGCGTCGAACACAAGGGTGACCAAGCGCAGCCATGATCGCATCATAGAAACCCACGACGGCTGGGAGCGTGGAAACAGTAATGGAGACGTGATCAAGCATGCGAGCACCTCTGAAAGAGAAGATGGGCCGTCTTCATTGTGTGCGACAGCAAGCGGAGCCCCATCATGACTGATGGAACCGATCTGATCCAGCTTGATAAACTTGCTCCTTATCTGGAATCGCATTTGCCAGGCTTTCGCGGACCGATGCAGGTTGCGAAATTTGCGACTGGACAGTCGAACCCAACATTTCGTCTTGATACAGACAACGCGAGTTATGTTCTCAGGCGTAAGCCTGCGGGCACGCTGTTGAAGTCAGCCCATGCCGTAGAACGAGAATACCGTGTCATGCAGGCGTTGCAGGATAGTGTCGTCCCCGTTCCCCCAATTTGCCTCCTGTGCGAAGACGAGACCATCATCGGATCAGTATTCTACGTCATGCAGCTGGTTGAGGGGCGCACGTATATGGATCCCCGTGTGCCAGAACTCGGAGACGACAGCACGACAAGAGGCAGGCTCTACGACCGGATGAATAGTGTACTCGCGGCCATACACAGTGTGGATGTTGAGCGCGTTGGCCTGGGAGATTTTGGTAAATCAGGGAACTATTTTGCACGCCAGGTGGAACGGTGGTCACGGCAGTATCGTGCTGCGGCAACACGCGATGAACCGGGTATCGAGGAATTGATGACCTGGCTGGACCGAAACACGCCCTCTGATGATGGGCGCGTCAGCCTCGTGCATGGCGACTATCGCATCGACAACATGCTGTTTTCGGATACAGATCACAACGTCATGGCCGTTCTCGATTGGGAATTGGCCACACTGGGCCATCCGTTTGCGGATCTTGCATATCAGTGCATGCAGTGGCGCATGCCAGTTGATGCGCCGTTGCCAGGGCTCGAGGGGGTGGACCGCAACGCACTCGGCATTCCAACTGAAGATAACTACGTCGCTGCATACTGCCAACGAACTGGCATTGAGGCTCCGGCTGATTGGTCCTTCTATCTGGCATTCAGCTTTTTCCGGCTGGCAGCTATTCTGGAGGGGGTCAACAGGCGCGCCGCAGACGGGAACGCGTCAAACCCGGATCAGGCAAGAAGGTTGGGGAAAATGGTTCCGGATCTCGTTTCGCGGGCTCTTGATGAGGTGATGTGAACCACTCAAGCGCCATTGCGCTTTCGAGATGTTCGGATGCGCTTTGCCCGCAAAGAGAAAATAAATTGTGACGAGATCTACAATTAAGGTGTCATGCTGCATCAATCGACCGTTTCCATACAGATATTAATACAAAAATATCCAATTAACTTCCCACTTCCTTAAACTCAAAAGCGCATTATCCGCCATAGTCGGGTGGGTAGCCAATAAACAAGACGTGACACAAGTCGCGCAGTTCCTCATCCAATATAACAGGTGTTGTCGTGAGGGCGTTATGAAGAATTTTCCTTTGGAGTCTGCTATGGCAGATGTGGCTCCAGTACACTCGGGCTTGAAGTCAAAGACCACTGTTCAACATTTACGTGAGGTCAAGGAAGATTTCCTCACCCCGCGACGTAGTACGCGATCATCCGAACTGCTTGGCCAGGTCCAGCGATTGATCAGCAAGATGCGCGTCGCAGTGATCTATGGTGGAGATAAAACCTGCGAAGGTTCTGTCATTTATCAAACACATAATCCACGATCCTGGAAAAGTTACGAAACGGTTGCTGCCGACATCAAGAATAGCCTTGAGCGTGCAGGTTGCCAGAACGTCGTATTACTTCCCGATGACATGAATCTCGGTGAACGTCTTCGCGAGCACGGCATTGAAATGGCCTGGCTGAACACTGGCGGTGTGCAAGGGTACTGCGCCGTGTCACATGCCGCCGCAACACTGGAAATGCTCGGCGTCCCATACGTCGGACACGAGCCGCTCTCCGCCGGCATCCTGGATAGCAAGCATGTATTCAAGCGCCAGTTGGCAGGTGCCGGGGTGCCAACGGCACGCTTTATCACGTGGCATGGTGCACAAGGCCCCTTGAACACAGGTCCAGACAGCCATTTTTCCGAAGTGTTTGAAAGTTACGAAGGTCCGTTCATTGTCAAACCGGTATCGGGACGCGCCTCTCTCAACGTCGAGTTCGCACCGGATCATTATTGTGTGGAACAACTTGCGGCAGCGGTGTTCGAGAAGACTGAAAACCATGTCCTGATTGAGCAATATCTTGGCGGCAAGGAATATTGCGTCGCGATCTGTGGCCCAACAATCATGCGAGATGGCGCATTGGACCGTCTGGATCGTCCATTCACGTTCGCACACGTAGAGCGTGTATTAGCTGACGATGAGCGCATCTTCACGTCCATGGATCAAAAACCCATAACCGGTGATCGTGTCCGCGCAATGGACCCTGAAAAAGAATCAGATGTTATTGCAGAACTGGATCATCTGGCTCAAATGACCTTCCAGCAACTCGACCTGGAGACGTTGATTCGTTTGGATGTTCGTGCGGATGAAAAGGGAAGGCTTTACATTCTCGAAGCGAATCCAAAGCCGGATCTGAAGGCTCCGCAGCAAGATGGCGTCACGAGCCTTATCGTTGAAGGACTTCTGAATGCGGGCATGTCGTACGACGATTTGATTTTTTCGCTCCTTGCAGATCGCATCGACGTCCTCTTCAGCAAGCGCCGAGGGAGTGCAAATCCGCTAATTAATCTCTTAACCCATTGTGAAGGTTAATGGCGTAATTTGATGGAATACGAATAGATTACTCCGGGGTCTGGACATGAGCGACAACACCTACTCGATTGGCCGGCGGCTGAACGATGCGACTACAATGTTTGTGGTTCTCTTCGTTTCTCTCCTCCTCCTTATCTATGTTGCTTTTGGCGAAGCGAAGCGGACATACGAGGGCTTCCAGGGGGATAAACTTCATGGACAACTCCTGGTTGTGCAAAACTCGATGCAGACTCCGCTACGTTCGGGGTTGGCACTGAAGCAGTTCGTAGGGTTCAAAACTCTCACTGATCCAATTTTTTCCTCTGATCCGACAGTCGGCACCTTGATTGTTTATGATCCAAAGGGGGAAACGGTTTTCTCTGCAGGCGACGCACGAATCGCACGCGATCTGCCTGGACCGCTTGGCATGAGCGAGTTCAATCTTGCGACACGATCTGCGCAGGATGTGGGCGCGGCTGGCAGCACAGCAGCGCAGAGGAAAAAATATAACCTTGTGCGCAGTAACGGGCAATATCGGATTGTTGTACCACTGCGAAACAAGTTTGAAGTCGTCGGATTTCTCGGAATTACAATGTCTGAAACGGTTGTTACCGACCGTGTTCGCGACGCATTCGAACCTTTGTTCTATGTATCGCTTATCCCGGCCTTGCTGTTCGCCGTTCTGATTGCCTTTTTTGGTCCATCGATGGCACGCAGCAGGGTTCCTTGGGCACAAATCAGCTTTGGCATTGTGTTCCTGACTGCATCAGCAGCTGTCATCGCCACATTGATCGCCCTTTATTCGGATGGCGCGCAGGCGAAGGCGCGTGCACTCGCTGGCTCTCTTGGGCAGCGGTTAAGTGACGTTGTTGCATTCAATATCAACATCAATGAGATCAAAGGACTTGACCGGACATTCGGCGAGTACCTGAAAGTGAACCCTGACATCAGCGCAGCTGCGTTGACTGTCGATGGACGCATCGCCATTCATACTGACCGCACCCGTGTGGGCGAACAGTGGGAACGTTCCGCTGACCACTACGAGTATGTTGTTGAATTGAAGTCCAAGAACAGTGACCGTGATGTACAGGTCGCAGTTGAACTTCCTGGCGGTGTCGTGCTGGAGCAAATTGCACGAAGTGTGAAAAACTTTGCGGCACTGTTTATTGCGTCAGCATTTCTCGCCAGTCTGTTTTTCCAGCTTGGCGGTGCAGTTCGTCGCCCCATGTCGAAAGAGGACGAGAATGCGGCATCCAAGGATGGAAATCCGTCTGGCTTGGGTGAGTGGATGTTGGATCACCTCAAGCCAGTATTTTTCCTCGGTGTTCTGCTGGAACATTTGACATATGCGTTCTTGCCGCAGTTCGTTCAGGCGGCCGTTGAAGCAGCAGGCGTGTCTGCCAGTTATGCGTCAATGCCGTTTGTCGGTTTTTACTTCTTCTTTGCAGTGACCCTGATTCCTGCAGGATACGTCGCGCAACGAATTGGCCCCAAGATGTTGATGTCAACAGGGCTTATCCTTGCCGGTGCTGGCTTGCTGTTGCTCGCATTCTACCCGAGTTTCTGGATGATTCTTGCAGCAAGATGCCTTTCGGGTGTTGGCCAGGGCATGCTCTTCATCGGGGTGCAATCCTATCTTCTGGCTGTAGCGCCTCCAGGAAAGAAAACCCAGGCAGCTGGTATCATTGTCTATGGTTTCCAGGGTGGCATGATCTCGGGCATGGCTGTTGGTTCGCTACTTGTGAGCTACATGGGACCGGAAGGTGTCTTCATGCTGGCTGCAGCAATCGGCTTGCTTGCATCGCTCTACGCCTTCTGCGCTGTTCCTACAGTAACTGCGGAGGCCATGGCAAAGGCATCGACCGTTCCAGCTCAAGGCCTCATGGTCAGTGTTGGACAGGCCATTCGCAACTTCAACTTCATGAACACGATGATCACCATCGGTGTCCCGGCGAAAGCAGTTCTGACGGGTGTCATGACTTTTGCGTTGCCGCTTCTGCTCGCACGCAGTGGCTATCCGCAAGAAGACATCGGGCAGATCATCATGATCTATGCAATCAGCGTTGTTCTGGCGAGTGGTATTATTTCCTCTCATGTCGACAACGTGGGTAACGCACGCAACGTTCTCTTCCAGGGGGCACTGCTCAGCGGAATCGGTCTCGCCTTCATAGGCGCGAGCGGGGGCATCACGGTGAGCGCGAGCTCGGCAAGTTATCTGCCTACGGCACTTCTTGTTCTGGGTGTCGCACTACTGGGCATCGCCCACGGGTTCATCAACGCACCTGTTGTCACGTTCATTGCCGACTCAGACCTTGCAGAACGTATTGGCCAGAGTACAGCGACAGCAACATACCGCTTCCTTGAACGTATCGGCCATGTCGCCGGTCCGGTCATTGTTGGCCAGTTGCTCATCTGGACAAACTTCGACTGGAGCGCAATCGGCGTCGTTGGCATTGTGATCGTTCTCTTTGGACTTGTCTTCATCTTGACGGCAGACAGCAGGGAATCCCACAAGGACAAGGGCTCAACCGAGACCGGGGATGAAGTTCTGGGACGGATCGGTTAGCCCGTTACGTATGATGGCGAACGGACAATTATTACGTCCATTGAATTTTGGACGTCATGGAAAGTATGAGGTGAAACGATGCACCAGATCAGAAAACTGAACTCAGCCATAGCAAAAAACGCAATATACAGCGCCATGACACTTGCGGTGGTATCGTTCGTTACAACGCATGCAACAGCAAATGACGCAACACCAAGCTCTCCGGTTGCAAGCGCTGCAGCTCCACAGAAAATTTTGGTAACTCCGCCACCTTCAGCTGTTCAAACCGCTGCGCTGACGGTTGAAACTGAGAGCAAACCTGCCTACGCGTCGTGGTTCCGCTATCGCGAAAGTGTAAACCAGCGCTGGTGGATTTCCGGCGTGGATAATGACGTGAACAAGGTCGTGATCCGGATGCGGGGAAATGAAACTCCAGAAGGAGTGAAGGTTGAACCGCGCTACAGGGTCATGGTTCTTTATCCGCGACCTTCGTCAGCTTACGATATTGCAATCAGCACGATCTTGAACATGTTCGCTGAACGCGACATTCAGGCTGAAGTCATTGTCGTCAATTTCCAGCGCAAGGACGAAAAAGGCCAGGAAGCAATCAGATTGGCCGAGCGAGAAAACGCAGACCTTATCTATGCCATGGGTTCGCAATCCACAGCATGGCTTTGGAAAAACTACAAGGGTGGCAAGATTCCAGTTATTTCTGTGACATCGAAAGACCCTGTCATTCTTGGTCAGACTTCAGACTACGATCGTGGCACGGACACAAACTTCGCTTTCACATCATTGAATATGCCGGTCGAAGCTCAAATGGCCTACCTGCTTGAGCTAAAACCAAACCTCACGAACCTGGCCATTCTTGTCGACTCCAACAACGTGAGTGCGATGGAAACCCAGGCACGTCCAATGGCTGCTACAGCACGTTCCAAAGGTATTCGCGTGCTGCGTCTCGAAGTCAAGAAAACCGAAGAGGCGCGCTCCGAACTGGCGAAGCTGGTACGGAATGGAGTTTCGACCATGCGCAAGAACGACATCAACCTGGAGCGGAGCGTTTTCTGGATTACAGGCAGCACATCGGTTTTTCGTGAAATAGATACGATCAATCAGCATTCCGATCGTGTTCCTGTCATGAGCGTCGTACCGGAAGTGGTAAAAGCTGGCGACGCAAGCGCAGCACTTTCAATCGGGATCAGCTTTGACAGTAACGCACATCTCGCAGCTCTCTACGGCATCCGCGTTCTGAAACAGGAGGTTCGCGTTGGTAATCTGGAGGTTGGCGTTGTTTCTCCTCCTGATATTGCGATTAACTTCCGTAAAGTACGTGAAATTGGTTTGAAGATGCCATTTAGCTTCATCGAAGGTGCTGGCTTCATCTACGACTACGAAGGCAAGATCGTACGGCATCCTGAGAAAAATGCCTTCAATCAAGGCGGGTGACGGTCAGACAGTCCCATAGTGGGGACATTAGGTGCACGCGCTGACGGAGGGCAATAAAGATCCACCGCAGCGCAAGACTGGAATAATTTTTATCCGGCATCGCCGGAGGGGCACGGGGGCCTCGTCATAATGAGTGTTGCCTACAACAATGATACCGATGGCGGGTTTGAGAACAAGGCTCTGCAAGCCTATCACGAACGCGCCCGCCTGACGCGCCTTCTGACCTTGCAACAAAGCCTGTTGTCGCACGTGATGCAGGCGGACGGCGCTGAGATGTCGTTGACAGCAATTATCGAAAAGGTACGTCAGGCGTTCGCAGCAGACGGTTTGATCATTGCACTTGACCGCAGTGATTTGCAGACCGCTGTGACGATGGACGACCATGTTGGTCGCCCCACCAAACTCGCTCAATTGTTACGTTCGGAGAGTGTGCCTGTTGAATTGGCCCGACGCCTCGGCGCGCTGAGGTCCATCGAAGGATGCGATGGACCGGTTCAGCCCGATGCGCTCACCTATGAGAAACCGTTTTCCTGGTTTTGGGCCGAAGCAATCCCCAATATTCAGGGAGCCAACCTCTCAACGAGCGGCGGGCGAATTGTTTTTCTCTTCAATGAAGAGAGAACACCGAATTCGGAAGACAGGCTGGCGATGCGGTCTGTGGGTCCGCACATTCAAATGGTGTTGCATTCTATCATGCAGGACCGTGCGATTGCATCGGCGAACGAACGTTTCAGCAAGCTCGCCTCAACCATCCCTGGTGTCGTATACCAGCGACGTGTACGACCGGATGGCGATATTCGCTATACATACATCAGCGAAACAGCCGAGGAATTGTTCGGCGTCAGCGCACATGAAATTCTTACCAATCCAAGTGCATTGTTTGCGAACTACGCGCCGGAATACGGTGACACATTCCGCAAACGGCTCCTTGAAGCATCCCGCACGATGACGACATGGGATGTCGAAGCCTCTATTGTGATGCCATCAGGCGAACGCAAATATACGCATGCAATCGCCCGTCCGGAGCGCGAAGCGGACGGATCCGTTCTATGGACGGGCGTAATTCTTGATGCCACTCGTATGAAACTTGCCGAGATGGCTGCAACAGAAACAGAAGCTAGAACGCGGCAATCAATCATCGACAGCCTGCCTCAAGGATTCATGTTGTTTGACGCTGACGAAAAACTCGTTCTCAGAAACAAGCATTTTGACAAAGTATTGCCGGGGTATGCGGCTGCGGCACATGAAGGAGCCACGTACCAGAGTATTCTTCGCGCAGAGCTGTCCTTAGGAATTGACGGAGCCAAGACGGAAGCAGAGCTGGAAGAACGTTTCAACGAACGTATGCGGCGTCATAACGAAATGCGTTACACCTCTGTTGAGCGGCAGGCATCCGAAGATCATTGGCTGTTGATTGGTGAAAAACGAACTGATGATGGTGGGACAGTCATGTTGTTTACCAACATCAATGAGGTGAAACAGCAGGAAAAAATTCTTCAGCAACACGCTGAACGGCTGGAGCGTGCCAACGCGGAGCTTCAACAGTTTGCTTACGTCGCATCGCATGACCTGCAGGAGCCGCTTCGCAAGATTGAGGCTTTCGGCGACCGGCTTATCACACGCTGTGGTGATCAGCTGGATGACAATGGTCGCCTTTACACAGATCGAATGATGAATGCCTCTGGCCGAATGCGGCAGTTGATCAACGACCTGTTGTCTTATTCGCGCGTCGGTACGCAAGAGCCCATCACGAGTCAGACCGACCTTGCCCAGATTGCCCATGACGTGGTCAACGATCTCGAAGAAACGATTGCGGAAAAGTCGGGCCGCATCGATATCGGTTCATTACCAGTCGTCCAGGCGGATCCCATGCAGATGCGCCAATTGTTCCAGAACCTGCTGTCGAATTCGATCAAGTATTCCGATCCGGAACGTCCACCGATCGTTGAGATACATCACGAACTGACAGATGATGGCATGTGTCATCTTCAATTCACAGACAACGGCATTGGTTTCCAGCAACAGCACGCGGAACGCATTTTTGAAGTGTTTCAGCGTCTGCACGGTCGGTCCGAATTCGCCGGAACTGGTATTGGATTGGCGACATGCCGCCGAATTGTTGACCGTCACAACGGGAAAATATCTGCGATCAGCGAACCAGGAGTCGGATCACTGTTCTCACTTGTCGTACCTATCAAGCAACCAGAAACAGAGTCTCTTGTTGGGGGAGAGAAATAATGAAAGATAACAGCATGTTGGAAATCGTAATTGCAGACGATGATATCGATGATCGGATGCTTATCGAAGATGCGTTCGTTGAGAGCCGCCTGCGCAACCCAATCACGTTTGTTGAGAACGGTGAAGAGTTAATGGATCGGTTGAATTGCCGGGGTAAATTCTCTGACCGTGCATCCTACGACCTACCGGGATTGATCCTGCTGGACCTGAATATGCCGCGCATGGATGGTCGCGAAGCCCTCTCGCTTATTAAGCAGGATCCGCGACTTCGGCGTATTCCTGTGGTGGTCCTCACCACATCGAAAGCCGATGAAGATATCCTGAAGACGTACGATCTGGGCGTGAGTTCGTTCATCTCGAAGCCGGTTTCATTCGACGGACTGGTCGATGTCGTCAGGACCTTGAATCACTACTGGATTGAAATTGTCCAGTTGCCACCCGTTCGTGAAATGGCTGTAGCCTGAATTCGAAACTGATTGTACCGTAGACATGTCCAGCGCAACCCAGGTCATAAATCTGTTGCTCGTCGAGGATGACGAGGATGACTACCTGTTCACGCAGGAGTATCTGGAAGGTATTTCAGGCCAGCAGTACAACATTACCTGGGTTGCAAACTACGTTGACGGTTTGAAAACCATCTCCTCACAACCATTCGACGTAACATTGGTGGACTACCGGATTGATACGGGAACGGGTCTCGAATTCATCCGGATGATGCGGGCGCGAAACATTGATTGTCCGGCAATCCTGTTAACGGGCGTGAGAAGTCGCGAAGTTGATGTTGCAGCACAGCAGGCAGGCGCATCCGACTATCTCGTAAAAGGTTCCCTGAATTCGGAGATTTTGGAACGATCGATCCGGTATGCGATTGCGCATGCAGCGCGCCGGCATGTCCTTGATAGTGTCCTTGCCAACATTGATGCAGCAGTCATTGCACTCGACGCGCACGACGGCGTCATGTTGATGAACAGTTCCGCCCGTTCGATCGTGGGTTTGGATGATATTGGGCAATACGCACCAGACAACTCGATTGGTATCTTTTCCAACGTTCGGCGGTTCCTTGGTGAGGCACCGTATCCTTCAAAGGTATTTGACTCCAAGGGGCGTGAATATTCCCTGAGTTCAATGCCACTTGCAAACGATGGCAAACTTATCCTCCTTCGAGAACCAACGGGTCTCCGCGCAAGGCAAACTCTGCCAGTTTCGGGGGCTTCAGAAGGGGGGGGGGAGGAACCTCAAGGTTTATCACCTGCCGCATCCGGTGCAATTTTTTCCTGGATGGAAAAAGTTCTTACCGCGTCCAAGCAACTTTCGAAAACGCAGAGTGCGTCCAGTTGGCAGCAGTTCGCGGCTGAGTTCCGTCATTCAGGACGTCGCCTTGTGCATCATGTAAACGAGATGCAGAAGATGACTCCACCAACGGAAATCGCAGGCACGAAGCCCTCACAACCAGAGCCGTCCTCTCCTTCCACGAGCACTAATTCTGCAGAGGCTCGCGTTGCTGTCGACGCCTGACTGAGCAAAGCTATTCTCCGTTCCGCGCAACCAAGCCATAGTCTTCCATATAGTCTGACACAATCTCGTATAGCGATTGTTCATGAGTCAGCCCAAGCGACAATGCGCGGCGCGCTTCAAGAGCGGTTGGCCAGGTTGATACGATGGCCTGGACTGTCGGATCTGCTTCGACGCTGACCAGGTCGCGTGCTTCTGCTCCGCCAACGTGTTCCAGCGCGTCGAGCATATCTTGCACGCTGATGTTCAAGGCAGGAAAACCCAAAGTCCGGTCGTGCCCAAGCTGATCTGCAGATAAATCGTGCAGGATCATTAAATCTCTTATGACGGAGCGATACCCGGTCACGGCGGCCAACTGAGATGGTTCAACCGGTAAGGCGCAAGTGACGCCCCGCAGAGGTTCTCGAAAAACACCGCTGAAAAAGCTTGATGCCGCTGCGTTTGGTTGACCGGGACGAACAATAACCGTTGGCAGGCGTGCGGTGCGACCGTCCAGAAACCCTTTGCGACTGTAGTCGTTGATCAGCAATTCGAGAATGACTTTTGTCGTTCCGTAAGTCGTCTGCGGTACCAGGCGAGTTGTATCACCGACAACCTCGGGCAATTGCCCCCCAAAGCCTGCAAGAGAACTTGTCGCAACGATCTTGCAAGGTCCACCGACCGTGCGAGCAGCCTCCAGTACGTTAAGTCCACCATCCAGATTGACGCGTATTGCATCATCGAAATTGGTTTCCCCTTCACCGCTGACAATCGAGGCAAGATGAAAGATCGACATACCCGCCTGGTCAACGAGAGAAAAAACGACGGTACGATCCGAGATGTCGCCAATGAAAATCTGCACGCGCATGTCATCTGCAAAAGGAGCTACGTCCGGCACGGCATGATCAAACAACACGACATTCTCGACGGTCTGCTCCGTTCCGTCTGCCGTGATCAATGTGCCGCGGTCGAGTATCGCCTGTGCAAGGCGACGCCCGAGGAAACCTAAGCCCCCGGTAATCAGAACCTTCATACCGGAGTCGCTTCAAGTTTGGTCCAGATATCTTCGACCCGTTTACGGATCATCAGTGCTTCATCCCATCGATCTGATAGCTCATATCCATCCGGCCCCGTGATGGCGTATTCCGGTGGCCCGAGTTCGCAGAGAAAATTGCATACGGCGTCAGGGTGAGATTTTTTGCGCCAACTCCGCAGACCGTATTCCCACCATGTGGCGAATTGATCGAACCATTTCTGATGTTGCGGGAAAGATATTTGCACCTGAACCTGCTCGCGTGACGCCACACGCCCCTGAAACGAAACGGCACGATCAAGGATGCGGTGTATCAACGCGTTGTCATCATCTGATATCGGATACCAGAACTCCCGATCAACAAGATAGTGAGAGAGATCAGCACACAGTTCCATCTCGGGAATGGCGTCGATCAACAGCAGCGTGGAAAACAGGTCATTCGTGATGCAGTTGCGGTGGGTCTCGAATTGAATGGCGACGCCTTCTTTATCCGCCATTTCGATCCACTGTCGTATCACCGGGATCATGTCGGCGACAGCGAGCGGCATCACCTGCCCGATGATGTTGACGAAGACGGCGTTGAAGTCTTTCGCCATATGCAAGACGGGACGCAAGCCCTCAATGGTCGTTGGAAATGCGTTGATCATGCAGCCGAGGTTGTGACGCTCGAAGTGAGGCTTGAGCTTCCTTGCGTCCTCCAGCGCGGTGGAACCGAGATCAATCGCCATGCCGTGGTAACCCGCATCAGCGACCATTGCGAACGACTCATCCTCAGAGCGTTCCTTCCCATCAGGTCGTCGCAACTCCATCGCCCAAAGCGATTGAAAAATCTCGAGCTTTTGCATGTCCGGAACTACTCTGCAGGGGCGGCAGCGCCACCCGTGCTGCGTTTTTCGCGCGCAGAGACGACCCACGCGTCTTTTTCAGGATAATCCGACTCGGATTTCCCACCGGAAAATCGTTTCAGGACTTCCATCTGAAACTCCAGATATCCCATCGTATGCGGATGCTTTCCAGTGCGCGTGACAATTTCAGAATGTAGTTTCTTGAGTTGATGAAATGGAACGGAGGGAAAGGTATGATGCGCTGTGTGAAACTGCATGTTCCACGCCATCCATCGCAGTGGCGCAATCGTATCGACCGTTCGGGTATTCTCCAGAATATTGTCGTGATGTCCGAGCCCCAGATGTTCAATCGTATTCTGTAGTTGTTGCACAGGTTTCATGATTACCAACGGCGCAATCCAGTAAACCACTGCGGCCCAACTCGCAAAGAACACAGAGCTCGCAGCTATCACCCCGTACAATGCCAGATGAATTTTTGCTTCCTTGACAAGCTTTGGTTTTTCATCCTCACGAACATAACGCTCGACCACGTTTCCTCTGGCGAGGCGAACCAGTCGTGTGACACGGGACCACCAGTACGTCGGCCCAAGCACCCACAGAAGATAGCTCTTCATGTCGTAGGGCTCACGTTGCAGCTCACCGTCCTCTTCCCACATTTGCGTGTGGCGGTGGTGTGCAAAGTGCTGCACCTGATCGAAATCACGGGGAAAAAATTGAATGAACCCGATGATCCGTCCGAACATCTCGTTCAACCACCGCGTTTTGAATGGTGTGGCGTGGCTCAGTTCGTGTTGGGCGGCGTAGAGAAAAGCAATCAGCGCCCCGTGCAGCATGAAAACCGGCACCGCCCACCATGTGCCCCACATGAGGTGGAGAAGATATGCGGTGACAAAAATCGATCCGAAATGCGAAATCATCTGCATCCAGCCGCGCAGATCTGATTTGCGGTTCAACTCCCGCAGCACGTTCGGGTCAACAAGTCCCTTGCGGGCAAAGGTTTCCTGCATGACAAAACTCCATCGCGGTGGCGTTCTTCAGAGTCTGACACCCGATCAGCAAACAGACAAGGGGAAAGCTGGCAACCTGGTCGTGATTCACAACCGCAGTGGTAGCGCCTTAAGCGCCCGCATACCCGTACCCTTTCGCCAGACAAGGTCTTCTTCGGGCACGGCAAGCTGTAGATCGCGCGCCCGCGCAACTATGCACTGCAGGAAAATCTCCATCTCTGCTCGCGCTAGCCAGGCACCGAGGCAGAAGTGCGGACCGGCTCCAAACGCGACATGCCGGTTTGGCGCCCGGGCAATATCCAGCGTCTCGGGGCTCCCGAAAGCTTCCGGATCAAGATTTGCAGATGTCAGCAGTGCCATGATCATCTGGCCCTGACGAAGCGAAACGCCTTCGAACGTCGTGTCTTCAAGGGGCATCCGCGGCTTCGTCATCATAACCGGCGAAACGAAACGCAGCAATTCATCGGTTGCTGACACGGCCAGAGATGGATCGTCGCGCAACCGCTCCAGCTGTCCGGGGTTTTGCAGGAGTGCAAGCGTACCGCCGCTGATCAGATGCGTGGTTGTTTCATGCCCTGCAACGAAAAGCAGAAAACACATGGCGAGCAATTCATTTCCACTCAACCGATCGCCATCCGCCTCAGTTTGGATCAGGGTTGAAATCAGGTCGTCCCCCGGTTCCGCCCGGCGCCGATCGAAGTGTCGCCGCAGGTAGCGATTGATCTTGTTGATTGCCGGGATCAAGCGAACCATGCCGGTGATCGAGCTTACGTCCGACAGCGCAGCCATCCAGCGTGTGAACTTCGGTCGATCATCCTGCGGCAACCCCAACATGTCGCAGATTACGGCAAGCGGGAGATCGCGCGCCACGTGTCGCACAAGATCGCCGTCGTGCGATGCGGCCAGCGTGTCGATCAGCTCATCAGCAATACGTTCAATGCCAGGACGCAGCGCATCAATCTCCGTCCGTCGGAAAGCATGATCCACAAGCTTGCGCAATCGACGATGCTCAATCCCGTCCATCTGCAACATGTTCTCTGACAGCAGTTTGAGTGGCCCAGGTGTCCAGCGCAGGAACGTCGAAATGCTGGAGCGCCCATTCTTGGTAATGTCGACAGAGAACATGTCGTGCGCTTTCAGCAATCGCTCGACGCTGGCATGCGTCGTCACGAAATGAATGTCACCGACAATCGGCATGCGCACCGGTACGATCGATCCGGCAGCCCGCATTGCCGCACACGTCGGGCTTGGATCCCGCTTGAAAGTTGAGCTGGTAAGGTCGAAAGTGTGCGGCGATATCGACATGGTGGCTCTCCGGGGAGGTGGAGCAAACGAGTCTCATGCTCTTGTACCACAAGACCATGCCGCAATTTCGGCAATGCCGTGTCGCGGCGAGTACAGCGACTTTTTCAACTCTCATTCAGTATAACCTCGAGAGTCACCATTCTGGAGTTTGCAGCATGCCAGATGTAACTGCAGAAACGTATATTGATCTGGACACCTACCCGATCCATGAGATGGACAGCATGCGGTATCAGGCGCTCCTAGATCGTGTTCGTGCGGAACTCGCAGTTGATGGTTGTTCAGTTTTGCGTGGTTTCGTGCGTGCGGACGGGATCGAGCGTTTGACAGCAGAAGCCGACCGCACAGCGCCATGTGGTCACCGTTCATTCAATCGCACCAACGCTTACTTCACGAAGGACGATCCGACGCTGCCCGAAAGCCATCCGGCGCGCCGTTTCTATGATCGCTCGAACGCCTTCGTTCCCGCAGACAATTTCGGTCCGGACAGCGGATTGCGCGCCATCTACGAATGGTCATCATTTCCGACCTTTATCAAGGCAGCGCTGAATGAAGAGAAATTCTATCCTTATGCGGATCCACTCGCAGACGTGATCATCAACGTCGTTGAGGAAGGTGACGGTTTCCCGTGGCACTTCGACACCAACAACTATACCGTGACTCTCGCCATCCAGAACGGCACGAGCGGTGGCGCATTCCAGTATGCACCAAATCTGCGCACCGCAACGGAAGAAAATTTCGACAACGTGTCAGCGGTGCTTGACGAGACCAGCGATGAGGTTCGCACGCTCGAATTACACCCCGGAGATTTGCAAATCTTCAAGGGGCGTTACTCTCTGCATCGTGTCGCGCCGGTCATGGGACCACGCAAACGCTACGTCGCAATTTTTTCTTTCGTCGAGGAACCCGGCATGGTCGGGAGCCCCGAACGTGCCCGTCAGCTCTACGGCCGCGTGCTCCCGATCCACCTCGAACGCGCGGGTCAGCGGGCCGATGCACTAATTGATTGAGGGAAAATAACATGCACAGCATGTTTGGCATTTTTACGTTGCGCGAAGGCGTACAGATTGTTGAGTTTTTCGATGCCTTCAATGCTTTTGGCGAACACCTTCGGAACCAAGGTTACGCGAGCGCTTGGCGGTTCATGTCTCATGAGGCGCATGAAGGTTACGACGCACGTCCTCCAAGCCAACCCTTCCTTGTCGAGGTTTGTTTTGAGAGCCGCGACCAAGCTCAGCGATGTTGGGACTATGTCGAAAAAGACGAAGAGCCGCTCCGATCGCTTCACCGAAATGTAAATCGGCGAACGATTGATACACACTTTGCTCTCTATCGCAGTTTTGGCGAATAGGGTGCGCACGATCAAGCATCAACTGCATCTTCCAAAATCATCTCGGCCCCTTTTGCACCAACCATCATGCTGGGAGCGTTCAGGTTCCCGGATGTCACTGTCGGGAAAATCGAAGCATCAACAACGCGCAGTCCGCGTACCCCATGCACACGCAGGCGATTATCCACAACGCCGTCAATTGTAGTCGGCGACATGCGACATGTGCACGACGGATGAAAAACGGTGCCGGCCTGCGCCCGAATATCAGCTTCGATCTCCGCATCTGTTTGACAGGTGGGAGCGTCGCCGATTGGTGCATCAATCACGTCACGAAATGCTGGTGTCGCGGCAAGTTTTTGCAGAAACTTCATTCCATCAATCATCTCTCGCATATCATCTTCGTGAGAGAATGAGTTTGGCTGGATTGCGGGCGCAACACTTTCGTGCGGTGATTTGATCGCAACGTATCCTCGGCTTTTCGGACGGCACGACGACACGCCGAGCGAGAACGCCGGAAACGGATCAGGCATCAGAAGTGGCCGCGCACCGGTTACGGATGTCGTTGTAAGCACCTGGCAATACAGCTGCATGTTGGGGCGATCACTTCCGGGTGTGCGAAAAAAACCTCCCGTCTGATTGACGCTCATGCCCAGCGGACCTTGGCCTGTAAGCATATATTTCGCGCCCGCTACGATACGTTTTGGCCACGTTCCGAGCGTATCGTTGAGCGTGGGCACGTTCGCTTTGTAGTAGTGACTTACACCAAGATGATCCTGGAGGTGCGCACCGACATTGGCGTTGCCCTGCACTATTTCGATCCCGAGTTCCTTCAGGTGTGTTGGATCTCCAACTCCTGAAAGCTGCAACAATTGTGGCGAGCCAATCGCCCCGGTCGCGATAATAACTTCTTTGGTTGCATCAAGGCGTTTCAGTTTCCCACCCTGCCGATAGCTTATACCAACCGCGCGGCCACCATCAAAAACGATCCGTTCCGCGTGGGCCTGCGTTTCGATGCGCAGATTGGCCCGCTTGCGTGCAGGGCGGAGGAAGGCCCTGGCTGCAGAATTGCGCCAACTGTTGCGCGTTGTCGTGAGGTGGTAATAGCCAACTCCCTCTTGCGTCTCCCCATTGAAGTCTGGATTGAACGGAATTCCCAACGTCGCTGCGGCATCAAGCAGGCGCCTGGACATGGGGTGCGCACGTTTTGAAACATCGCTCACATGCAACGTTGGCGTGTCTGGATCCGGGGCACCGTCAGGCGTGTTGCCCTTGCCCTCCAGACTGTCGAACACGGGTCCAACATCGGACCATCCCCAACCTGTATTCCCAAGCGCAGCCCAGTCGTCGAAATCCGCGCGCTGGCCGCGGATGTACACCATCGCGTTGATCGACGATGATCCGCCGAGCACCTTTCCGCGTGGCCAGTAATCCGAGCGGCCACCAAGCCCAGGGTCAGCTTCCGTATCGTACATCCAGTTGACGGCAGGGTCATAGTAGGTTCGTCCGTAGCCGAGGGGCACCTGAACCCAGAACCTGCTGTCGGACCCACCCGCCTCCAGAACTGTAACGGTGTGCCGACTATTGCGCGTCAACCGTTCGGCCAGAACGCACCCCGCCGATCCGGCACCAACGATGATATAGTCGGTGCGCTCTGCCGTCTCTTGCATCATCGCTCCGTGCCCCTCCGCATGGCTGGTATGCCGACTCACAGTTTAGGCACGGTGTCATTCCACCCGCCAGCATAATTGTGTCGTGCGCCCACGCAGACCTCTCTATCTCGTGATGTCCGGGCGAATACATGTGTGACGCGCGTCACGTCCGTTGCGACGGCTCAAGGTTATTTTCACTCCAACGAATACGAAAACAGATGGAGAAAAATAATGAAAACCTCGATGAAAGCCGCCTTTCTTGCCGCCGCACTGATGCTTGCTGCAGCCCCGGCGAGCGCGGGTTCATATTACGGGGATGGACCCGTTGGAGATTATCCGGATTGGGCGCAACGGGTGCTCTTTGACACCAGTGGCCGGTAGGATCGCCGAAGTATTGTCCGTTCCAATGAAAGAGGGCCGCTCAACCGAGCGGCCCTCTGTTTGTTTGATCATGTCGTGATCGCCTGTAGCGCGTCTGATCCAAATTGACTCCTGACGCGATGGTCCAGATTACCCCACAGGCATCCCGGCGCCTCTCCTTCGTCGAAGCCGCCTTGTAATGTGTTTGATTCTTGTGGACTTATGACGCGATGATCCAGATCGCTCCACTGGCATCCCGGCGCCTCTCCTTCGTCGAAGCCGCCCTGTAGCGCGTCTGATCCAAATGGACTCATGACGCGATGGTCCAGATTACCCCACAAGCATCCCGGCGCCTCTCCTTCGTCGAAGCCACCCTGTAGCGCGTCTGATCCAAATGGACTTATGACGCGATGGTCCAGATCGCTCCACTGGCATCCCGGCGCCTCTCCTTCGTCTCAAATATTTGTGCAAACCGCCTAGAACAAGCCTTGCACCAATCCGGCGTCGTCGAGGCGGATGGCTTCGGCGGCGGGGACGCGGGGCAGGCCCGGCATCGTCATGATGTCGCCTGTAATGGCCACGATGAATTCCGCACCGGCGGAGAGCCGCACTTCGCGCACGGTCAATGAGTGCCCGGTTGGTGCGTTCTTCAGGCTCGGATCCGTGGAGAACGAATACTGCGTCTTTGCCATGCAGATCGGGAAGTGGCCGTAGCCCTGCTCTTCCCATTTCTTGAGCTGGTTCAGCACATTCTGCGGTGCGTTCACTTCGTCGGCACGATAAATCTCCTTGCCGACCGTTTCGATCTTCTTGAACAGTGGAACGTCGTCGCCATAGAGCGGTTTGAACTG
>CALHAX010000124.1 GCA_937931785.1 uncultured Hyphomicrobiaceae bacterium | reverse complement strand
TCTCCTGGCGGATACTTGTTCACGAATATGTGATCTTCACTAAATACCGGAAGGCACCTGTTATCGTCTCTTTTTCCGCCTGACACGTTTCGAGGCGTAGCGGCGGCTGCTCCGCCAACGTTTCTTGCGCCATTTCCTGCGGTTCACGCGGCGACGCGGTTTATATTCCTTGTACCCCGCCGGACGCCATTCGATCAGATCGGACTTCGCGGACGCAAGAACCAGTACGCGGTTGCCGACTTTCACACGATTGAACAAATCAGATACATCGTCATTCAGCATACGGATGCATCCGTCGGATTGCGCAAAACCAATCGAAGATGGATCGCTTGTGCCGTGTATCAGGCGGTAACGCCAGCCGAGACCCAGGGCACGTACCCCGAGCGGATTGTTGGGCCCGGCTTCCACGCGACGCGGCAAAGTCGGATCGCGACGGCGCTGGTTCGGGGTCGGCGTCCAGGTTGGCATGAAACGTCGTGTGGTCACGCGTGTTGCGCCCAGAATATCTGCCGTGCCGCGTGCGGTGCCAATCGGATAAACGCGCGCTGTCGTTGGAGACTGGATCAGGTACAGCCGCTTCTCCTTGACGTGCACCACCACCGTTCCGGGCTTGTGGGTCGAGGTGAACCGCGTGACATGGGGAGCCAAATGCGGATTACCATGCACGGGACCGGTCCTCACACCGCTCGCCTGCTCCTGACGCACGGCCCAGGGAATGTAGGGCGCTGCCGTTGTTGTGTCAGGACTGAGCGCCGCCTCAATGGATTCCACCTCTTGCGGATGTATATCTGGCACTGCTTCCACACCCGATACGGAGGGGCCCAGTGATGCAACGCGTATTTCGGAACTGTGTATCGTATGGGGATGACGGCCGCCGAGTTGTTGCAGTGCAAATTCAGGACGCGACGTCGTCTTGATGGCCTTTGCAAACTCAAAAGCTTTGGGATGCCGGGCCCACTGCGGTCCGACGAACACGTTTTTCAGTTCGGGCAATGCAGTGAGTTGGCGCAATGGCCAGGTCGGCGACAGCATGGAATGGGCAATGGAACCCACTCTTACTGCGGGGGATGGCATTACCACTGTTTGCATCCGGCGCGGATTGAGCGATGGCAATCGGCTTACCGACAGTGTTGCCGTTGGGCGTTTCGGTTGGGATAAACTCTCAGGAGTAACGACGCGTAATGAAGTGCGGATGGCCGGTGCTTCATAGCGCACCCGGATTTTTCGTCCTGAACCTGAATACGTGAAGTCGGTGTTCCGCGCGGAAGCCAGCAACCGGGCAAAGGCGATCGTCTCAATCGAAATGGTCTCGGCTTGCGGTGGATCCCAGGTCTCGGTGATTGCGTGGGGGCCGGGCGCGATCGTTGCCAGGGCAGCCGCAAACGGGCATGCGGCTACAATTGCGACAGCCGTTCGGATATAGCACGATATGTTCAAACCCATCATTGCTCTACCCTATACGGATAAAATTTCTATCCCTGTAACGAAACAGCTGAATAGCGTTAGCAATGGATGAGTGGGATCACTTTCAAGTTAACGCGCGGTATGAATAGAGCAGTTGCGGGGCTTCCATAGCCTACTCAGACGGCGTGATCGCCTATGGCAGGGATCACAGCCACCTCTGTCAGCTCCCGCGGATCAGGTTCATATTCATGACGATCTGCCTGCGGAGAAAGCCCGTAACGTTCGCGATAGCGCTTCGAGAAGTGTGACGCGGATACAAATCCGGCCGCAATTGCAACCTCCACGATCGGCAGGTTGGAATGACGCAACAGGCGTCTGGCACGCTCAAGCCGCACATCGAGATAGTATCGTGCGGGCGAGCGGCCAAGGTGCTGGCGGAACAATCGCTCCACATGACGGCGTGAAATGCCGGTCATTGTCGAGATTTCACTCAATGACAGCGGCTCTGCAATGTTGGCTTCCATAAGCTCGATGATGGCGAGCAGGCGTGGGTTCTGAACGCCGATGCGGGCACCGATGGGCAGACGCTGGCGGTCATGGGACGGCCTGATGCGGTCGATCAGGCATTGCTCGCAAATGCGGGCAACCACCGCCTCACCATGACTATGGCCGATCAGGCTCAGCATCATGTCGAGAGAGGCGGTGCCGCCGGCACAGGTGTAAATGTTCCGATCAACCTCAAAGAGACACGATTTGGGTTGGCTATCCGGGAACCGTTCCGCAAATCCCGGCAGGTTTTCCCAGTGAATCGCGCAATCTCTCCCGTCGAGAAGCCCCGCCTCGCCCAAAATCCATGCGCCCGTGCATAAGCCGCCGATCGCAACACCTTGTTTGTGCATGCGCCGCAGCCAGCCGAATACGCTTGGATCGGTGAATTTCTCGACTTCAATGCCTGAACAAACCAGCACCATGCGGGTCTGTGTCGGATCCATCGCTTCGCGCAAGACAGCTTGTAACCGATTATCAACGTTAACGACGGTGCCATTCGAAGCTTCGACCGGCATACCTCCCTTGGAGACGAGGTGCCATTTGTACACCTGGTCGCCCAGTACGCGGTTGGCGAGTCGAAGGGCCTCGATGGCCATCGAGAACGCATTCATGGAAAATTTCGGAACCAGCAGAAAATAGATATTTTCTGCCAATGGTGCGGCTGGTTGCACGCGCGTCGTTCCCCAAATCGGTACTGGTCGCAGTTGGACAAGTTGTTGTTTACGCTGAATTCTGCCGTATCATGGAATTGCCCGGCACGGAAAGACGTTCCGTGCGTGCCAGTAAAGAAATTACGGTGTCGCGAACAGGCAAGGCAGCGTCGGCTGAGAATGCGCCTCACACGCACCAAATCCGGCATCTGGGCAGTGCCGCATCCCAATCCGGCAAGACTGCGGCACGCAGGCCGTTCTCTTGGCGCATGGGACCTGCTAGTTCACATCATCTGGTGTCGGTGCCTCGTGTTCCGCACTGTCCTCATTTCACTTGGGTTTTCGCCATGAAGCGTTATTCGATCGGCTCACTCATTCGCGAGGGGCTGCGCGGCCATACCGGCTGGGAGCAGGCCTGGCGTCAGGTCGAAACGCCGAAAGCGTCTTACGACGCAGTTATTATTGGCGGCGGTGGGCACGGCACAGCGACAGCCTACTATCTCGCCAAGGAACACGGCATGCGGAACATTGCCGTGGTCGAGAAAGGCTGGATCGGTGGCGGGAATGCCGGGCGCAACACGACAATCATTCGATCCAACTATCTGAACGACGCCAGCGCTGCGATCTATCAGCATGCGATGGACCTGTGGACGACGCTTGGTCGTGAGCTCAACTACAACATCATGATGAGTCACCGTGGTGTCCTCAACCTCGCGCACGATGACGGCGAAGCACGTGCATTGAAACGGCGCGTTGAGGCCAACCGGTTGAACGGTATTGATGCGGCCTGGCTGGACGCAAAAGAGGTGCAGGAGTTCTGCCCGATTGTGAACATCGACCCGGACATCCGTTATCCTGTTCTTGGCGGCACCTTGCAGAAGGTCGGTGGCGTGAACCGGCACGACGCTGTGGTGTGGGGTTATGCGCGCGCTGCCAGCGCCCTGGGCGTCGACATCATTCAGAACTGCGAAGTGACCGACATCCGGACCGAAGCAGGGGCGGTGGTCGGGATTGAGACAACGCGTGGTTCAATCCGCACCCCGAAGGTGGCAAGCGTTGCGGCCGGACATTCGAGCGTGATCGCCAAGATGGTCGACGTAAAACTCCCCATTGAAAGCCACCCGCTCCAGGCGCTTGTCAGCGAACCGATCAAACCGCTCAATCCGTGTGTGGTCATGTCGAATGCTGTGCATGTTTATTGCAGCCAGTCGGACAAGGGCGAATTGGTCATTGGCGCGGGGATTGACCCTCAGATTTCCTATACCCAGCGCGGCGGCTTCGACGTGATCGAACATCAGTTGGCCGCGCTCATCGAACTGTTCCCTATCGTCTCAAGACTGCGGATGCTGCGGCAATGGGGTGGCATCGTCGATGTCTGCCCTGATGCGAGCGCGCTGATCACCAAGACAAAGGTCAAGGGATTTTATGTTAATGGCGGTTGGGGGACCGGGGGATGGAAAGCCACGCCTGGCTCCGGCCATGTGTTCGCGGATCTCGTTGCAAATGACGAACCGAACGAGATTGCAGCGCCGTTCGCCCTTGACCGTTTTTATTCAGGCAAGCTTGTCGCCGAACACGGCGCAGCAGCCGTCGCGCACTAGGAGGCGCCATCATGTTCATTATCGAATGCCCGTATTGCGGCAAGCGCGACCAGAACGAGTTTTCCTATGGCGGCGAGGCGCACATCGCCCGACCGACCAACAGTGACATCCAGGACGACGAGACGTGGGCGGACTATGTTTTCCTTCGATCGAACACCAAGGGTGTGTTTGCTGAACGCTGGATGCACGCCGCAGGATGTCGGAAGTGGTTCAACGCGCTGCGCAATACGGCGAGCGACAAGATCCTCGCGATCTACAAGCAAGGTGAGCAACCGCCCCAGATCGCAGGCGAAGACCTGGCGACACCCGCAGGTGAACCCGTGATCGGCTCTGGCAATGACGCAACCAAGGTGCTTCAGCCCGGTACCGCTGGAGTAGTGAAATGACCGACCAGTTGCATCGGCTCCCGCGCGGCGGCACAGTTGACCGCGCCCGCCCGATTTCCTTCTCTTTTGATGGCACGACGTATCAGGGTTTTGCCGGTGATACTCT
>CALHAX010000123.1 GCA_937931785.1 uncultured Hyphomicrobiaceae bacterium | reverse complement strand
CATGCGCATGGCCGGGCGCGCGGCATTCCGCTGTACTTTGCGGCCAAGGAAATTATCGAAACGGAAGAGCTCGGACCAAGGCCGCGACGGTCCCTCGCTGAAGTGGTGAGCAACTTCGAGCGCTGGCGCGGGCTGGTCGATAATATCCCGCACACCGAGCTGGCCGAAATGATCCTCGATGAAAGCGGCTACACGGCGATGTGGCAGAAGGACAAGAGCCCGCAAGCGCACACGCGGCTGGAGAACCTGAAGGAACTGGTCCGCTTTATGGAGCAGTTTGACACGATGGCCGGGTTCCTTGAGCACGTGTCACTGGTGATGGATGCGGAAAGCGATGCGGATGGCGATCGCGTCAGTCTTATGACTCTGCACGCGGCCAAAGGGCTGGAGTTCGATACGGTTTTTCTCCCTGGCTGGGAAGAAGGCCTGTTTCCGCATCAGCGCTCGCTGGACGAAAGCGGCACTGCGGGACTCGAGGAAGAACGACGCCTCGCCTATGTCGGCATCACGCGTGCGAAACGACGGGCGCGGATCTCGTTTGCACAGAACCGTCGTGTGCACGGCCTCTGGCAGACAGCCATCCCGTCACGGTTTATCGACGAATTGCCGGAAGCCAATGTCGAAGTGGCGGAGGATACCGGCAATTATGGTGGCTATGGCGCGGTGCCGGGCGCATCGCGGTTCGACAAGATGTCTGGCGGCTCGTTCGGTGGCGATGGCTCTGGTGGCGCGGCTGGTGGATTCTCCAACAGCTACGACACGCCTGGATGGCAGCGGGCGCAGAAAAACTGGTCACGACCGAATACGGCCAAACCGTCACGCGGCCCCCAGACGATCGACGGGGAACTGGTCGCCTCCAGCACGGGACGTTCGTCCCGCTACGCCGTTGACGCGCGCGTGCGGCACAACAAGTTCGGCGAAGGCCGTGTGGTCAGTGTCGACGGGAACAAGCTCGTGGTCGAATTCGACACAGTTGGTGCAAAGAAAGTCGTTGATTCCTTTATAGAAAAAGCCTGAAAGGCGCCTTTGCCATAGTCTTGGCCTGTCTCAGGTGCGAATATGCTTTTGGCAGAGAGATCATGAGCCTATTAGTTTGTGACCTGCGCACGTGTGCGCGACAGCCCGTCAGTGGCGTTGAGTTAAGGGGTGGGCATGTCCATTCAAGAGCAGAGTGGCGAACAGGCTGGTACGACCGTGTCAGATGCTGTTGCGGCATCTACGGACCCGTCGCACGACAATCCTGAAATCGAGAAACAGGAGACCGTGCCCGAGGTCGAGGATGCTGGTCCGATTTCGGATGGCGCAGAGGTTGCGGCGCAACCGACGACCGCGCTTGTTGGCGAGGAACTGAAAGCTGAAACGTTTATCCCGGTCACACGGTTCGCGTTGATTGAAAAACTGTGTAAGCCGCAATCCTGGCCCGACGGGCAAACTGCCGATATCCGGGATTTTTTCTCTTGCCTCGAAGCCATTCGGAACCTGACCTACACAAAACGCCTCATGGAGTTGAAACAGGCATACCTGCCATTCAGCCCTGATCGTGACACGGTGCGTGCCCTGGAATTCACACCGGAACAATTCGCCACCATGCAGGAACGATTGACACGTCTGCTTGGTACATGTCTGGAAGGTGCGAACTACAAACTGATTACACCGAAGATCCTCGAAGAGATTTTTGAGGAAAAATCAGCTTACGGTCTCGATCTTGAAGTGGATCTTGATGAGTTCGATGAGGTGATGATCTATTCGCGGGGCGCGACGGTCAAATCTCACGAATACCGATCCTGGCAATCCTTGTTTCTGCGCAAACGCACGGAAACCGTACCGATTTTCCAACGCCTGTTTCTGCTCCTCAAACTCAAGAGCGAGGCCGTGCGTATGCGCGAGGTGATGATTGCTGAAGATCTTGACGAGCCGAAAGCGCTGAAGCGCGTACGCAAGCTGCGCCGCATGCTGCCGGATCAGGCGTCTTCGGACTTCGTATATCTGAAGATGTTCAAGCAAATCCCGCGCGCCGATCTGCAGATGATGTTCCCGAATACGAAAGTGCGCTTCCGATTGAAGGACAAGCTCTTCCTGGGCGTTACAGCCGGAGGCGGCACTTTGGCCAGCGTTATCGCCACGGCAAGCAAGGTTGCACTTATCTTCTCGAACCCGATCAAGGCGATTGGAGCGCTCGTCGGACTGGCAGCTGTCATCTTCCGGCAAGTGAAAAAGTTCCTGACACAAAAGAACCAGTACATGATGACGCTTGCTCAAAACCTTTACTTCCACAACCTCGCGGACAATCGCGGCGTGCTGACGTTGCTGGCAGACCGGGCCGAGGAAGAGGATGTGAAGGAGGAAATGCTGCTCTATGCCCTGCTGGTGCGCGGGCCGCTTGCACGCACTGAACTGGACGAAGCAAAGACGGCCATAGAACAGTTTCTTGCGGAAGAATTTGCGATTGCCGTGGCGTTCGATGTTGAAGATGCGCTTGAGCGTCTCATGAATGAGGGGTTGGTGCGCGAGGATGCAGATGGCGTTCTCTATACGCTGTCACCAACGGAGGGTGCAGCACATTTGCGCCAAACCTGGAGTAAGTATCTCGAACGTAACACGCCCCCCTCCGGAGAAGCGGTTGCCGCCTGATGACCGTTTTTGCCCTCACACTGATGTGCGCGAGCGCATCGCAAGCTGAAGCTATAGCCGATACGCTGGAACCCGTTGCTGACGCCGTGAGCTGGTTCGAGACCGAGGACGGTGCAGCAATCTGGATGGTTTCGGCCTATTTTGATGGCACGCCGGACGAAGATGCGCTTCGAAAAATGATTGCAGCGGCTTCGGAGGAAGCTCTGGCTGCGCGTGCATGTATCGAAGCGCTGCCTGATCAGGATTGGGTTGCCGAATCGCAACGCCGTCTTCCGCCCGTGCATGCTGGGGGATTTATCATCCACGGGTCACATGACAAGACCAATGTCGCTCAGAACGAGCACGCCATAGAGATTGAGGCCGGAGCAGCGTTTGGTACAGCGCACCACGGCACAACGACCGGATGTCTGGACGCGATCACACGATTGAGCCGGTCAAGCCATGGGCCGCAGTACCAATCGATTCTCGACCTCGGCACGGGCAGTGCTGTACTCGCCATCGCTGCCAGTCGACGCTGGCCCTCGGCGCGCATTCTTGCCACCGACATCGATCCAGTGGCGATCATCGTGGCGCAAGGCAACGCAACGCTGAACAACGCGTCGCAGATCGCATTCGCTGTCGCGGACGGCCTGGACGATGCGTCCATAACAGATCAAACTCCGTTCGATCTGGTCATTGCCAATATTCTGGCAGGACCGTTGATTGCCATGGCGAACAGCATTTGCGATGTCGTTACGACGCAGCAGCACGGCAGAATTGTGCTGTCCGGTCTTCTGGACGATCAGGCCGACACCGTTACTGCTGCCTATTGTGCCTGCGGTTTTTCGATTGATGCGCAATCGTCTCGCGAAGGCTGGTCCACCTTGATTCTGCAACGGGCTTGAACTTCGTTTTCTGAAACCAACAACACCCCCAACTGTTTCCAGCAGAGGGTGTCATAACTTCTTCAGTCCTGAACAACGTCAAGCCTACTTGCCGATCATCCGTTCAATGGATTTGGCGTCCATTCCCATCGATCGGAGTGTTTTTGCATCGTACATCATTGCCAGACGGTAGCGCGCCCGTTGCTCCTGGCTCTCCACGATGCGTTCAAAAAAGCTTTTGCCACTCTTGAGAACATTGCGTGTGTCAGCAGGAGAAACGTTTGGCCAAAGGCCGTCAAATGTAACAGTTGCCATGGTCTCCAAAGTCCTTCAACTCTGTTTGTGTTGATGGGATAATGGGGATAAAAATTGTGTTGCACCAGATCGAATGCTGCAATGCAGCATTGCGCCTGCCGCGGGTCGGTGTCATGGAATGGGCACTCAACGCATAGCTTAATGCATACCTTCCATGCGCCCTGAGCGGAGCATCAGACAACGAGGACAGAAAAACGGTGTTTCAGAATTTTGAGAACATCAGCGATCCCACAAAAGGACTCGCTCGGGTTACAGCATTGAGAAACGTTCTTGTCGCAGCCAAAATCGACGGGTTTCTGGTCCCCAGAGCCGATGCCCATCAAGGCGAGTATGTCGCGCCATGTGACGAACGGTTGTATTGGCTCACCGGATTCTCAGGGTCTGCGGGGTATTCAGCGATCCTGCGCGATGCCGCCGGCTTGTTTGTTGACGGCCGTTACACGCTGCAAGCTCGCACGCAATGCGATGGTGACGTTTTTACCTTCCTGAGCATTCCGAACGACACACTTGGCGACTGGCTTGTGGGGCAACTCGATGCCGGTGAACGTGTCGGTTATGATCCCATGCTGCACACTGCGCGCGAGATCGACGAACTGATCAAAACGCTAAGCGCGAAAGATATTGAACTTGTTGCGGTTGAGGCAAACCTTGTCGATGAGGTCTGGGACGACCGTCCTGCCGCTCCAACTGCAGCCGTGCAACTGCAGCCAACGGCGTATGCCGGGGTCGAAGCTGCCGCGAAGGTCAATGCCGTGCAAGCGCAATTGCAGGAGGCCGGGCAGGATGCGACGGTTCTCACATTGCCGGACTCTATTGCGTGGCTCCTGAACATTCGCGGTGGCGATATCGGACACACGCCCGTTCCACTGGCCTTTGCAATAGTCCGTGCGAACGCAAAACCAACGCTCTTCATTGACAGCGCAAAAATCACAGGCGAAACGCGTGATGCGTTGTCTCCTCTGGTTGATTTTGCTGCGCCGGACACTCTTGCGGATGCTATTGCGAAACTTGACGGAAAGTCTGTCCGCATTGATCCGAACACGGCGGGGCAATGGTTTTTCTCTTCTCTTGAAACAGCTGGCGCGCATGTTGTGCGTGCACCCGACCTTGTTCTGCATGCGAAGGCGCGCAAGAACGACGTCGAGATTGAGGGCAATCGTCAGGCCCATATTCGCGATGGCGTTGCCATGGCACAGTTTCTGGCATGGCTCGACAGTGCAGCGCCAAAGGGCCGTGTGACGGAGATTTCTGCAGCACAGAAACTCGAAGCGTTTCGCGCAGCAACAGGCGTGTTGAAGGATCTGAGTTTCGATACGATATCCGGGTCGGGATCGAATGGCGCGATTGTGCACTACCGCGTCACCGACGCGAGCGACCGATTGCTGGAACAAAACTCACTTTACCTGATCGACTCCGGTGGACAATATCAGGACGGTACGACAGATATCACCCGCACGATTGCAATTGGCTCCCCTTCCGACGATATGCGGCGTTGCTACACGCGCGTGTTGCAGGGACACATTGCGATTGCCACGGCGCGCTTTCCGAAAGGCACACGTGGTGTCGATCTTGATCCACTCGCCCGCATGGCATTGTGGTCTGCCGGGCTGGATTACGATCACGGCACAGGGCATGGGATCGGGAGCTATCTGTCCGTGCACGAGGGGCCGGCGAGTATATCGAAGCGGGGCATGGTGGCTCTGGAGCCCGGCATGATCCTCTCGAACGAGCCCGGTTATTATCGGGAGGGCGCGTTCGGGATACGCCTGGAAAACCTCGTACTGGTTTGTCCTCCCGAACCCGTGGATGGCGGCGACCGGGACATGATGCGCTTCGAGACGCTGAGTTTCACACCGTTCGACCGGCGGCTGGTGGATGTGTCACTGCTCAGTGATGCGGAGCTGGACTGGTTGAACAGCTACCATACGGATGTGGCGACGAAACTGACGAGCATGATCGTTGATGCGGACGTACGCGCATGGCTGGTGGCAGCGACTGCGCCGATTGTACGTACCTGATGTGCTTTCTCAGCCGACCATTGCGATCCATTCGTCTTCGGTCAGGACGTTGAGACCAAGCTCTTCGGCTTTCTTCAGTTTTGACCCCGCACCTGGGCCAGCGATGACGTAGTCTGTCTTCTTGGACACGGATCCGGAAACCTTTGCACCGAGGCGCTCAGCCTGAGCCTTGGCTTCGGAACGGGAGAGTTTTTCGAGCGTTCCGGTGAAGACAACAGTCTTGCCTGAGACCGGTGTGTCGGCGGCTTCCGGCGCATCGTAGTCTGCGACAGTGAGTTCCCCGACGAGATCATCAATCGCGCTGGTGTTGTGCACCTCGGCGAAAAATTCAACGAGGGCGGCGGCAGCCGTTTCACCAATACCGTCGATATCAACCAGATCGCGCCACGCGTCACTTTCGCGATCATACCCCGCAGTCACGGCTTCCCGGAACACGGGCCATGTACTGTAGGTCTTTGCCAGCAGACGTGCGGTCGTCACACCGACGTGGCGAATGCCAAGCCCGTAGATCAAGCGATGCAATTCAATTGTGCGGCGCGCGTCGATTGATGCGAAGAGATTCTTCACCGACGTTGCGCCCCAACCTTCCGCATCTTTCAGACGTTTGATGCTGCGGGCATCGCGCGCTTCAAGCGTAAAGATGTCTGCCGGCCTCGCAATACGTCCTTCTTCGTAGAAGGCTGCAACCTGCTTCGCCCCGAGACCTTCAATGTCGAAAGCGTCGCGGGAGACAAAATGTTTCAGACGTTGAACTGCCTGCGCAGGACACACAAGCCCACCGGTGCAACGGCGTACGACGTCCTGCTTACCAGTTTTTTCGTCCGTATCGCGGACAGCGTGGCTGCCGCATGCGGGGCAGATATCAGGAAACTTGTATGGCTTTGACGACTTGGGCCGCTTTTCGGTGATGACTTCGACAATCTGCGGAATGACATCGCCTGCGCGCTGAATCACGACCGTATCGCCGATGCGAATATCCTTGCGAGAAATTTCATCCTCGTTGTGGAGCGTGGCGTTTGAGACGACGACACCACCAACCGTCACCGGTTCCAGTTTGGCAACTGGTGTCAATGCCCCGGTGCGACCGACCTGAATTTCGATATCGTTGAGGATCGTGGTCGCTTTTTCGGCTGGAAACTTGTGAGCGATGGCCCAACGTGGCGCACGGGAACGGAAGCCCAGGCGCTCCTGCCAATCCAGCCGGTCGACCTTATAGACGACCCCATCGATATCGTAGTCCAGCGTCGGCCGGGACTGCTCGATGTCGCGATAGGCAGCGAGGAGTGTATCTACCGACTCGTGTGTACTCATCAACGGATTCACCGGAATCCCCCAATCGGCAAAGGTCTGAACAACGCCCGATTGTGTGTCAGACGGCACCTCGGATGCTTCCCCCCAGGCGTAACCAAAGAACTTGAGTGGTCGCGATGCCGTGATGGCTGGGTCTTTCTGGCGAAGAGAACCCGCCGCCGCATTACGGGGATTGGCAAACACTTTTGCGTCTTGTGCCTCAAGCCTGGCATTCAACGCAGCAAAGTCAGCGCGTCCCATATAGATTTCACCACGCACCTCGAACACAGCAGGTGGGGATTGAGTGCCAAGTTTGTTCGGAATGCCGCCGAGCATACGGACATTGCGCGTGACATCCTCTCCTTCCGCACCATCGCCGCGTGTTGCTGCCTGGACGAGGACTCCCTCCTCATAACGGAGGGAAATAGACAAACCGTCGATCTTGGGTTCTGCGGAAACTGCCACCGGTTCGTTGTCATCCAGACCAAGAAACCGGCGCAGGCGATCAATGAAATCTGTCACATCCTGATCGTTGAACGCGTTGCCAAGTGACAACATCGGAACAGCGTGCGTTACCTTGCCAAAGTTTCCAGAGGGGGCAGCACCTACGCGGTTGCTCGGCGTATCGGCACGCACAAGAGACGGGAAACGTGCCTCTATCGCGGCATTCCGCCTGCGCAACGCGTCGTACGCGGCATCCGATATAACCGGTGCATCATTGCCATGATAGTGCGCGTCATGCTCAGCAATGTCTGCAGCCAGAACAGCGAGTTCGTTGGCGGCCTCTGCGTCGGTCAGTTGATCGACCGCTATTTCTCGTTCCGACGTCTTTGGCATGGTCAAAGCCTTCCCACGCTCACGGATGAAGCGATGCACAGTCCTGTCATTGCGCGCGCATCAGGTAAGGTCAACGTTCGCGCACGTCACCCGTCAGACTTTCAACATTTTGATTTTCTGTCAGGAAATGTCGCGACGCGTGAGCACGGACTTTACTGATTGGTCGCAACACCCGAAATGGTTTTGACGGTGTTCTTCCAGGTGCGACTCAACCAGGAGTCTGT
Organism: uncultured Hyphomicrobiaceae bacterium; assembly: GCA_937931785.1. GTDB lineage: Bacteria > Pseudomonadota > Alphaproteobacteria > Rhizobiales > CALHAX01 > CALHAX01. The sequence goes on along the minus strand of CALHAX010000123.1, from coordinate 14,984 downwards.
GTCCTCGCGCGGGGCAAGGCCGTCGGTTTTCAGCAGCGCGTAGGAGTCCTTGTACCACTGCGAGTTCGGGAAGTTGTGACCGAGTATAGCGGCTGCTGTCTGCGCCTCACTGCGAATGCCAAGCGACATGTAGGATTCGGTCAAACGGGCCAACGCTTCCTCGATATGCTTGGTCGTCTGGTATTTTTCGACCACCGTCTTGAAGCGATTGATTGCTGCAAGGTAATTGCCCTCTCGCATGTAATATCGCCCGACTGTCATTTCCGATGCAGCGAGGATGTCGCGCGATATACCGATGCGTTCGTGCGCTTCCTTGGCGTACCGGCTTTCGGGATAGCGACGCACGAGGATGTTGAACTCGTTGATGGCTTTTTTTGTTTTGCTCTGATCGCGCTTGGGATCGCTGACCTGATCAAAATACGACATCGCAATCACGTGGTGCGCGAGTGCCGCATCCTTCGTGCCAGAGTGCAGGGTGGTGTATCGCCGACCTGCCTTGATGGCCTCGGGGTAATTTGCGTCCTTGTAGTGGGCGAACGCGGCCAGTGCGAGGGAGCGACGGGCAAATGGCGAATAAGGATACTCACGATCGACATTTTCGAACGCGCTTGCTGCCCCCTTGTACTGGCCGCGTGTCAGCAAGCTGTCGGCGCGATTGTAGAGTTGCTCTGCGGGCGCGACCTGTGCCGTTGCAGCGGCGTCGGATGACGACGAGCCAAACGATGGCAACGACGGAAGCCCCGATGAACATGCTGAGAGTGCGAAGCATGCGGAAAGGATGATTGCGCCGCGCACAGGCATTAAACGAGCGCGCGAACTGGTATGACGTGAAACTGGTCTGATGTCTGGCAGGCCTGACATTGTCACCGGATCCTTGTCCCTGCGGGGTCGTGCTCTTTACAAGTCAGCACAACGGTCACCGCGTATCATATCGGTGCGGGGGTGGAACACAACGTGCCACGCAACAAAGTCATTCCCCCAACCACACCATCAACAGGAGAATGTGGTCATTCTGTGCATCGCAGCACGATCAATCTCCGCTCTCGACACACAAAAAAGGGAGCAGCGAACTGCTCCCTGATTCGGTTGAGAAGTGAACTGCCCCCAGTCCTCCTCAAGTGCGATCAGCAGCATAATTTACTGCAGCCGAACCCATTTGCATGCTCGCGCGGCCAGCCTGGCGAACAGATGGCAGTTCAACCAGCGTCCACGCATCTTTGTCAGCGAACAAGGCCTTCAACATGTTGGTGTTGAGGCGGTGCCCACCGCAAGACGACTTGTAGGCACACAACAATGGGCGACCAGCAAGCGCCAGATCACCAACAGCGTCCAGCATCTTGTGGCGGACGAACTCATCTTCGTAGCGCAGGCCTTCCGGATTGACGACCTTGTCGTCACCGATAGCAACCGTGTTGTCGAGTGACGACCCAAGCGCGCGACCAGCAGCCCAGAGCGCCTCAACATCTTTCATGAAACCGAATGTGCGGGCACGTGACAGCTCCGCACGAAAAACGCCGGGAGTCATTTCGAACGCCCGGCGCTGACGGCCAATAGCTGGTGTTTCAAAGTCTATTTCCACGTCGAGATGAAAACCCGAATGCGGGGAAAGTTCGCCCCAACAGTTGTCTTCCTCAACGCGCACGGTCTTGAGAACCTTGATGAATTTGCGCGGTGCGTCGAGTTCGCGAATGCCGATCGCATCGATCGCGTTCACGAATGCAGACGAGCTGCCATCCATAATCGGCACTTCTGCACTGTCGATCTCAACAATTACGTTGTCAACGCACATGCCGCGGAGCGCGGCAAGCAGATGCTCGACCGTCGCAACAATGCCGCCCTTGCCATCGCCCAGCACGGTGCAAAGCGTAACATTTTCAACAGCGGCAACCGTTGCGTGAATGTCTTCGAGTGGCAAATCTGATCCAGCGCGGCGGAACACCACGCCTGTGTCTGATTCAGCGGGAAGAAGCACCATCGAGGCTGCCGCCCCACTGTGGACACCTTTTCCGTGCAACACGATTGGACTGAAAACAGTCGTCTGTTGCGCGCCGATAAAACGCTTAGCCATATATGTCGTCCCCCAAGTTCCCCCAGGCAAGCGACCGATTTCAGCCCGAAATCTTTAGCCGTCTGCCACGCTGACGCAAATACTCTTGGTTACGCTCTGTTTTTATTACTTTACTTGGCGCTTCGGTACTCATCGTCGACACACAGACCTTACGTTGCATGTGCTGATTCAAACAAATCACGGTTGGTTACGCACTGTTACGTGGCGCAATCGTCACAGGATAGCCCTCCTGATAAAAATGAGGGAAAGCTGTGGATGACCGTATGATTTCCAATATCAAAAACCAGTTTACCCACCCATCTGACGTTTGAAAAAACCAGGTATTTCAACGGACTGTTCTTGCACAGCTTCAGACTTGTCCAATTCTGTGGCAATGTCTTCGAGGCTGGTCACATCATCAACAGAGGCGTCGTCGAAGGACCCTTTCAGGCGGTCAAACAGGCGAGATCTCTTGCGAGGCGGCTTTTCCGGAACCGTATCACCCTGTTTTTCACGTATTTCGCGCTGAGCCAGTGGCGGAAAGTCTTCAATTTCCGGCATCCGTGGTGGCTTGCGATGCACCGGCTCCGATGCCTGCGGCATGAATGCAGCTTGTGACAGATCACCATCGGTCATTGTTGCGCGGTCGCCTGAAACCGGGCGCGAAAGCGTGCCTGCAGTCAGCATGCGAGGGGGCCCAACCTCGATCTGAACCTTGTTGCCGACTGTGGGTTTGTTGACCACTTCCGAGCGGATCGGGGCCCTCGGCGGTTGCGGACGTGAGGTCGGCGGAGGCATTTCTGGCTGCGCCTGGGAACGCACCGGCTGTTGCGAGACGGGTTGTGCGTGTCTTGCTGGTTGCGCATGCGCAGCAGGTGGTGCAGGACGTGGCGCCTGCTGTGGTTGCTGTTGCTCTGCAGGAGCGGTTGGTGCGACAGGGTCACGGGCCTGCTGTGCCTGCACGGCTGGTACAGTCTGGAGTGCCGAATTCCGAAGCCCTGATGCGACAATAGAGACACGGATGCGCTCTTTCAGATCGTGATCAAAGTTCGCACCAACGATGATGTTTGCGTCCGGATCAACTTCCTTGCGAATGCGGTTGGCGGCCTGGTCGACTTCGAAGAGAGTCAGGTCATCGCTACCGGAGATGCTGACCAGAAGTCCGCGCGCCCCTTTCAGTGTCACATCATCAAGAAGCGGGTTGGCGATTGCGAGTTCCGCCGCCTCAACAGCCCGGTTCTCGCCCGATGCCTCGCCCGTCCCCATCATTGCGGCCCCCATGTCGAGCATGATCGCGCGCACGTCCGCAAAATCGAGGTTGATCAAGCCTTCACGCACGATCAGGTCCGTCACGCAGGAGATGCCCGCGTGCAGCACCTGGTCGGCCATCTCGAAGGCCTTGGCAAAGGTGGTCTTCTCGTTGGCAATCCGGAACAGATTCTGGTTCGGAATCGCGATCAACGTGTCGACGTGCTTCGCCAGTTCGGCAATGCCTGCCTCTGCCGACCGCATCCGACGGTTGCCTTCGAAGTGAAACGGTTTGGTGACGACGCCGACGGTCAGGACGTCGAGTTCATGGGCGATACGTGCGATCACGCCTGCGGCCCCCGTACCGGTGCCGCCGCCCATTCCTGCCGCGACGAACACCATGTGGCATCCTTCGATGTGGCTGCGAATATCATCTGCGGCTTCTTCTGCGGCAGCGGCTCCAATTTCAGGTTTTGACCCTGCGCCAAGCCCTTCTGTCAGTTCCACGCCAAGCTGAATTTTCGTCCCTGCTTCGGATGCAGCAAGCGCCTGGGCGTCTGTGTTTGCAACGATGAACGTTACGCCCTCAAGACCGGCTGCGATCATGTTGTTGACCGCGTTGCCGCCTGCGCCACCGACACCGATGACGGCAATTCGTGGCGTGAGATCTGCGGCCACGCCGGTTTTGCTGTCGTTGCTCATGTCTTTCAGTCCCCTGAATTATGTTCCGGTGCCGCGGGTTTCGCGGTCGTCATCCCAAAGACTCTCACGCAACCATTGCCCCATCTGTCCGAAGTAGGACCGTTGAACGGTTGCGGTTCCATCAATCGCTTGTGTCGAAGCACCGCTACCCATGCGTTGCGAAACTGCACGCACAAGGCCGAAGGCCACGGCGTAAGCCGGTGCGTGCAAGGTGTCGAGCGCATCTTCGAACGTGGTGGGCGCACTGATTCGCGCGTGCATGTCGAGTGTCTGTTCGGCGAAATCCTGCAACCCGGCGAGGGCGCTGCCACCACCTGTCAGAACAAGGTGGTCGCTGGTGTAGACATCCATTCCGCTCGCACACAGACGGTCGTGAACAAGACCAAGAATTTCGCGCACGCGCGGCTCGATCAGTTCGCGCAGTTCCGTGCGGGTGATCTGGTAGAGGCCGACCTCGTCCTGATCCAGAACGGGATAGGAAATCAATTCATGATCATCAGACGATGCGGCAACCAGGTTTCCGTGCAGTGTCTTGAGACGTTCGGCTTCCTCGATCGGGGTCGAAAGCTTGCGTGCAAGATCATAGGTGATCTGGTTTGCACCAATGGCGAATGCATCGGCGTGGATGAAATGTCCTTCGGCGAAGACGGCCATGCTCGTTGTGCCACCGCCGATGTCGACACACAGCACGCCGAGGCGTGATTCTTCTTCAGTTATGGATGCGAGTGCGCTGGCATAAGGTGCCGCGATCAACCGTGAAACATTCAGGTGACAGCGATCGATCAATGCGGTGAGGTTGCGAAGTGGCAAATCGTCCGCCGTCACCGCATGCAGGTCAGCGCTCAATCTAAGTCCCTTGAGACCGCGTGGTTCGGCAATGCCTTCGTTATCATCCAGACCAAAGCCAAGCCCGTTGAGGTGCAGCAAGGTGCGGTTCTCGTTCAGAACGAAATCACGACCGGCCTTGAAGACCCGTGCAACGTCGGCATCGCTGACCTCGCTGCCTGCAACGTCTGTACTGGCGGTGAAGTTCGTGCTGGCGATCCGACCGCAGGACGCGGCGATCACAATTTCCTCGACCTGGCGACCTGCAGCTTCCTCGGCGCGCGCAATCACTTTGCGTACGATGTTTTCTGCCTTCGCAAGATCGATGACCACGCCAGCCTTGATGCCGCTTGCCGCCAGTTCCCCGAACCCAAGAAGGCGCGCTGCAAGCGGTCGTCCAGGCTGGTCTGCGCCCACGTTGTCTCCGTCGAGCGCCGCAATCATGCAACAAATCTTGCTTGTGCCGATGTCGAGCACGGCGACAATGCGTTCGCCTGCGTCATTTTTCTCTGTGCGTCCCAGCATTATGACGCTCCTCGTGTGAGGAGGATCATGGCGGCTCGGCGCGCCTCTTTTCGATCACGCAATGCCTTGGCTGCGGTTGCTGCCAGACGCAATGTCGGGCGGGCTGGAATACGCAGATCAATGACTGTGATGTCATTCCCTCGCAGGGTTTTTCGCGCAAAAAGTGCTTCGAGTGTCCCTAGTGCGGTTTGCAACCCGTTTTCCGGCAGAAGTATTTTCTTTCCGGACTTGAGTATCAGATTCCAGCGTCGATCCGCGACACGCACGCCGGCGGTCATCTGACGGGCAAGAGAGGGATGGCGCGCAATCGCGTCCAGGAACGATCCTGCGGTGACACCGGCGCCTTTGCCGACAACAAGTGGGTACTTCGTTTGCGGCACGTCACCATGATAACGACCAAGTGTATGACCGTTGCGATCCACCAGGTAATGTTGTCCTTCGTGCTGCCAGATTGCGGCTGGAACCCGCTCTGAAATCTCAATCGACAATGTGTCGGGAAGAATATGACCCACGCGCACCGTATTGACCCATGGAAGCCGTAGCAGCTTTGCGCGTACGTCTGTGCCATTGAACCCCAGCAGAGATTTATCAACCTCCAGATCGAGTGCGCTGGCGATATCGTCCATCGTTGTCTTGTTGTGACCGACAACGGCAATATGATCGACCGCTAAACCGGCTGAAACGGCGAAGCTGTCGAGCCAGACGATGAGGCGCGCCTGAGTGGCGGACGGCAGATGAAAGAGTGAAATCGTGAGGGCGGCCAGCGCTGTCATTGTAATCCAGCCGTAGGGTCGACGGGGTTTTGATGTACGACCTGCGATGCGGCGCTGCGGAATTTCGAATGCAGACATTTGTTTGCCGATGACGCCAACACGCTCACGGCCCGGTCGCAGTTCGCCGAGGTCATCAGACCCGGCACCTGCAAGCAAGCGCGGCAGTCGCTGTGTATCGCCTAGCGGTTGCACCCCGCATCCTCCACAATCCAACGGACCAGCTCTCCAAAAGTCCATCCGGCATACTCTGCCAACTCCGGCACCAGAGACGTTTCCGTCATGCCTGGTTGCGTGTTGGTCTCCAGATAAATCAACTCGCCTTCGCCTGCGCCGTCCGGGTCAAACCGGAAGTCCGTGCGCGAGACGCCGCGACATCCCAGAGCTTCATGAGCTGCCAAGGTTAATTTCTGGATATTTTGGTAAAGATTCGGTGAAATTTGTGCGGGCAGAACGTGTTTTGAGCCGCCTTGGGCGTACTTGGCCTCGTAATCGTAGAATTCGAGGCCTCCCGACGGAAAAATCTCGGTGACGGCAGATGATTTACCGTCGAGCACGGCGCATGTCAGCTCACGGCCTGGAATGTATCTTTCAGCCATAAGTTGATCCTCCGCAGCCCCCTCATTCGCCAGCGTTGCCGGATCGAAATTTGAACCTTTCGGTACGATCACAACCCCGACACTGGAGCCTTCGCAGGGTGGTTTAAGGACGTAAGGGATTTCCATCGGATGCCCCTTTGCCGCTTCGGCACGGGTGAGAACGCGGCTTTCAGCGACAGGCATGCCGATCGCAGCTAGAACGGATTTTGTGCGTTCCTTGTCCATGGCGAGGGAAGATGCCAGGACTCCAGAATGGCTGTAGGGAATATCAAGCACTTCGAGGATGCCCTGAATGCAACCATCCTCACCCCAGCGACCATGCAGAGCGTTGAAGCAGACATCCGGGCGATCTGCTGACAGGCGTCGTGCGATGTCGCGATCCACGTCGATACGCAAGACCTCGTAGCCTTCGGACTCAAGTGCGTTGGCGCAGGCCGTGCCGGAATCAAGCGAGACCTCACGTTCGGCTGACCAGCCCCCCATCAGCACAGCCACGCGATTGAATTTGCGATCTGTCATGACTGGGACTCCAGTGCGAGCGCTTCACCTGTCGGACGCCCTTCGAGCGGAACGCCGAGACGTTTGATTTCCCATTCGAGCGTGATGCCGCTTGTTGCCTTGACACGAGCGCGAACGATTTCCCCCAGGGTTTCAAGATCTTCGGCTGTGCAATCATTTTCGTTGATCATGAAGTTGCAGTGTTTCTCCGACATGACCGCACCACCGACGCGCAACCCGCGGCATCCGGCTTCATCAACAAGCTTCCAGGAACTGTGGCCGGGCGGATTCTTGAAGGTGGAGCCGCCCGTACGTTCCTTCGTTGGCTGATGGGTTTCGCGATAATCTGCGACCTCCTGCATCTCCTGACGGATTGTGTCCGGATCTCCGGGCACACCTTCAAACAGAGCCTCGGTGAAAATAATATCCTCCGCCGCGCCGCAGTGGCGGTAGGCGTAGTTCAGCTCGGCGTTCGTGAATTCGTGCACCTTGCCCTGACGATCGACGCCGCGCGCACTGACAAGAACATCTTTTGTTTCCGTTCCATGCGCCCCGGCGTTCATACGCAGAGCACCGCCAAGGCCACCGGGAATGCCGCGATAAAATGCCAGTCCCGAGATACCAGCATCAGCGGCAGCGCGTGCAACCTTCATATCCGGGTTCGCCGTTCCCGTGCGCAGGCGATGGCCGTCTTCAATCGCGATGTCCGAGAACCCCTTCGCGAGGCGGATCACAACACCGGGGATGCCACCGTCGCGGACGAGCAGGTTCGACCCCAGGCCAATGACCATAACCGGGATTGCCGGATCCAGCGCAGCGAGGAAGGTCGCCAGATCGCCTTCATCCGCAGGCGTGAACAACGCTCCTGCTGGTCCTCCAACGCGAAACCACGTGACGTCCGCCAATATCGCGTCACGACGCAGGCGTCCCCGGACATCCGGCAATGTGTCGGGGAGTGTGACGTAGGTCATACTGGTTCAACCGTCATAGGTTTGCCATTGCGTTCCATCCACCGGACAGACTCGCTCAGGTCCCATCTCGCCGGGATTCGGTTAACGGGTCGTTAACCTCGGTTAAGATCGACTTACGTGCGGTAACCGGCAGTTTTGCGACTGAGGCTGACGTTGCTTAGGCTGACGCCTTGCGCGATGCAGCGAGTTGGTTCGGCAATGCGTGCGACCATTCTGTAATGGACCCTGCTCCCAAACCGATCACCAGATCGCCAGGTTGCACGATTTGCGAAAGCACGGGCGCCACTTCCTGCTGGACCTCGATGGCAATCGCACCGGCGCCACCTTTTTCGCGAATGCGATTGGCGAGCGTGCGATGATCATAGCCCTCGATCGGGTCTTCGCCCGCCGCATAGACTGGCGCCACCAGCACAGCATCTGCATCGCCAAACGACGACGCGAAATCATCGAAAAGGTCTTTCAGACGTGAGAACCGGTGCGGTTGCATGATCGCGATCACACGGCCTTTGGTCGCCGAACGCGCGGCCTTCAGGACCGCGGAAATCTCGACGGGGTGGTGTGCGTAATCGTCGAAGAAGTCGGCACCATTCCAGCTTCCCGTGAAGGTGAACCGGCGTTTCACGCCGCCAAATGTTGCTAGACCATCCCTGATCTGCTCATCGGTTATCCCGACTTCGGCACAGACAGCGACTGCGGCCATGGCATTGAGGATGTTGTAGTGACCGGGTGACGGTAGTTTGAGGTTCTCGATAACACGCTGACCGCCCGTCATACGCGGACCACAAACGATGTTGAACGTTGAGATTTGCCCTTCGGTTTGCACGCCCTCCAGCCGCAAGTCTGCGTCTTCCGAGACACCGTAGGTCACGACACGGCGACGATTTTCGCGGTTCAGGTCGTCGAGAAGTTCCCGGACGACCGGATGGTCGATGCATGCCACCGCACACCCATAGAATGGGATGCGCTGAAAGAACGTGCGGAAGGCCAGGTGCATGGACTCGACTGAACCGTAGTAGTCGAGATGTTCGGGATCGATGTTCGTCACGACGCCGATTTCTGTCGGAAGGCGAATGAAGGTGCCGTCGGATTCGTCCGCTTCAACGACCATCCATTTCCCCGTGCCATGACGCGCGTTCGTGCCCCAGTCGTTTATGATGCCGCCGCTCATGGCTGTCGGATTCAAACCGGCCTTGTCGAACAGATGCGCGATCATGGAGGTGGTCGTCGTTTTGCCATGCGTGCCTGTAACCGAAACGGTCGAGCAAAAGCGCATCAACTCGGCCAGCATTTCGGCACGGCTGATGATCGGAATGCCTTTCAAGCGCGCGGCATCAAATTCGGGATTCCCGGGCTTTACGGCTGAGGAAATAACGACGTAGCGTGCACCAACGAGATTGACAGCGTCATGGCCGACGAACACGCGAATACCGCGCTGGCGCAAACGATCAACGTTTGCGCTTTCTCTCATGTCACTGCCCTGAACCTCGTAGCCGAGTTCCATCAGGATCTCGGCCACGGCGCTCATGCCGATACCGCCGATGCCTATGATGTGGAACGGACCTATCCCCTGCGGAATTCGCATGATGCTCTCCTACTCCCCGGCATTCTGGCGTCCTTGCCAGAGCCATCCCCGCACTTGTAACGCGTGGTTATACACCCGATTCGGCCTGAACTGCGCCAGCCGCAAGTTGTTCAGCCAGATCAGCCAGTCGCTCGACAGCATCCGGACGCCCCTGCCCGGCTGCCGATCTCGCTGCTATCGCAAGGATTTCGGGCGACGTCATGACCTCTTCAAGGCGCGCCGCAAGTGTTTCCTCGTCCAACGTCGACTGTTCAACGCACCACGCGCCGCCTGCGTCCGCAAGTTGTGTTGCATTTCGCAGTTGGTCATTGTCGAGAGCGTGTGGCAGCGGAACAAGAAAGGACGGGCGTCCCAGAACGGCAAGTTCGCTCACGCTGGAGGCACCGGAGCGGCCGATCACAAGATGCGCCGCTGCCATCTGTTCCGGCAGATCCGTAAAAAATGACGCGAGATTTGCACGGACGCTGTTGGCTTCATATGCCGCGCGCACGCGTTCCATATCCTCTTCCCGGCATTGCTGAACGATGGTCAATCGCTGGCGCAGTTCGGGCGGCAACCTCAGGATCGCGGGCGGAACTGCGTCCGAGAAATAGCGCGCGCCCTGGCTGCCACCAAAAACGACCAGGCGAAATTCATCGGATGGGCCTGATGGCTGATAAGGCTTTCCCGCTAACGCGATAACGTTGTCGCGCACGGGATTGCCGGTGATCCTGATTTTTACCGGATCGATTTTGTCGAGCAGTTTCGTGTTCTCGAAGGAAGTCGCGATGGCCGTTGCATGCGGGGCAAGTGCCCGGTTGGCGCGGCCCATGACGGCATTCGCTTCATGTACGGCGCTGGGCACCTTGCGGAATTTCGCGGCCATGAGCGGCGGGAACGTCGGATACCCACCGAAACCGAGGATTGCTGCGGGTTTGTGTTGACCAATCAGGCGGTAGCTCGAAGCGACACCGCGCATGAGCTTTAGTCCTGCCATGATGCTTTGTGCACTCAATCCCTTGAAGGTTGCAGCGGCTATGCGGTGCGTATGGCGTGCCGGGAAGTCGCTCCCGTAGCGATCCCCCCGCATGTCGGTCACCAGATCAACGGTGTGTCCGCGACGGTTCAGTTCCTGGGCCAGCGCGTACGCCGGGAACAGATGACCACCCGTGCCGCCTGCGGCGAGAAAGAAGAGTTTTGACATTGCTACGTCCCGCGCGCTCGCCCGGCTCCCATCACCGATGACCGGATACTGCGGGCGTAGCCACAAATGGATCAGATGTCGAGTTGGCGCCCATCTCATTGAGGTGCGCTGATCGTGACCAGTCGACAGATTTGCGCGTGAGCGCCAGCAACATCCCCATCGCAATCGACATCGCAAGCAGGGACGAACCACCATACGATATGAAGGGGAGTGTCACACCCTTGGCAGGCAGCAAGCCCGTGTTCACTCCCATATTGGCAAACGCCTGCAGACCGAGCAGCGTTGCAAGGCCGGACGCCGCAATACGTGCGAACCGGTTTTCGGTCTGCCAGACATGCTGGATCGCGCGTGCAATGACAAAACAGTACAGCCCGATGAGAATGAAACAGACGGCAATGCCGTATTCCTCGGCGATCACGGCAAGAATGAAATCCGTATGGGCATCCGGAAGAACAGATTTGATCACGCCTTCCCCAGGTCCACGGCCAAACCAACCGCCTTCAACAAACGACTGAATGGCCCGGTCGGTCTGATAAGTGTCCGTTGTTTCCGGGCGCAAAAATCCTTCGATCCGCTGGCGCACGTGCGGGAAGATCGACCAGGCGGCGACGGCAACTGCCATTCCCGCCGCGGCAGCCCCGATTGGCCAGAGCAATGAATAACCGGCAGCAAAGAACAAAGCGCCCCAGAGCACCGCAAAGATGAGCGATTGCCCGAGATCCGGCTGCAGGATTAACAGGCCGATGACGAACAGAAGCAGCGCAAGAGGCACTACAAGCAAACCACGCCGCCCGGTCTGAATGTGTGCCGCAAGCGCCCACGCCATCAGGACAATAAATGCAGGCTTGAGGAACTCGGATGGTTGCAGCGATTGCCCGAATACCCGCACCCAACGCCGCGCACCGTTGATTTCCGGTCCAACAAACAACACGACGACAATCATCGCGATTGCGGCTGCGAACATGAGCAAAGCCAACCGTCGTATGGTGACCGGCGCAGCGAATGACAGTGCCACCATCGCAAACATGCCAAGACCTGCAAAGACGATGTGGCGTTCCACAAAGGTGTAGGGTGCCAACCCCTTCTTCAGCGCAACTGTCGGACCAGCGACAAGGGAGAACACGATGCCCGCAGAGATCAGAACCAGGACGGCCGTCAGCAGTTGGCGATCTACGGTAAACCACCATTCTGCAAGCCTGGACTGGTCTGTGCGGGAGAACATCATGACGCGGTCTCACCAGCCGGGACAAACCCAGGCAGGGCCATCAGTTTTTTGCGAAAGGCATCACCGCGGATTTCGAAATTGGGAAACTGATCGAAAGAAGCGGCAGCAGGGGAGAGCAAGACGACCGGGTTTTCGAGACCAGATTGCACCGCAGCCGTCGTGGCCTGCACAATGGCTTGAGGAATAGTTTCCGAAACCGTTGTCTCTACGTGACCGTCAAGCGTTGTCGCGAAATCGTTGGCAGCTTCACCAACAAGAAACGCATGTCGCACGCGAGGAAAATGTTCCCGAAGCTCCGTGATACCGCCATCCTTTGCCCGTCCACCAGCGATCCAGAAAATGTCGTCATAAGCCGCCAGAGCCCGGCCTGCAGCCTCTGCATTCGTTCCTTTGCTGTCATTCACAAACAAGATGCGACCGACGGGCCGTGGCAGGTGTCCGACAAATTCGAGACGGTGAGCGAGACCCGGGAAACTGGCAAGACCGGCGCTGATGTCACCAGGTGCGACGCCAGCAGCGCTCGCCAGAATATAAGCGGCAGCAGCGTTTTGCCAGTTGTGCTGGCCGCGCAACGCAAGGTTGTCTGACAGGTCGGCGCATTCCATTTCCGCGCCATTGCTCATGACGAACAATTTTCCATCGCGTCCGATGATTCCGTTCTCAAGCTCACTTTCGACAGACACGTGCACCACGCCCGGACCACGCGGAATGTGTTTGGCAATCGTCGCGCTAACCGGATCATCAACACCGATGACAGCCGTGTCTGCGCTTTCAAGGTTGGAAAAAATGCGCGCCTTGACAGCTGCATAGTTTTCAAGCGTGCCGTGGCGATCCAGATGATCTGGAGAAATATTCAAGAGTGCTGCCGCATTGGGATGAAGCGACGGTGTCAGATCGATCTGATAGGATGAAAACTCGATGACGTAGACACGATCATCCGCCAAGGGGGCCAGCCCGAGAACGGCTTCACCAATGTTGCCTCCCAGTTCCGTCGGCACTCCGGCTTGTCGCAGGATGTGCGCAACAAGTGCTGTTGTGGTGGATTTCCCGTTCGTGCCCGTGATCGCAATGACTTTGGCGTTTGAATTGACCGCAGAGCGCTCGCGGAAAAACAGTTCAGTGTCGCCAATGATCTCGACACCTGCATCGCGCGCACGTTGCACGGTCCAGTGCGGTTCGGGATGCGTCAACGGAACGCCGGGCGAGAGCACGAGCGCCGCCACCTGCGACCAGTCTGCGGTGTTCAGATCAACGAGTGTCAGGCCAGCTTCGTCAGCAGCAATGCGCCCCACCTCGCCATCATCCCAGGCCCAGACGGTAGCGCCGCCCTCAAGCAGAGACGCAGCCGTTGCAAGCCCGGAGCGTGCAAGACCAAAGACGGCGACGGTACGCCCGGCAAATGTGGTTATCGGAATCATTCTTACAGTCTAGCCGGATTCGTGGCATGGCGGCAGCTTGCGGTTGCATCGGGAAGCCGCATCGCGCTTCATTCAAAACCGGTCCTAGCGTAACGTCGACTGGAGTATCTGTTCTATGGAATATGATCTGGGGCACTATTCGCGCACTGTCACAACAGCGTCGCCCAAAGCCCAGCATTGGTTCGATCAAGGCCTCGCGTGGCTCTACGGCTTCAATCATGAAGAAGCGATCACGTGCTTCGAAGCGGCGCGCGCTGACGCCCCCACCTGCGCCATGGCGCATTGGGGCATCGCCTATGCGATTGGCCCAAACTACAATCGGGCGTGGGACACCTATGACGTTGTGGAAAAGGCTGATGTGTTGGCGCGCGCCCACGCGTCCATCGCAAATGCCCGTGATTGTGCGCGATCGGCAACGCCGGTCGAGGCCGCGCTGATCGAAGCGCTCGCAACGCGGTATCCTGATGATCCGTCTGTTGAAGACTTTGCGCCGTGGAACGACGCCTACGCGAATGCGATGCGAAGGATTCACGCTGCCAACCCAGGCGATCCCGATGTTTGTGCACTTTTTGCTGAAGCGATGATGAACCGGACACCCTGGGCGCTTTGGGATCTGAAGAACGGCACCATCGCGGATGGGGCTGATACGGCCGAAACAATCTCGGTGATCGAGACGGCTCTTGAAGAGATTGATGGTGCCTGGGATCACGCCGGCCTGTTGCATCTCTTCGTTCATGTCATGGAAATGTCGCCGCATCCGGAGCGGGCCTTGCGGCACGGCGACCGGCTGCGTCTGTTGATGCCTGATTCAGGTCACCTGTTGCACATGCCGACCCATATCGACGTGTTGTGCGGTGACTACCAGAGTGTGGTGGAGCGGAACGATCAAGCTATCATCGCTGACAGGAAATACTACGCCCATCGCGGGGGAGACAATTTCTACACCTTCTACAGATGCCACAATTATCACTTCAAGGCCTATGGCGCGATGTTTCTGGGGCAACCGTCCGTTGCCCATGCCGCAGCGGACGAACTGGTCTCCACGTTGTCGGAGACGGCGCTTCGAGAACTTGGCGATTTTCTGGAGTGTTTTGTTTCCATCAAACAGCATGTCCACATTCGCTTCGGTCAATGGACGGAGATTATCGAGGCTCCGTTGCCAAAAGACGCCGAACTCTATGCCTACACCACAACCGTGATGCATTACGCACGGGCCGTTGCATTTGCCAATCTCGATCGTCCCGACGATGCAGAGAGAGAAAAATCTGCGTTCCTTGCCGCGCGCACGTCGATCCCGGACAGCCTGATGGTTCTCAACAACACCAGCGAAGCGGTGCTGCAGGTCGCAGAACAGATGATGCTTGGTGAAATGGCCTATCACTCGGGGCAAT
>CALHAX010000122.1 GCA_937931785.1 uncultured Hyphomicrobiaceae bacterium | reverse complement strand
GCGGTATTTTCCAGCGCATCACCCGGAACACGAAAAGCCATCAACGCAGACATTCTCGTGGCTCCCCGCATGCGCGGGCATGACGGAGTAAAAACATTGACGAGCGTTGCGTGCCCTAGCGCCCAGAACCACAGAACCGCTCGATCAGTGGTTGCTGTGCGGTGCGCTCGCGTTGCAAGTGCGCGAAACCGTCCGAGGTCAACTCGTAGACACCAGTGCTGACGATCGCGACATATCCCGCATCCTTCATCCGGAACAGATGCGAACGTAGCGCGGCCTCCGTCAGTTCGTTGCCCTGCTCGTCACGGAAATTATATCCCCTGAGTTCAGCAAAGAGTGCCGCCAAGGTGTGATGCGGGCCACCCTTCGCAAGCGCCTCCATCAGATAAACGGCACGCACCTTCGAGCGTTGGTTCCGCGTCAGGCCGTCGGTTTCATCGCGCGGTGAATTGTCCACCGCAGCACCACCCTGATGCGTCACAAAATCCACCACAACGCCATGTGCCGCACCGGTCTTGCCAACTTTCTTCTCAAGGAGCGGCCGCAACATGTCGTTGACACGATCCATGGCATCGAACGCCTCCTGTGCGGCGTCAGGGTCATCGGAGATCAGCTTCAACTGCGCGTCGAACCACGCATCGGCCAAAGCTTGTGCGCCCGTCTGCTCAGTTGTCGAAGACTTGGACATACGCTGCACCTGCACCACTCCAGAGATTACCAAGCCGGTTCGACGCACCACACATGCGTTCGCAACCGGGAAACAAACGCATCGACCGAGCGGTACGCATGCGTTCTGTTCGCAACCATGGAAGCACAGTTGTTCGCTACATACGCATGCGTTCGTTCAATACGTATAACTAACTTCGCACGACAAATTTTCTCAAGTCAATCAATGGATTGGCAAAACGAACGGCAAAGACGTGCAAAACGGATTCGTTAACCATGTTCAGGAGTCGTTTTTCGTATGAAAGCGCTTGTCCGTTCGCGGTGATCCACCCCGTGACGCGCGCCGCGTGTCAAATCCTTCGACACTCAAATCCCGCATACCACCAAAGGAGAGCCCTCATTCAACAACGAAGGAGGGCGGCATGAGATCGCTTTTTGAAAAGATCAGCACCTACGGCAGCGAACTGTTGTTCGCACCAGAACGATTTCGCGAAATTCTGGTGATGCTGTTCACCGGCATTGGGGAAGCACCACAGGAACTGGCGCAGTTGTTCCTCGCCTGGCTCGCTGCCGTGGCGATTGCACACCGGGTATTTCCGAAGAAGTAGCCCTGTCAGCTGGCGGACTATTCGTCAGTTACAGAAATCATGCGCTGCGTCTCCGCTTCAAACGCGTTTGCGTCATGTTCAGATTCAAACGCACGCAGCGGGACGACAACCGCATTGAACTCTGTCAGCCAGAGCCACAGGATATCGTCTTCCCGTTCCATGGAACGAAATGCGTTCCAGCTATAAAGGGATCGCGACGTTGGAGTGTCCTGTGCAAGCCCATCATTGTCGATCGATATTGTGCGTTGTTCCCAAACTTGCGGCGTGGCAACGAGCATCCGCAACTTGGTTTCTTTCATGGTCACAGCCATGGCCAGAATCTGGACAAAGGAACCAATCAGGTAGGCGGCGATCAGACCGAAGAATACCCATCCAGGCGTGGTCTCGCCAAGCACGAACCGATCAAGCAACAGCATGGCCGCCACAAGCGCAAACGGCACGAACAACGTCATCCGCTGAACTCGGGCCCCTTCACGCGCGAACGCCGTTTGCCGGTCAGACTGCACCACCATAACGCGTCTGGCTTCAGCTTCGCTCAACTCAAATGGGTGTGGGTTTGCGACCATGTGACGTGACGTCAGCCATCAAACCGCGACTGCGTGCCCGTTAACGTGGCGTCGATTTCCGCCAGCGGTTCGAACACCTTGATGAGCATGGGTTGCCCCGCAGGATATGTGATGATCGTCGCCGTCACGAATCCGCCCGGAGTGGAATTGTTCCAGCGGAACGCCACATAGGAGCCAACCCATGCGATCAAGACACAAAACAAGATGACAGTTGTCATGCGTGCGGTGCTGTTCATTTTTTATCTCCCTGGGTCAGTTCGTATTGAGCCTCAACCCGCCATATGCTTTTCAATCGCATCCAGCGCACCGGCAGCATTCTTGCCATCCGGGCCACCGGCCTGTGCCATGTCCGGGCGGCCACCGCCGCCTTTACCACCAATAGCTTCCGCGCCAGCACGCACGAGGTCAACGGCGCTCAATGTTTTCGTCAGATCATCCGTCACGCCGACCGCGATCCCGGCCTTGCCTTCCTCCGACACGCCGACAATCGCCACCACACCAGAACCGATGCGTTTCTTGCTCTCATCGACAAGTCCACGCAGTTCTTTCGCCTCGATACCTTCGATGGTGCGAGCCAGCAGTTTCACGCCGCCAACGTCACGGATATCATCGGACGCATCACCGCCGGAACCGCCACCCATCGCGATCTGCTTCTTGGCTTCCGCGAGTTGGCGCTCGAGCGACTTGCGTTCCGCCAACAAGGCATCAACGCGTTCCGTCACCGCATCCGGCGTCGACTTGAGACGCGCCGCTGCAGAGATTAGCTCCGCATCATGGGAATTTAGATAGTTTCGCGCGGTAGAAGCGGTAAAGGCCTCAATCCGACGAACTCCAGATGCGACAGCACTCTCGCTCACCAACTTGATTAGACCGATATCCCCGGTGCGTTGCACATGCGTGCCACCACACAACTCGATGGAATAGGCCTCACCAATTTTGTCACCTTCAAGCGCAGTCCCCATCTCGACCACACGGACTTCATCACCATATTTCTCCCCGAACAACGCCATAGCACCAGTGTCGCGGGCGTCCTCGATGGACATCAGACGTGTGGTGACCGGAGCGTTCTGCAGCACAATATCGTTTGCGATTCGTTCAACGTTGGCCCATTCATCTGGAGACACGGGTTTTGGGT
>CALHAX010000121.1 GCA_937931785.1 uncultured Hyphomicrobiaceae bacterium | reverse complement strand
CTCCACCTTGGCAGTCTTGCCATCCCGAACGTCGAACATCATTTTCTCGACATGGGCGCGGGAGAGCTCTGTGATTGTACGGTGGCCAATAAGGGGTTTGATGTGCCGATTGATGCGGCCACGATCCATGTAGATGGTGGTGGGTTGCTTGACCTTGCCCCGGTAGCTGATCCGTCCTGCTTCTGCGTCAGCGAGATACTGGTCGCAGAGTTCTGCAACAGACATCTGTTTGCGCTGCTCGGTTTTCGTGGTTGAAGGATCATCACCCCGAGATGCGTCGGTCAGGATGTTTCTGGCTTCCTCTCTCGCCTTTGTGACCGTAAGGGTGCCATACTTTCCGAGGGTATATTTCCGCAGTCGGCCATTGGCATTTCGATACATCACCACGAACGTTTTGGAGCCTGCTGCTCTCACCCGAACGCCAAAGCCCGGTAATTCGGCGTCAAACAGCGTGAAATCACCGCCCGCTGGGGGCTCCAAAGCGGCCACAACGGACTGGGTCAGTTTTTGTTCGCTACGACGTGGCATCGATTCACACTGTTGTTTCAATAGGTTGAACGCGTTTTGTTACCCATTAAATTCCTCTGTTCTCAGAATGTCCTGGGTAACATATGGGTAACAAAAATTTGGAAAATCAGCAATGATTGAGGAAACACAAGGAACGACGAAATTCGATTAATGCACTGTTTTATATAGAAAAATATCACTTGAAGTAATGTGCGGAATCATACGGAAAATGACAAGCATGATTCTCCGAAGGCAGAGGTCGCACGTTCGAATCGTGCCGGGTGCACCAGTTATTTCACGCAGCAAAGCGTGTCACGAAGGCCAAAGTCGTTACTGGCAAACAGATCTGAACCCACCGAAACCGCCATATGGAATGGGATCGAATGCAGCCATGAACTGATGCGAAATTTTGGCTGACCAGAGATTCTGGATCAGCTCAATCCGTCCCCTGGGTACCCATGAATTTGTATACAACAGCATTCAGACTTGGCTAGATCTCGCGTCGATCATTCGACACATCTGTTCAACTCAAACGCCCCGCTTGACCACTGCGAACATCGCTTCTGTCCAGGTCATCCATCTTTCGCCGTTCCGAACTTCCGGCTTGAGGAACGCGCGCAAAACACTGGATCCTTCATCAACCATCCGGAGTAATTGAGCAATGTCCTGCGCACTGGCACCCAATCGCTCAGCCCAGGGTTGAAACGCCATCGGTTTCTCGATCAGATCATGATGCAAGACCTCAAGGCCCGCACTATCCAGCGCCGACAACCACTCCGTAAATTGAAGTGCCTTGTGATGACCAGGATCACGGATTTTCTCAAACAGATTATATTCCGTTGATGCATGAGTTAAATCTTCCACGGAAAATCCGGGTGTAGATCGCGTGTCAGGAGCAACATTATCAACGAGACCGAAACGCCCCCCCGGCTTGAGAACACGTGCGACCTCTGACAAGAACAAATCAATACGTGCAAAATGATGTGGCGCAATGCGGCAGGTCACTACGTCAAATGAAGCACTTTCAAAGTGTAAGCACTCCGCGTCCGCCACCTCAAATGATACGTTGTCAATATTGCGATCTCTCGCCAAGCCGCGCGCCACTTCAAGCATCTTCGGGGTCAAGTCCGTTGCCACGATGTCGAACACATGCGGTGCAAGTGCAAACGCCGTGTGACCAGGACCCGTTGCAATATCAAGAACCCGCCAGTCCGACTGTAGGTCCAGGTTGGCGATGAGCCACGCAAGGCTGGCTCCAGTCGCGTGAACCCGACTCGTCGCATAAAGCTCTGCACTATCAGAGAATTGCGATTGGATCAGCTCTTTCGACATTACATTCGTCCAATCTATCCTTGAATTAAATCTCCCGAATATCCACAAACTTGCCTGCAACAGCCGCAGCCGCAGCCATGGCCGGGCTCACGAGGTGCGTACGTCCCTGAAAGCCCTGACGCCCTTCGAAGTTGCGATTTGATGTCGACGCGCAGCGCTGGCCGGGCTTGAGTTGATCAGGATTCATGGCGAGGCACATGGAGCATCCTGGCTCGCGCCACTGGAAACCGGCAGCTTTGAAGATATCGGAGAGACCTTCCTGCTCCGCCTGCTCTTTCACAAGACCGGAGCCCGGCACAATCATCGCATAATCAAGAGAAGGCGAAACCTGCTTGCCCTCTACAACTTTGGCAACAGCGCGCAGGTCTTCGATCCGGCCATTGGTACATGATCCGATCCAGATCACATCCAGCGGGATATCCTGGATTTTTGTCCCCGCAGTTAGGCCCATGTAGTCGAGCGAACGTCGAATTGCGTCCGCCTTGCCTTCATCGGGTGCACTGGACGGATCCGGTACCGTACCCGTGATGGACACCACATCCTCCGGTGAAGTTCCCCAAGTCACAACAGGTGGCAAGTTGGCGGCGTCCAGCGTAAGTTCACTGTCGAAATGTGCACCCACATCGGAATGCAACGTGGCCCAGTATGTCATCGCCATGTCCCAAGCAGCACCCTTGGGCGCACGTGGACGCCCCTTCAGGTAGTCAAAGGTCTTTTCATCCGGCGCAATCATACCGGCACGCGCGCCACCTTCGATGGTCATGTTGCAGACCGTCATCCGACCTTCCATCGAAAGGTCACGGATCGCTGACCCGGCAAATTCGATTACATGGCCCGTGCCTCCGGCAGTGCCAATTTCACCAATGATCGAAAGGATAATGTCCTTCGCGGTTACGCCGGCTGGAAGCTTGCCTTCGACCGACACGCGCATGTTCTTGGCTTTTTTCTGAATCAGCGTCTGCGTCGCGAGAACATGCTCCACTTCCGAAGTGCCAATGCCATGCGCCAACGCGCCGAATGCACCGTGCGTCGAGGTGTGGCTGTCGCCACAGACGATCGTTGTGCCGGGAAGCGTAAATCCTTGCTCCGGTCCGATGATGTGCACGATACCCTGCCGCGGGTCGACCTCATTGAAATACTCAACCCCGAACTCCGCACAGTTCGCCGCGATCGCATCGACCTGCGTTTTGGATTCAGGATCCGATATCCCGGCCGAACGATCGGTTGTCGGAACGTTGTGATCGACCACGGCCAGCGTCTTCTCAGGCGCGCGCACTTTGCGTCCGGTCATGCGCAGACCCTCGAAGGCCTGCGGGCTCGTCACTTCATGGATCAGGTGGCGATCGATATAGAGCAGACATGTGCCATCGTCCTGCTCGTGCACCAGGTGGTCATCCCAGATCTTGTCATAAAGCGTTTTGGCCATCAGTTCCGTCCGTCCAGGGTTATCGGATCAACCGCTGCACCAAGCCGCGCAAGATCCATTGTCGTTTATGTTTTGTAGTCTCTTAACGCAGCTGACAGTCAGATCAAAGTAAAGTGCTCTTCCGCATCGAGCTGTTGTGTTTGAAGGGGCAAATCAGGCAGAGTCCACCAAGATGGCGAAACCTGCAGTCGGATGTGATAGCGCACTCCGATAGATATGAAGGTAGATGTAATGAACCCGTTCTTTCGACGCACATTGAACGTGATCACACTGGGGACTGCAGTCATTGCAAGCGCCATCACCAGTAACCAGGCTGCGGCCACGGACCTGAGAGATGGTGTTTTTGGCGGGTTTGAATCACTTGATGTTGGTGCTGCGATCGGCATTCGCCCGACCTATGAGGGTTCCAGTGACTATGAGGCAGTTGGATTTCCGATCATAGTTCCACAGTTCGCCAATCCGTCAGGGCGCCGCTCGAAGGTGAGTTTCCGTGGTTTGGATGACATCCGGTACCGTCTGATCGATTGGGGCGGCCTCGAAGCCGGACCACTTGCCGGATACGATTTCGGTCGCGATGAAAGTGACGGAGCACTTCTGCAGGGCCTTGGCGATATTGACGGAGGCGTCGTTGTCGGCGGCTTTGTCGGATATCGTTTTGACCGCGTACTGCTAGATCTCGCTTACCTGCAGAATGTGACGAGCGATGCTGATACGGGTTTTGAACTGCGACTGGGCGCGGGGACCGAATTCGATCTTGCAGACAGCCTTGAAATCAAGCTGGGCGTTGGAACGACATACGCCAGTGAAGATTACGTGACGACATACTTTGGAATCACCAACACACAGGCAGCTGCATCGGGGCTCACGGCCTACGATACGGAAGCAGGGTTCAAGGATGTCTACCTGGACATCGGTCTCAAGTCCGCGCTGACGGATCACATAATCCTGAGAGCCGGAGCAAAATACCAACATCTTATAGGCGATGCTGCGGACAGCCCCATCGTTGCGTCAGAAAGTCAGTTTCTTGGCTCGGTTGGTCTCAGCTATCGCTTCGACTTCACCGAACGCTAGAACTGGAAGTCGGGAGTCCTCCTGGCGTCAGGACAGCGCATCCGACAAGCGCCAGCGACGCACCGGCAAGCGCCCAAGACAGGCTGCCTGTTGCATCACCAATAAGACCAGCAAAGATCGGTCCGACCACTTGCCCCAATCCGAATGCACCGGTCATGAGGCCAAGCACCAGGCGCGGATCATGCGGCGTCAGGTTGCGGGCATGAATAACGCCGATGGCGGTGAGCGCCACGATCGTACCGCCCAGCGTCATCGCACCAAAGATGACAGCAGGTGCCGTTCCTTGAACGCAAATGAGCGTCCCGACAGCTTGCACCAAAG
The DNA here is from genome assembly GCA_937931785.1 of uncultured Hyphomicrobiaceae bacterium. Taxonomy (GTDB): domain Bacteria; phylum Pseudomonadota; class Alphaproteobacteria; order Rhizobiales; family CALHAX01; genus CALHAX01. Next base: position 12,719 of record CALHAX010000121.1, on the reverse strand, counting down.
CCGCAGCGACATACGTGAAACCGTAGCCCCAGCGCCGCGCGACCACGGTCCAGATCGCAACCGATGGCGCACCAGCGAGCCCCACAATAATCCAGATTGAAGATTCCAGCCATTGGATGTCAGGCGTGTCTCGCACCATGGCAGATATGAAGGTCGCAAGGATCACATATCCAAATCCGAATAACCCATACGACACGATGAGCCGTCGCATAGGTTCCTCAAGCGCACCCATGTGTTGACGTGAAACGCTTGGATCATCTGCCTCATCGTCACCCGCCGGCACCAACCGCATCGCAAGCAACCATCCAACAACACCAAGTGCACCACCCGCCAGCCAGAAGGCCGGCCACGCCGCTCCACTGGCGGCCAGGACAGAAACAAGAACACCTGTGACGGCAATTCCACTTCCGACGCCCGAAAAGTGGAGGGAAAACAAGCCCGGTCGCCCGACCCGCATAACCCGAGCCAACACCAGAGAAGACGCCAGCACCAAGACGAACGCACTGGACACACCGCTCGCAAAACGAACCGCCAGATAAACCGTCATGCCTTGCACAACTGCCATCATGGCCGTGGTCAACGCACTCGCGAGCAATGCAGATAAAAACCAGTATCGCGCCCCGCCTGGTAAACGCATCCACGCAGCTGCCAGCGCGCCGAACAGGTAACCAAGATAATTCGCGGATGCGACCAGGCCGCTATCCGATTTGCTCCACCCAAGATCCGCTTCCATGAATGGCAGGATCGGCGTGAAGATGAACCGGCCGATCCCCATCGCAACGGCCAGTGCAACGGCACCACCGATCGCCACTGCCACAAGACGTTCGGAACCGGAAACTTCCGCCGACGGGTTCAGAGTTCACGCTCCATGATCAAATGTTCGATACCATCGTTTTGCCCACCACAATCAGCACCTTGTCCCATGATCTTGAAGCCGGCACGTTCATAAAATGCGATGGCACGCGCATTGCTGGGTTCAACCTCAAGGCAAATGCGATCTGCAGGACCCGACCGTACAATCAACTCTCCCAGCAGCGCATAACCGACGCCGGTGCCCTGTACATCCGGATGAACATAAATCCGATCGCATCGAATAAGCGCAGCATCCGGTTCGTAGCGGGCATAAGCCGTGCCCAGAATCTGCGCGTTGCGAACGCCAACAAGAAATACGCTGCCGTCGCGCTCAAGATTTGCCGCAAGTGCCGCAACACTGTGCCAGCGACTTGTAATGTCTGTAACGCGTTCGATTCCATAAATGGAGTCATACGTCGCATGCCATGTTTCCGTCAGCAATGCAGACACGGCTTTAAGGTCTGCTGCCGCGCAAACCCGGATTTCAATCTCACTCATGGTGATGGGTCCTCCATCATGCCCAGCAAAGAAAAAGGCGCGTCCCGTCGGAACGCGCCTTGCTGAAGTTCGTTTGTAACGTTGCCCCTAGCTTTCTGCTTTGGCTTCGTCACCGCCTTCTGCAGGCGCTTCTTCTTCTGGAACTTCGTCCACTGTCGACGCAGCCATAAGATCACGCGCCTGTGCCACCCAATCTTCGCGCTCAATACGGCCTTTGAAGTTCAGAACCTCGTCAAGCTGCGCGATATCGTCGTCCGAGAAATTCGAAACTTGCGCGAACTGCGTCACACCCAACTTGTTCAGGCGTTTCTGCAATTCTTCGCCAACACCTTTGATCTCGGTCAGGTTGTCGGCATCGCCTTTAGGCTTCTTGAAGCCCTTCCACTTATCGCGCGCCGCAAGCTTCTTGCCCTTGACGTCTGTGCGCTCTGGAATACGGGCCGATTTACCGCGTCGTCCACGGAGATAATAAAGCTTTGCACGCCGAACCTTGCCGCGCCGCACCACTTCGATGGATTCGATGAGAGGTGAGAAAATCGGGAAAACCCGCTCCACACCCTCACCGTAGGAAATCTTGCGAACCGTGAAGTTCTCGCTGAGGCCTCCGCCAGAACGCCCGATACAGACGCCTTCATACGCCTGGATCCGCGATCGTGTGCCTTCAACCACTTTCACATTAACCCGAACCGTGTCGCCGGGCTGAAATTCCGGAACCGGGCGCTCGGCCTCAAGGTCACGGGCATGCTCGAATTCGAGCTGCTGAACGATGTTCATAACGAAACACTCTCATTTTTGGTGTTTGACGAACAAAGAGGAGCGGCGCGCTGCAGCAAATTGGCCCGGCGGAGCTCGTTCATTCGAAATTTTTCGAAAGTCTGCGCTGCCATAGCCGAAAGCAGACCACTTGTCGACTGGTTTTCTGGAGAAAACAGCGGCCTGCTGTAGTTTGACCCGGTTGATATGCGTGCAGTGCTTAGCGGGCCAGGCGCTCCGCGATTGCATGCCTTGCAGTACCAACTGCACCCGAAAAGACCTCCCGCAAGACTGCCGCAGCTAACGCTTCTTGTTCAACATCAAAGCCGGCGGGCGAATCGAGACATCCTGAGACCACAGCCTCAGCCCAATTCACGTATTCCGTCATCCGATGCGGGTGCCAACCTGATGGCGGACTCGAAGCAATCGATCGCAGGTTACTGATCTTGTCGGCAGTTTTGAGCAATCGCGCGCGGGATGACTTATGCGGAGCCCTTTCGACCTGCAACCGCTTGCGCTCATCCTTCTTGAGGGTCTTATCGTCCGTTGCTTCTATCACAAGTGCCGTTACGTCTGCACCGAAGATGGTAGAGAGATCATGTTCCGTCGTATCGGTATCTTCGATCGTATCATGGAGTAGAGCCGCCATTAGCAACCCAATATCATTGCGCACATCGGTCGCAGACAAAATCCCGGCCACCTCGATCACATGGTTCACATAAGGTTCGCCCGCATCTCCCTTTCGGGTCTGGTTCGCATGGCGTTGAGCGGCAAAAGCCACGGCATCAATCAGTTCGACATGGGTGAGGATCATGTTGTGGGGAGGGCCTTCTTTCCATTGATCAAATCTGGGCGCCGCGTGCGGGTCAGCGTTTCACTCTGCGCGCGACGCCAGGCAGCAATCTTCTTGTGGTCCCCACTCAATAAGACATCCGGAATGCTATGGCCCTCCCACGCCCTCGGGCGGGTATATTGCGGATACTCCAGCAATCCGTTCTCAAAACTCTCCTCATCGAGAGACGAGGCAGCACCGATAACGCCCGGCAGCAATCGAACTACCGCATCCAGCAGCACATAAGCCGCCATCTCGCCACCCGACAGAACATAATCTCCGATGGATACTTCGCGTAATTCACGGGCATCGATGACGCGCTGGTCCACACCCTCAAACCGCCCACACAGCAACATGACGCCCGGACCAGCAGCCAGTTCATGGGCCAGAACTTGTGTCAGCGGTTCTCCCCGTGGAGAGAGATAAATTTGCGGCGCGTCAGGCACAAGCGCGCTGGCTGCATCAACGCCTGCGGCAACAATATCCGGTCGCATAACCATCCCGGCACCACCACCAGCGGGTGTGTCGTCAACCGACTTGTGCCGGTCGGTTGCAAAATCGCGCATATCAATGGCAGAAAGCGTCCAGAGCCCCTGATCAAGCGCACGTCCACTTAAAGAGTGACCAAGCGGACCCGGGAACATGTCTGGCATGATCGTGGCAATCGCAGCATGCCAGGTCATGATATTTTTCGTCCTTTCAGAACCCACGTCTCCATTGGTCCGAGCCCTTTCACGTCGTTGGTACCCTGAGCCTCGAGTTCATGCGTCAGCATCAGGGTTTCATACAGCGTTGAATTGACCTGGATCGCACCGTTGCGCGCCGTCGATTCCATGCGTGATGCAAGATTCACCGTGTCACCCCAAACATCGTAGGAAAACTTTTGCGATCCAATGATGCCGGCCAGTACCGGTCCCGACGCCAGGCCAACACGTACATCGATTTCATGACCGTATTCACGCGCAATCTTCGGAATCATGTCACGGATATCGAGTGCAAAATCCGCCATCCGCACTGCGTGATCCTGGGCTGACACCGGCGCACCAGACAACGCCATATACGAATCGCCAATTGTCTTGATTTTCTCGATGCCGTGCCGCGCCGCAGCAATATCAAGTTGTAAAACAATCGCGTTCAACAACGCCACCAGTTCTTCCGGTTCAAGCCCACGCGACAAAGGTGTGAAACCCACAAGATCGGCAAACAACACTGTCGCATCATCATGCCGGTCGGCAATCCGTGCATCCGGATCGTCCTTCAATCGCTCCACGATTGAAACAGGTAACGCATTCGCCAGCAGCGTGTCTGCCTGTTCCCGTGCCTGTTCCGCCCATCGAAAAGCGTAGAACACGGTCAACGCAATGAGGCCCATGGTCGTGGCTGCAGCGGTCACGTAGGAACTCAACAGAAGCGACAGATTGACATCCAGAACACCAACGTAAGCCGGTAAAAAGGCCCAGGCGACAAGATGAAACACAAGCGCGACAAAAACCAGGAAGAACGCCAGCCGCGCCCGCTCGACACCAAGGACAACAAACGGTGCAGCAGCAAAAGCAAAATACTGTACGTGCACACCACTTAACTGCCCGAGGAGTCCCGTAAAAATGATCAGGGCGAAAAATTCCGTACCGATCAGCAACAGACCACCCAGGATTTCATTGAAGCGATGACACAACGGCACGCACAGCGCGATGCCGACAATCGCCAGGTTGATCACAACCATGATCCAGTACTGCATCAAACCCAGGGCAGCATATTGCAAGGCATAGATGAGCGTGAAAAACGCAATCATATAGGCGATCATGTTCATGATCCGCAGACGACGGCGAACAGTGCGCGGGTATGTTTCGGTGCCGTAGGCAATCCATCGTTCGGCCCAGTCCGGTAACTTGTCGAAAGGCAGGCGTCGGACACCAAACGTGCCTTGTGCGTTTGTGTCCGGACGTACCATCATCCAGCCGGCACCTCAGCCACATCAACTTCGGCATCTCCTCCAAGAAGGTCAGGAGTAAGATCCACGGTGACAAAGCCTTCAGACACCATCACGCGAGGCACAACCTCCTGGGTGAATGGAACTAGCAAAGTCTGCTCTCGCCCGGCGATTTCGAGTTCCAGCAACTCGCCAGCACCAAAGTCATGCACCATGACGACGGAGCCAATCGCCGTATCTGCCGTATCACGGACATCAAGACCGATGAGGTCCGAAATGTACCACTCGTCATCGTCAGGTGCGGGAAGCTGATCGCGCCGGAGGTAAAGCTCTGTACCCTTGAGCGCTTCCGCAGCTTGTCGGCTGGTTACACCCTCAATGAACGCAACGACACCTTTCGAGGAGGCGCGGCACTTGCGGATGACAAGCGACGTACCGTGCTGTGTCCCAAGTGGACCATAGGATCCGATATCAATCGGAACCGCCGTGTACGACTTGATCAACACGTCGCCACGTACGCCGTGCGGTCCGGCAACATGGCCGACCCGCACGCGGTTTTCGTTTTGTGTTTCTGTCCGATCCGTCACAATACGCAGGCCTTTTTAAAAACCACGGACGCAACGTACCACAGCCAATTACTCAGCGGCTGTCTCTTCGGCAGGTGCAGCGGCAGCTTCCGTAGCTGCAGCCTTTGCCTCTTCCGCAGCCTGACGCGCAGCTTCTTCACGCTCAAGACGTTTCTTGCCAGGCAGCCCCTTGTTGGGGTTGTTGCGCGCTTCACGTTTCATAAGTCCGGCCGCATCGAGGAAACGTGCGACGCGATCTGTCGGCTGCGCACCAACACTCATCCAGTGCTTGATCCGGTCTTCCTTGAGGCGAACGCGGTCTTCGTGGTCTTTTGGCACCAGCGGGTTGTGCGTACCCACAATCTCGATAAAGCGGCCATCCCGCGGGGAACGGCTGTCGGAGACAACAATACGGTAGTACGGGCGTTTCTTGGCGCCACCACGGGCCAGTCTGATCTTTACGGACATATTTCAGTTTCCTTTTGCGAAGTCATGTTTTGTGAAGTCGTATTCAGTGCGGGCACCACATGGCGATAAAAGAACCGTGGTGATCCGCGCAGTTCGGTCTCCCCCTCGTAGGTCGCGCCAAGGCGTTCCGCGACCCGTTGAGAGGCTTTGTTTCCTGGATGAATAAAGCTCATGAGCGGAGCAAGGTTTTTCGTCCCGTGCGCCCAGACCTGGACCGCGCGCGCCGCTTCCGTCGCATAGCCCAGTCCATGAAATTCCTCAAAAAGGCTCCAGCAAAGCTCCGGTTCCGGCAAATCGTCAGGCGACCAGAGCCCGGCATAGCCGACAACCTTGCCAGACGCGCGTTCCTCGACGGCAAATGATCCGATTCCGAGCAGCAGCCACTGGCCCTGAATGGCGCAGAACTCGTCCCACGCATGGATGCGATCCACGGCACCGCCCCGATGTGCATTGAGGGCCGTATCGCCAGCAAAGGCTGCGTAGGCTTCAAAATCCTCCGCCCGCCATCCGCGCAACCGCAATCGCTCTGTTTGAAGTTCAGGAATCATTTCTTTTTACCCGGCAGTCCGGGAAGTCCCGACGGAAACCCACCACCACCGAGACCTGGCATAGCCTTGCCAAACCCGGGAGGAAGACCGCCAGGCGGCAATTGTGGCATCTGGCCTGGTGGCATCGCACCGGGAGGAAGCGCGCCAGCCAGATCTTCCGGCGAGGGCATCGCACCACCGCCACCAAACATTTGCCCCATAAGGCCTTTCTGCTTGCCCATCTTCTTCATCATGTCCGCCATACCGCGATGCATCTTGATGAGTTTGTTGATCTCCGGAACGGATGTTCCAGATCCCGCCGCGACACGTTTCTTGCGCGACGCATTCAGCAGCTTCGGCGATCGCCGTTCCTTCTTCGTCATGGACGAAATGATCGCCTGCTGGCGCTTGAACACACTGTCGTCCATGCCTGCCGCATCGATCTGCTTCTTCATCTTGCCGATTCCGGGAAGCATGCCCATCAGGCCGCCCATACCGCCCATTTTTTGCATCTGCGACAGTTGCTCGGCGAGATCATCGAGATCGAATGCGCCCTTGCGCATCTTGAGCGCCATCTGTTCAGCTTTTTCAGCATCAATCGTCTCAGCGGCTTTTTCCACCAGCGATACGATATCGCCCATACCCAGAATGCGATTGGCAATCCGGTCAGGATAAAAATCCTCAAGCGCATCCCACTTCTCGCCAACACCCATGAGCTTGATCGGCTTACCGGTAACGGCGCGCATGGAAAGCGCTGCACCACCACGCCCGTCGCCGTCGACACGGGTCAACACGATTCCGGAGATTCCGATTCGCGAGTCGAATTCCTTGGCAACGTTGACCGCATCCTGACCTGTGAGACTATCTGCAACCAGAAGCGTTTCATGCGGTGCTGCCACGTCACGAATCGTCGCTGCTTCCGTCATCAGGGCGTCATCAATCGCAATCCGCCCGGCGGTATCGAGAATGACAACGTCATAGCCGCCCAGTCGCGCAGCATTCATCGCCCGTTCCGCAATTTGCGGCGGTTGCTGCCCGTCGACGATTGGCAGTGTCGCCACTTCGATCTGCTCACCAAGCACACGAAGCTGCTCCATCGCAGCCGGACGTCGCGTATCGAGCGATGCCATCAGAACTTTCTTCTTGTCCCGATCCGTCAAACGTTTGGCAATTTTCGCGCTCGTCGTCGTCTTGCCCGAGCCCTGCAAACCAACCATCATGATCGCAACGGGAGGTTCCGCCCGCAAATCGATCGGTTCGGCATCGGAACCAAGCATCGCAACGATCTCGTCGTGCACGATCTTGACGACCATCTGCCCGGGCGTGACCGATTTGATCACATCGACGCCGACAGCTTTGGCGCGCACGCGCTCAACGAAATCCTTGACGACATCCAGCGCCACGTCGGCCTCAAGCAAGGCCCGACGCACTTCGCGCATCGCCGCAGAAACGTCTTTGTCCGACAGCGCGCCACGACGGGTCAGCTTGTCAAGAACACCGGAAAGTCGATCGGAAAGTGAATCAAACATCAGACAGTGTGCTCCATCATCTGATCGATAGGGACATCGAAATGGGCCGTTGCAGCCAGAAGCATGTCATGACACCCCGTATTGCAGACCCGAAAGATTGCCTCGCAATAGTGCGGCAACGCACCCACGCCAACCGGACTGCCGCACCATGGCGGCAATGCCAAGTTCACCAAATTCAAGGTCTTGAAGTCATCAATCATCAGTGCATTCCGGTTCCAACAGACCAACGCAGAGCGCGCCCGCGGGCGAATATCGCTGGCGGGCGTTGGACCCCTTGGCCCCCGATCACTGCGCATGCAGAGTCATGTCCAAGGCGTCGGCTTTACGAAGAGCCGTTTAGATTTGGATTTTCAGTACCTGATAGGCGACGAACCGTCAATCGAACTTACGCGCCAGGACACGAATGGTCAGCTGCCGAACGCCACACGGCAATCCATCAAACATCTGGCGGGCCAAACGACGCGGCGTTCCAAGCACACCGCGCAGCACCATTTGCCCGGCAAAAGTAAACGCGATCCCATAGTCCCGAACCGCAACGGTATTCGTCGCCCAAGTCTGCTTGTAGCTGACATCCGGCGCGAGGAAATCCACCATATCAATATTCATGTTGGCGCAACTTCGAATCACATATTCAAGATGCAAGCGCCCAGGGCTTTGCGCATCGAATGCCGGATTCCGTACCGCCATGAAGGCATAATAACGCCCACCAGAAATAAAACCCCATTGTAGCGAGAGCATCTCGTCACCCAGTCGCAGTTCGAAAGCGACAAGCGATAAACCGTCCGGCTGCTGCCCTACGCGGCACACTGTATCGATGAACATTTCAAATCCATCATCCAGAAAGGCCCGCGATGAAAGACCTTCCTGCTCAAGCCAGATGGTGCGGAGGTGAAAAGCCCGCTGCGCAACCTCGGCAACCGCGCCCGCATCGGTGTGTACGATGTGCGTTAATTTCTCACCGAACCGTTCCAGACGGTTCCGCGCATTTCTGAGATTTTTGCGCGTCTTGCTTTTGACGCTGCGGTGATAACACTCGAAGCTCTCGAAAGGCCGCAAGTCAACAGCAGGAGCTGCTGCAGCCCCAATTTCATGTCCGAGAGATCGAAGGGGCCGCACACAAACCGCATCATCGCGAACCTTGCGCAGCAGCACGCCAGCAAACCGGCCAAGCGAGCGGACAGAAGCAAGCATCGCATCAACCACGATGCCGCGATCCACATGCGGTGCAACCAGAATGTCGCTGTACTGACTGAACGGTTCACCTAGCGCAACAGCAAACTCGACACCGAATATGCGTTCGGCCTGTATGGGCCAGAGCCCTGTCAACTGTCCTTCTCGATCACGTGTAATGATGACTTGATGGCTTTGAGTTTCACACATCTCCGCGCGATCATGAGCCCAACGTTGTAGGGCTGTGGTCCACCCGACCCCTTGAAAGAAAGTAGCCTTGCCGGCTTCACATTCCAGCGCGCTCCAATCGGAGGCAAGTATCGATAGCGCGTGCTTGATATCAAGAATTTCGACATACGCAACCGAGTGGACATCTCTCAGAACATCGACCGCGGGATCACCTTCATCAGGGATCGCGGTGACATTTAGCAGACTATCGATAAAGGCCATAGATGGCTCTTTCCTGTTTGCCCATGTTGCCTTGAATTATTTTCTCAGGTCATAGGCATCGATATCGCGAACGCTGTGGGGCGCTGCTGGATCAACTTTGAAATCAATGTGAAACGGGGTTTCGTTACGCTTTTGCAGGCCGGAGAATTTAGCAGCCGCAGCCACACCCATTTTTCCCCACTTGGACACGCCATGCGTCGATTGCGACAACGGCGCTTCATCAAATCGCGCACCAAGTCCGGATTTCAATCCCTTTCGGAGGATGCCGTTAGCATAATTGACCGCATAGGCATCCCGAAGCATTTCGGTCCAGTGCTCGGTCGTGAACGACACGTTCAGGCAGTCATCGTTCACAATCCGGTGCGGACAATTCAATGGCCAGTGCGCCATGTGACCCGGCTTCAGATCAATCACCTGGGCGTAATCATCAAACCAGGGCTCGTACGCGAGAGAGATTTCGTGCGCTTCACCTAGAACAATACGTTCCAGTGCAGCCTGCGGCAGGAACGGCGCGCGGTTCGGGTAGACGTAAACCCGCTTCGTTCCACGAACTTGCCAGAGGGTCTGCCCGGGAACATCACAATGATAGTAAACCTGCACCTTGGGCGACGAAATCAGCAACGACATCTTCTGTTTGAACGTCTCAAGACCCGGCACTCGGTCGTGCAACTCATCATAGATTTCGGTCAGCAGTTCCGCGTACGCGCTGTTCGTCTCGCCAGGGTTCTGCAGCAGGATCCAGATTGTGCCGCGCTTGACGGCCTCAATGACCTCATGTCCGGACAATCCGTCGATCGTGCCTTCGCGCCGGGTCCGCGGATCGTGTGTCTGCGGGTCCATGGTATTGACGTGATATGTGCCTTCCGGAGCAGCCTCGATCAGCTCCGCCAGCCAATCGTCTGTGAACAACGGAGACGCCGCCAAGCTGTGCCCGCTGACAATTGTGTGTTCCCCGAACAGGGCCGCATTCTGGTCTTTCCAGTTGGTGAAAATACGAGACATGAGCCTCCACTCCCGAAATCACGACGCGTCCGCAGCCGGACACCCATTTTCGCAAGTACAACTGCAATTCTCTGGCCATCTGACGATCACATCCACCAAAACACTTGAGGGCAAACAAGACGTTAGGAACTTGTTTACCTTGCCGACGCGTCGGCAATCGCCCATAGAGGAATCATGAGCGCGCCAATGCTTCAATTCATCAAGATGAATGGCCTCGGGAACGACTTCGTCATTCTCGATGCGCGCCAGCGTCCATTGCGCATTGGCAGTGATGAAGCCGCACGGCTCGCTGATCGCCAGCGCGGCATTGGCTGCGATCAGGTAATCGTCATGGAACCGTCCGCCGAGGCAGACGTCGCAATCCGCATCCGCAACCATGACGGCATGGAGGTCGACGCCTGCGGCAATGCCACCCGCTGTGTTGCCTGGCTGATGGCAAAAGAAAGCGGAAAGCAGAACCCGGTCGTTGAGACCAATGCCGGGATGCTCGGCGCACTGGTTCGCCCGGACGACCTGGTAACGGTCGACATGGGTCCACCGCGCTTCGAATGGGACAAGATCCCGCTCTCTGAACCATTTCAGGACACACGCTACATCGAGTTGCAGATCGGACCAATCGACAATCCCGTTCTCCATAGCCCAAGCGTTGCCAACATCGGTAACCCGCACTGTATCTTCTGGGTACCTGACGTGAATGCGCATGATCTCGGAGCGTTCGGCCCAATTCTCGAGAACCATCCGCTGTTCCCTGAACGTGCCAATATTTCGATCGCACATGTCACGTCGCGAGAAACACTGTCATTACGGACATGGGAACGGGGCGCCGGTCTGACCAAGGCATGCGCAACAGCCGCCTGTGCTGCTGTTGCCTGCGCAGCCCGTAAGGAGCTCACCGACCGCCGTGTAACCGTGACGTTGCCAGGCGGTCAACTTCTCGTTGAGTGGGCGGATTACGATCATCTTCTGATAACCGGCCCAATCGAGCTGGAGAATACAGGTGCGCTGGACCCTGTGTCGTTCGGTCTCGTCGCAGCCTGATCCCGCAGATCACATCATCAAGCTTGCACGCCTGCCCGTGAGCAGGCATGGATCGCGCTCCTCTGAAACAGTTCCTATATAACGTTCATGTCCACTGACGATCAGCACAGTCCATCCGAACCGGAGCTCATCACGCTGGGCTGTCGCCTGAACGCGTACGAATCCGAAGTCATGCGCCAGCACGCGTCACAAGCCGGACTGGACAACAGCGTTATCGTCAACACCTGCGCTGTAACCGCAGAAGCTGTCCGACAGGCGCGCCAGACCATTCGCCGTGCCCGACGTGAGAATCCGGGCGCCCGCATTATCGTGACTGGCTGCGCGGCTCAGACAGAACCCGAAACATTCGCAAATATGCCCGAGGTGGATCACATTCTCGGCAATAGCGAAAAGATGAGACCGGAAACGTTCGTTACGTTCGCCGAGAACGGTTCGAATGCCAGTGAGCGCATACAAGTCGACGACATCATGTCAGTGCGCGAAACGGCCGGTCATCTGATTGATGGTTTCGCGACACGCTCACGCGCTTATGTGCAAGTGCAGAACGGATGCGACCATCGCTGCACGTTCTGTATCATTCCCTACGGTCGCGGCAATTCGCGCTCCGTACCTGCAGGCGAGGTGGTGCAACAAATTCAGAGGTTGGTCGACCGTGGTGTCCGCGAGGTCGTGTTGACGGGTGTTGATATTACATCCTACGGCCCTGATCTCCCGGGCAAACTCTCACTCGGTAAACTCGTTCAGAAAATTCTGGAATGCATCCCGGACCTCGGCCGTCTGCGGCTCTCATCGATCGATTCCATAGAGGCGGATCCTGCACTTCTGGACGCAATTACAAACAACGCACGCGTCATGCCACACCTGCACCTGTCACTCCAGGCTGGCGACAACATGATTTTGAAACGCATGAAACGCCGACACCTGCGCGAAGACGCGATCGCCTTTTGCGAAGCCGTGCAGGCCGTTCGACCAGAGGTCGCCTTCGGTGCAGACCTGATCGCAGGGTTCCCCACCGAGACCGAGGCCATGTTCGAGAACACGCTCGATCTGGTCGAAGCCTGCAACCTGACATGGTTGCACGTCTTCCCGTTCTCGCCACGCCAA
>CALHAX010000120.1 GCA_937931785.1 uncultured Hyphomicrobiaceae bacterium | reverse complement strand
CACGAAGGCATTGCGCGTTCATTCCAGATTACGTCCGTATTCATGGACTTGAGCGTTCTCGACAATGTCGCACTCGCCGTGCAGGCGCATCAGGGGCATTCCTTCCGGTTCTGGACACCAGCACGAGAGGACAACAGTCTGCGGGATCCAGCGATGACGCTGCTGCGCCAGTTGGGCTTGTCGGATCGTGCGTCATGGACCGCCGCAAGTCTCTCTCATGGTGAACGGCGGCAGCTCGAAATTGCCATGGCGCTTGCCGGGGAACCGGAGCTTATGCTGCTGGACGAACCGATGGCCGGCATGGGAGCGGACGAAACTTCGCAAATGATCGATATTCTCAAGGGGCTTGAGGGTAAGACCATGCTGCTGGTGGAGCATGACATGGATGCTGTCTTTGCTCTGGCGGACCGTATTTCCGTTTTGGTCTATGGTCGGGTGATCGCAACGGACACGCCGGATGCCATTCGTGCGGATGAAAATGTTCGGCATGCGTACCTTGGGGAGGCAGCGTAATGCTTGCGGTGCGTGATCTTGAAGCCTTTTATGGTGTCAGCCAGGCGCTCTTTGGCATGAACCTGAGCGTTGAAGCGGGCGAGGTCGCCACACTACTTGGCCGCAACGGTATGGGAAAAACCACCACGATCAATACTATCATGGGAATCGTGAAGCCACGCGCAGGTGAGGTGCAGTTTGAACGCTCGGCGATCACAGGTTTGCCATCATTCCGCATTGCGAAGCTGGGGCTTGGGCTTGTACCGGAAGGGCGGCAGATCTTCCCCAATCTCAGCGTACGGGAAAATCTCGTTGCGACGGCGGCCAACAGGCTCGGCGATACCACGCCATGGACGCTGGAGCGGATCTATCAGATGTTCCCTGGTCTCAAGGCGCGCGAGACATCGATGGGCAACCTTCTCTCGGGCGGTGAGCAGCAGATGCTTGCAATCGGACGGGCTTTGATGACCAATCCGCGACTGCTCATTCTCGATGAAGCGACAGAGGGGCTTGCACCACTCGTACGAGAGGAAATATGGGCGTGCCTCAAGCGGATCAAGGATGACGGGCTCTCGATCCTGGTTGTAGACAAGAATGTTGCAGACCTGATCAAACTGGCGGACCGACATCATGTTGTTGAGAAAGGGCGGGTTGTCTGGACCGGCACATCTGCGGAACTGGCTGCTGATACGGACATGCAGCATCGCTATCTGGGCGTTTGAGGGGCAATGGCGGTGACCGCACAGCGACCGTTCCTGATTGCTGGTGGAGGGATCGGTGGTCTGGCGAGCGCTATCAGTCTGGCCAACCACGGCGTACGATCAATTGTTCTGGAACAGGCATCGCAGTTCGGTGAAATCGGAGCGGGTATCCAGCTGGGACCAAACGCGTTCAACTGTTTTGATGCGCTTGGATTTGGGGCGAAGGCCCGGGATGGTGCTGTCTTCATCGACAAGCTTCGTTTGATGGACGCTGTCGCAGGAGAGGAAATCTGCCACATCCCTCTGGACGATGCATTTCGTGCGCATTTTTCCAACCCGTATGCGGTTGTGCATCGCGGTGATCTTCATGGTGCGTTGCTCGATGCATGCAACGATAGCGCTCTTGTTGAACTGCGGACAAGCCAGCGCGTCTGCTCGTACGATCAAGACGGAACAACGGTCACAGCTCGCATGGCAGATGATGGAGTTGTCACCGGTGCTGCACTTATTGCTTGTGACGGGCTTAACTCGTCCATCCGGCAACAGCTTGTGGGCGATGGTGCGCCGCGTGTTTCGGGGCACACCACGTACCGCTCAGTCATTCCGACGGAACAGATGCCGGACGATTTGCGGTGGAACGCGGCAACACTCTGGGCGGGGCCGAAATGCCATATTGTCCACTATCCTCTGAAAGGGTGGAACGTCTTCAATCTTGTCGTAACCTACCACAACGATGTGACGGAAGCGGTTGCCGGTCAACCTGTCAGCAAGAGCGAGGTGCAGCGTGGATTTGAACATATTCATCCCCGCGCGCAACAGATCATCGAGCATGGCAACGACTGGAAACTCTGGGTGTTGTGTGACCGCGAACCGACAGCGCACTGGATCGATGGCCGCGTTGCCCTGCTCGGAGATGCGGCCCACCCGATGCTTCAGTACTTTGCACAAGGGGCCTGCATGGCGCTAGAAGATGCGGTGTGTCTCGGGCAGATGGTTGGTACACATGATACGATTGACCGGGCATTTGCGGCTTATCAGCAAGAGCGTTTCGCCCGAACGGCGCGTGTGCAGGTGATGTCGCGTCTCATTGGCGATTATATTTATCACCCGGCGGCCGGTATGGCGGACCTTCGTAACGCAACGATGCAGGCAAAGACACCGCAAGACTGGTTCGAGACACTCGATTGGCTGTATGGATATGGTCGACCCCCGCAATCCAGCCTTCAGGGAGGACAAGCATATGTCACGTGATGGAGTGCCTGAGGAAACGCCAGAGCGTGCGGCGTTCTACAAGAAGATTGGTGAAAAATCCCTGACGCCGCTTTGGGCCGTGATGTCGAGTATTATTACGCCCGAACCGAAAAGCGGTTGCCAATCGCATCTGTGGCGCTATGCGGAGGCAAAGGACTACCTGATGGAAGCGGGTGCTCTGATCACGGCACAGGAAGCGGAGCGGCGGGTTCTCATCCTTGAAAACCCCGGCATGCCCGGTGAGAGTAAAATTACCACATCGCTTTACGCGGGCCTGCAACTGGTTATGCCGGGAGAGGTTGCGCCAGCGCATCGACACAGCCAGTCGGCGTTGCGGTTCGTGCTGGATGGTCATGGGGCACATACCGCCGTGAATGGTGAACGCACGATGATGGAATACGGAGATTTTGTTATTACGCCGCCGATGGCCTGGCACGATCATGGGAACGAAACAGATGAACCGATGATCTGGCTGGATGGGCTGGATATTCCGATCGTCGGATTTTTCGATACGTCGTTTGCCGAGGGGTATCCGGATGACGAGCAACCGGTGACACGTATCACAGGTGATAGTCTGGCCCGGTTTGGTGCGAACATGCTGCCGGTAGATTACCGACACGAGAAGGCTTCGTCCCCGATTTTCAACTATCCTTATGCTCGTTCACGTGACGCGCTTGAGGTTATGAAGCAGCAAGGTGAGTGGGATCCCTGTCACGGATTGAAGTTGCGATATGTCAATCCTGCGGATGGCGGGTTTGCGATGCCAACAATGGCGCAACATCTTCAATTGTTGCCAAAGAACTTTGAGACATCACGTTATCGCTCAACAGATGCGACTGTCTTTGTGGCAGTTGAGGGCGGTGGGCGCACGACGATTGATGGTCAGACGTTCAACTGGGGGCCAAAAGATATTTTTGTTGTTCCAAGCTGGAAATCCGTTGTCCATCAGGTCGATGAGGACAGTGTCCTGTTCAGCTATTCTGATCGTGCCGCGCAACAGAAACTTGGCCTCTGGCGTGAAGACCGCGGGAACGTGTGACAACGTTCATGGAGGGATTGAAAACACAAGTCGCGATCATCGGTGCAGGGCCGGCGGGCTTGCTGCTTTCGCAACTGCTGCATCTTGTCGGAATTTCTTCCATCGTTCTTGAGCGTCAAACACGGCCTCATGTTGAGGGCCGTGTTCGAGCCGGGGTTCTGGAACAAGGAACGGTTGAGGTTCTGACGCGTGCGGGGGTTGGGGCACGGTTGGAGAATGAAGGGCAACGCCATAGTGGATTTTCCATCAGTGCGAACAGCAAGACGTGTCGCATTGCCCTGGAAGATCTGACCGGACGCCACGTCACGGTTTACGGCCAGACAGAAGTTACGAAAGATCTGATGGCTGCCAGGGCTGCAGCCGACGGTGAGTTACACTTCGAGGTCAGTAATGTTGAACTGCATGATGTCGAAAGTGATGCGCCGTCCGTGACGTTCAGCAAGGGTGGCGTATCCCACCGCATAACATGCTCGTTTATCGCAGGCTGTGACGGGTTTCATGGACCATCCCGCCAGGTCATTCCGCGTGAACGGAAACTGGAACACGAACGGGTCTATCCGTTTGGCTGGCTTGGAATTCTTGCTGACGTTCCGCCTTGCGACGAGGAACTTGTTTACGCGAGGAGTGCGTATGGTTTTGCGCTCGCCAGCATGCGGTCGGCAACGCAATCACGCTATTACATTCAATGCCGGGCAGGCGAAAATGTTGCGGATTGGTCTGAGGACCGGTTGTGGGATGAGATCAGGAGACGCCTTGGACCGGACATGGCTTCACATGTTGTGACAGGGCCTGCTGTCGAAAAAGGCATCGCGCCGATCCGTAGTTTTGTGTGCGAGGCCATGCAACATGGTCGCCTTTTCCTGGCTGGCGATGCGGCGCACATCGTGCCGCCAACCGGCGCAAAGGGGCTCAATCTTGCGGTCGGGGACGTTCAGTATCTGGCAACGGCATTCGACGCGTATTTCAATGCGAGCAATGAGGCTGGATTGAAGCGTTACGCGGATGTTGCCTTGCAACGGATCTGGAAGACGCAGCGGTTTTCCTGGATGATGACGAACTTGCTTCATGATTTTGACGATAGCGACAGTTTCACACAACGCATGCAGCTCGCAGAGCTCGATGATATATTCTCTTCAACTGCCAAACAGACCGCCATTGCAGAAAATTATGCAGGTCTGCCTTACGATAACATTCTGGGATAAATGCTCATGACCACGCCCTGCATCATTACGGTTGCCATCACGGGTTCTGTGCCGACGAAAGCGGACAATCCGGCAGTGCCGATTACCGTTGAAGAGCAAGTGGAATCGACGCAGGAGTCGTTCGAAGCCGGGGCGACGCTGGCGCATTGCCATGTGCGGAATGATGATGGCACGACAACCTCTGATCCGGAGCGGTTCGGGCGGCTTGTGGAAGGGCTGAGAAAACATTGCCCTGGTATGATCATTCAGCTTTCAACGGGTGGGCGTTCGGGGAACGGGCGGGAACGCGGGGGCATGTTACCGCTGCGTCCTGATATGGCGTCCCTCTCGACAGGGTCGTGCAACTTTCCAACGCGGGTTTATGAAAACACGCCGGAACTCATCAACTGGCTGACCGCGGAAATGAAAACCTACGGCATCAAGCCCGAGATCGAGGTGTTTGATCTTTCAATGCTCTTTAAGGCGGTCGAGATGTCGGAGAACAATGAAATCGAAGGACCGCTGCACGTCCAGTTCGTGATGGGGGTGAAAAATGCTATGCCCGTGGACCGACCGACGTTTGATTTCTACGTTGAAACAGTGAAGCGCATTGCTCCGGATGCGACGTGGACGGGCGCCGGGATTGCACGCCATCAGATCACACTGAACGAATGGTCGCTGGAGCGCGGTGGGCATTGTCGTACCGGACTTGAGGACAATATGAAGCTGGATCGTGGGGTGTTGGCTCCGTCGAATGCGGCGCTTGTTCAACGGGTCGTGGATCTGTGTCCGAAGTACGACCGCCATCCGGCCAGCGTTGCGGAGGCCCGTTCCTTGTTGGGCCTCCCCGCCGCTGCGTGAGTGATGCCAACCCGATCAGAACGCGGGTTGGGTTTGTCTGCGTCGCTGGAATAGAATGACAATTCCGAGCAGAAGCAGGGCCGGGATGTAAAAGATTTCCTTGGGCCAGCGTCCGGTGTTTGGTTCGTAGACTGTCGTGACGACAACGGGTCGATCCGAATAGAAGTCGAAGCGCTTGCCAAGGTTGCCGAGTGACCGGTTGGTCGGCTCGTCGAACTTGGCGATATCACCCTCGACATTGATCATCAGTCCCATCTTGTCCAGCCTCGTGGCACCAAAGCCTTTGTCCGATATTTCCAGTTGCAGTGTTGTGGCTTGCGTTTCGTCTGCGTCGTCGACGTCGGGTCCGGAGATCCGGAAACGCAGCTGTGATCCCTCGGATGCTGCAGCGGCAATTGCTGCGAGCTCGGTGCCCGGTTTTTCGATGTAGGGTGCTTCAAACTTGTCGAGCAGATAACCTGGGCGGAAGAGCACGAGGGCAATAAGCAACAACGCGACAGATTCCCACCAGCGACTGCGCGCGAAGAAGTACCCTTGCGTGGCAGCAGCGAACACCATCATTGCTATGACGGCAACAATGAACACGAACACCGCCTTCGCAAACGTGACATCCATCAGCAACAGCTCCGTGTTGAAGATGAACAGGAATGGCAGCAGGGCGGTGCGAATGTCGTAGCCGAAGCCCTGGATGCCTGTCTTGATCGGGTCGCCACCGGAAATCGCGCCAGCCGCAAACGCAGCAAGGCCGACGGGAGGCGTGTCGTCGGCAAGAATACCGAAGTAGAAGACGAACAGGTGTGCGGCGACCACGGGGATGATAAGACCGCTCTTGGCACCGAGGGTCACAATGACAGGCGCCATGAGAGCCGAGACAACCAGATAGTTGGCGGTTGTTGGCAGGCCCATGCCCAGGATCAAACTCATGAGTGCGACGAGGACCAGCAGCACCATCAAGTTGCCGCCGGAGATCACCTCCACGAATTCAAGGATCACGTTGTGTGCGCCTGTGAGGCTGAGTGCGCCGACGATGATGCCGGCTGCTGCCGTTGCGACGGCGATGCTGATCATGCTGCGTGCGCCGGCAATCATGCCATCGAACCATTCCTGGACGCCGAGCCTGAAACCCGATGCAAGATTGCCAGCACCCCGCATCATGCGCTTGAGGGGATGCTGGGTGAGTGCGATGAACGTCATGGCGAACGCGGCCCAGGATGCTGCCAGACCCGGTGACAGTTTGTCCGGCGTGGGCAGGATGCACCAGATCAGAATGACGATGGGGAGTACATAATAGAGGCCGGTCCAAACAACATCCCCTGTTGCAGGCAACGTCATGCTGACGTCATCTGGATCTTCGACCTCAAGGTCGGGATAACGTGAGGCGATCATCAGAAGGACCAGGTAGACAACCCCACAGATCGCCATGACGCTTGCGAGCGTCAGTCCCGGGAAGGCTTGTGAAATCATCTGGAGGAGGAAATAGACGCCAGCGAACAGTGCAATCGTCAGCAAGAAGCCGGTGAAAAAGCGCAACAACCGTGTTGCGGTTGAGAGGGTCGAAGACGGCTTGTCCATGCCTTTCAAATTCAGCTTAAGCGCTTCAAGATGGACGATATAGATTAGTGCGATATACGAGACGAGAGCTGGCAGGAGCGCATGTTTGAGCAATGTCGTGTAGGGAACGCCCGTGAATTCGGCGATCAGGAATGCGGCGGCACCCATGACTGGTGGGGTCAATTGCCCGTTGGTTGATGAGGCAACCTCGATAGCTCCAGCTTTTTCCGCCGAAAAACCGGTTTTCTTCATCAACGGGATTGTGAACGTGCCGGTTGTGACGACGTTGGCGATGGATGAACCGGAGTACACACCACTGAGGGCGGATGCGAGCACAGCAGCTTTCGCAGGTCCGCCGCGCAGGTGACCGAGTAACGAGAATGCAAGCTTGATGAAGTAGTTGCCGGCTCCGGCTTTCTCAAGGATGCCGCCGAACAGTACAAAGAGAAAAATCAACTCGGCGGATACGGCGAGTGGTTTACCGAACACGCCTTCATCCTGAATCCAAAAATGCCAGAGTGCCTTGCCCGTGGAGGCCCCTTTCCATTTGAGCGTTTCCGGCACCCAGTCTCCCGCGCCGAAGAACACGTAAGCGACGAACACAAGCCCGACAATGAGGAGTGGCAAGCCGAGCGAGCGGTATACGGATACACCCACCAGCAGCATGCCGATGATTCCAATGATGATATCGGTGTCTGTGAAGGAGCCTGATCGTTCAGCGATGCTCGTATTGTTCACGACGGCATAGAGGCAGACCATGACGCCGAGGGCCGCAAGACCCCAGTCGTACCAGGGGACGGATCGACGCGAGCTTGACCTGAATAGTGGAAATGCGATTGCTGCGAGAACGAACGCGAATGCGAGATGAATCCGACGGGCCTGATTGACCAGAATGAGCCAGAAATCGCTCCCGGTCACTTCACGCAGGATGTAGGGCAGCTGCGTGGGGAGCAGGAGATGATAGAGAGACCAAGTGAACGCGATGGCGAGAAACAAGGTCATCTGCCAGCCTGCTGGCTCTCGGCCACCAGTTTCAACATCGGCGACCAGTTCGTCAGCGGTTTGTGCAGTGCTCATGTCATCCCCCTTGTGCGTCTACATATCCTGATGCGTCCATCAGAATAAAAAAAGGGAGCTGGTTACCCAGCTCCCTTCGTGCGTCAGGCTACATCCAGCCCTTTTCCTTGTAGTATTTCACTGCACCAGGATGCAGAGGTGCGGAGAGACCGTCCTTGATCATTTCCTTGGGATCAAGGTTTGCAAAGGCCGGGTGAAGTTTCTTGAACTGGTCGAAGTTCTCGAAGACGGCTTTTACAACGGTGTAGACAACATCATCGGGAACGTCTGTGCTGGACACGAACGTTGCACCGACACCAAACGTCTTGATGTCTTCCTTGTTGTTGTACATGCCCGCAGGAATGCGTGCTGAACGGTAGTACGGGTTATCTGCAATTAGTTTATCGATCGCTGGTCCTGTCACGTTCACGAGACGGGCTGCGCAGCTGGCGAGCGATTCCTGCGTCAGCGCGGATGGATGACCGACAAGCCAGAAGTAGGCGTCGATCTTGCCATCGCAAACAGCCTGACCGGTTTCAGCAGACTTCATTTCCGTTGCAAGTTTCAGGTCGCCACGTTTCCAGCCAAGCGCTTCTTCCATCACTTCCCAAGTGCCGCGCGTGCCGGAACCGGGGTTGCCGATGTTCATGCGCTTGCCTTTGACATCGGAAATATTCTTGATGCCGGAATCGTCTCGGGCAATCACGGTTACAGGTTCCGGGTGGACCGAAAAGACAGCGCGCAGCTTTTCGAATTTCCCGTTCTTCTCGAATTTTGACGTGCCGTTGTAGGCATGGAACTGCCAGTCAGACTGGGCCACACCAAACTCGAGTTCCTTGTTGCGGATCGTGTTGATGTTGTAGATTGAGCCACCGGTGGATTCTGCGGAACACCGAATGCCGTGGTCCTTGCGATCCTTGTTGACGAGGCGGCAAATTGCGCCACCTGTCGGGTAGTACACCCCGGTTACGCCACCTGTGCCGATTGAAATGAACTTTTGCTGTGCCATTGCCGGAGCGGCGAAAAGTGCAGCACCTGCAACCATCGCAAGTCCGGTGGCCTGGATTGTTCGTTTCATCAAATTTAGCTCCCTTGAGTTTTGTTTGTTCCGGTTCGTTGTGTGACCGTATTGCTTTATCTGCACCGGTGTAACGACGCACACGTCTGCGACGTGTACGTGCGAACCGATAGTTAGCGATTCCAGATCCTGCCCTTCAAGGCAGGCTTTAATCGCTACTGTGACGCAATGTGCCCGATCGCGTCATCAATTGCCAGCCCCAGTCGTTCAACGATGGTGTCCACGTCATTGCTGTCCACGATGAAAGGTGGGGCGAGCAAGATGTGATCGCCCGTAATGCCGTCCACAGTCCCGCCCATCGTGTAAACCATCAGGCCGTGTTTCATGGCGGCTTGCTTGACCTTGGCGTGGAGCTTCGTTTCGGGATTGAAAGGCGTTTTCGATGCTCGGTCCGACACGAGTTCTACGCCGCGGAACAGGCCCCGCCCCCGGACATCGCCAACATGGTGGTGATTGCCGAATTGCTCGTTCAGCCGTCGGTCAAGGTCTGTGCCACGCTCCTGCACATTCTGCAGGAGGTTGTCCCGTTTTATAATTTGCTGAACGGCGACGGCGGCAGCGCAAGAGAGTGGATGGCCGTTGTAGGTCTGGCTATGCGGGAATGCACCGGAACCCTCGGTGATTGTCGAGACGATTTGTTGGCTGCAAAGCATGGCACCGATTGGTGCGTATCCGCCTCCGAGCCCCTTGGCGACGGCCATCAGATCTGGTGCGATGGCTTCCTGCTCGCAGGCATGAAGTGTGCCGGTGCGACCCATGCCGCACATCACTTCGTCTAGGATCAGCAAGATGCCGTGGCGGTTGCAGATTTCCCGGATGCGCTTGAAGTAACCCGGTACGGCGGGCACGGCGCCGAGGGTTGCGCCGACTACGGTTTCGGCAACGAATGCGGCGACGGTGTCGGGACCGAGCTCTGCGATCTTGTCCTCAAGCTCCTGAGCCAGACGTGCTGCGTAATCCTCTTCGGTCTCGTCCTCGCGCTGCTCGCGATAGGCAAAGCAGGGTGAGATGTGATGAGCGTTGAACAAAAGTGGTTCGAATGGTGCGCGGGCGGGCATGCGACCGCCAACAGAGAAAGCGCCTGCCGTGATGCCGTGGTAGCTCTGACGTCGGGAAATGATGTTGATGCGGTGGGTTTCGCCACGTTCGTTGAAGTAGTGTCGTGCCATTTTCAGGCAGGCTTCGATGGCTTCTGATCCGCTGTTGCAGATGTGGAGATGCGACAGACCGTCAGGTGCGTCTGCCATTACGAGTTCGGCGAGTTCCTCTGCGATATCCGTTGTGAAAAAACTGGTATGAGCATAGGCGACGCTATCCATCTGGCGGCGCATGGCATCCAGAACTTCTGCATTGCCGTGCCCGAGGCATGAGACTGCGGCTCCACCGGATGCGTCGAAGTACGCGTTGCCATCGCTGTCATAGAGGTGCACGCCGCTGCCGGACACTGCGGTTGGATATTTGTGAAGCTGGGAGCGATGCAGGACATGAGTCATGACGTTTGTTCTCCTTGCAACGTTCCGGTCTTGACGATCGCTGCTTTGTGACGCTCAGAGTGTCAGCTTATACCCCTCGTGGCTCGCCGTGAAACCAAGCTTGTCATAGAAGCGGTGTGCATCTGCACGGGTTTTGTCGGTTGTGAGCTGCACCAGGGAGCATCCGCGCTCGCGGCACCGCTCAATGGCCCATTTGAAGAACTGCTCGCCCAGGCCTGCACCACGGTGCGATTGTGCAATGCGAACCGCTTCGATCTGGCCGCGCCATGCGCCCATACGAGACAGGCCGGGAATGAACGTGAGCATTAGCGTGCCAACGACTGTTCCACCGTCTTCGGCGACGGACAGTAGCTGGTTCTTGTCGGCTTCGATGGCTACGAACGCGTCGAGGTAAGGTTGTGCGAGCGGCATGCTTGCGTCTTCCCGTCCCTTGCCGAGATCATCTGTAGCAAGAAGCACAACAATCGCAGGGAGGTCATCGCGTGTGGCCCGGCGGAAGATGACGTTTAGCGTGGTCATCCCGGTAGGAGGTCCTGGATCGCGTCATCGAGAAAAGTGGCAAAGGCGGGATCGTTGCCCGGGCTTGCGACGCAGTGGCCCCACGGGGAGTTGTAGACCCTCAGTTCGGCATTGGGGATGTGCTTTGCTTCGATCGCGTTGTCGGCCGGAGGGAAATAGAGATCGTCGGAGCAGGGAATCAGAATGGCTTTGGCCTGAATTGCTTGTAAGGCTGCCATAAAATCTCCATTGTACGTGTCGTTTGCGCTGATGTCTCCGGTTTGCCACGTCTTCAGTTTCACAAGGAGATTGTTGGCGTCCCAGTTGCGCACGTGATCCTCTTCCCAATCCACCAGCAGGTCCTCAACGGTTTCGAATCCGAGCTTGCGATAGAGGTGTTCGCGATAGAACGTCTGGGAAAACGCCCAGCCGGCGTAGACGCGCCCGAATGCACGCAGGCCCGCCTCTGGTTGTGCTTCATAATTTCCTGCGTTCCAGTTCTGGTCGGCGCAGAGGGTGGCCTTTACCCCTTCAAGGAAAACAAAGTTGTGCGGGGATGTTTTTGCCGATGCGCAGAACGGGAGTATTGCGCCAACCCTATCCGGGTATTGGGCCGCCCAGTGATAGCATTGCGCACCGGCCATGGACCAGCCGGTTACGAGGTGGATGTGATCGAGGCCAAGATGCTCGGTAATGAGGCGGTGCTGGCACGCGATGTTGTCGTGGTAGGTGATGTCCGGGAACGCTGCTCCGTGTTGTGCCGGCACAGTGTTGCTCGGTGAGGTAGAAAGGCCGTTCCCGAACAGGTTGACCGAAACAATGAAATGCCTTGACGGATCGATGCCCCGGCCGGTGCCAAAAAACCCTTCGTTGCGCCCGTGTGTGCCGGTGTAGAAAGTCGGCATCAGAACGGTGCCGTTTGCCGCGTTTGCAGGATCTCCGTAGGTTTTATACGCGAGTTTGGCGTCGCGCAGGATCTCGCCCGATTGCAACGGAATGTCGCCAAGTGCAAAGAGGTCGTGGTCCTGCGCTGTCATGGCCGAAGTCTTTCTGAATGCGTCAATAGAGGCGGATATATTCTTCCACTTCCCATTCGGTAATGGCGACGCTGAAGCGCTCCCATTCATCCCGCTTGTACGCGATGTAGGAGCTGTGCATCCGTTCTCCGACCGTTTCCTTCATCAACGCGTCGTTCTCGAACAGATTGACTGCTTCATCCAGCGAGCGCGGCAGGCGTTGAATTCCGGCTTCCTCGAATTCCTCTTCGGTCATCCGGTACAGATCGCGACCAAGTGGTGGACCTGGATCGAGTTTTTCCGTCACACCTTTGACAATCGCTGCACTCGTGCAGGCGAGGGCAAGATAGGCGTTCATGCACATGTCCGTGGCACGGTTTTCAATGCAGTAACGGTTCTGTGGGAGGCGCAGCATGGCCGAGCGGTTGTTTGGGCCATAGGTGATGTGCGTTGGTGCCCACGTGAATACGCCGCCTTCAAATCCCGGAACGCGTGCGACAAGTCCCTTGTAGGAATTGACGGTGGAGCAGGTGATGGCTGACAAACCGCCGCCGTGGCGTAACAGTCCGGCGACTGCGTTTTGCGAGACGTCACTCCAGCCCTTCTTACTGTCACCAAAGATATTCTTTCCTGTTTTTACATCCTGAACGGAGAAGTTGATGTGTGCGCCGGAGCGCCAGTCGCCGATCGTGAATTTTGGCATGTAGGTTACGAAGCAGCCGTGTTCCTTGGCGATTTCCTTCAGGAGAACGCGCAGGAATGTCAGGCGATCCGCCATTTCGACAATGTGGGTGTAGCCAAAATCGAGCTCGAACTGTGAGTAGGCCCCTTCGGCGACGACGTCGTGAAGATCCCAGTCGAGTTCACCCAGAATGTCGATCATGTCGCCGAGGAAGCCCATGCTATCGATGGATGCCTCGACGTCATAACCCCAGGCCTGTCGGCGGGGTTTGCGTCCGTTGGGGAGTTCTGGATCGTTGTCGAACGCCTTGACGGGGTGGCCGTTCTCGTCGTGGCGGAGGACGAGGAATTCGGGCTCGATCCCGGCCATGGGCTTGTATCCGGCATCGTGCGCGGCCTGCACCTGCCGCTTGAGTGCCATGCGTGGGCAATGGTCGTATGGTTTGCCCTCCCAATAAATATCCGCGAATATCCAGGCTTGCGTCTTGTCCCAGGGGCAGATGTATACGGCATCAAGATCCGGGATCATGATCTGATCCGGGTCAGCCGGCCCCAGCTCGGGCACGAACGACACGGAATGAACGGCGAATTGTGGTCCCTTGCCGAGGCACAGTGCTTCAAGATCCCAGATCGGCACCGGCTTTGTTTTCGGAATGCCGAGCATGTCGATCCAGCACGACAGCACGTATTTGACGCCTGCGCTCTCAAGCCTCTTCTTGAGATCGGGCAACTGCTTCTTGTTGCGCGCGATCGCGGCGTCCATGTCTTCGATGTAAATGCTCATTGCCGTTACTCCCTACATGTTGTCCGCCTGATGCGGTGGCGATTAGGCCCAGTTCCGTTTCAGGAGGAACTGGTTTTTGAAATTCCTGAGACCTGTCATGGTTTCTGCGTCAGCGATATCCGGTTGGCCGTGAATATGATCCTCGAGGAATGTGAGGAGTTGATCGCGTTCGTCCGTTACGACCTCAACAAGCAGGTCATACCGCCCACTGAGCCAGAGGATGTAAACGACTTCGGGCAATGCGCCGAGCCGGTCCGCGACAGATGCGGGCGTCGTTGACTGACTGATTTTCAGCCCCAGCATCGCGTCGGTGCGGTATTCGATGGCGCGCGGATCGGCAATTGCGACAATGCGCAGCTGCCCGTTCTGCTTCATCGCATTCACGCGATTGCGGATCGTGCCTTCGGAGACATCTAAGGTCTGCGCGACCTCGGCAAATGGCATCCGCCCGTCGTCCTGCAACATGCGGATGATGTCGCGACTGAGCGCGTCCACGGGTGCTGCGCCTTCGGTGGCATCTGACTTCGATCGCACAAGGCGTGCTGTTGCAGACTTGGCCATATGCCGAGATTGCCCTCAAAATTGCGTATTGCGAAGAAACCTAGTGCGATGTTACGGTTTCGTCAAACAGGAATGACAATTCTACGAATTTCGTAATTTAAAAATCAGTGCGAGGGAGCAGGCCATGAGCAACGCATCAACGCCCGCCATCAGTGCAAATAGCTACACCGGTTACGGGCAGGCCATCGCGCCGCCGGACTACGACCATGAGCTTGCGGAGATCGGGCCCGGAACGCCGTGCGGAGAATTTTTTCGACGGTACTGGCATCCGGTGGCGCTGACCTCCGAAATCGGTGAGCTTCCCAAACCCGTTCGTATCCTCGGTGAGGACCTCGTGCTGTTTCGCACCAGCCAGAAGGCAGATGGTCAGATCGGTCTGGTGCATCGGAATTGCCCGCATCGGCGTGCCTCGCTTGTGTTCGGCAAGTGCGAAGAGCGTGGCATCCGGTGTTGCTATCATGGTTGGCTGTTTGCACCGGACGGAGAAATACTTGAGACGCCAGGAGAGGACGACGATGCGGGGCCCGCGCTCGATGTACGGGCCCGGACACGTCTTGGTGCGTACCCTGTGGTTGAGTTCCGGGGGCTTGTGTTTGCCTACCTGGGACCGCCGGACGCGATGCCGGAATTCCCGTACTTTGATGCCTATGACGTACCGGACATCATTATGCGACCGTACCGCGTCGACTACGACTGCAACTGGTTGCAGGTTCTCGATGCGATCATGGATCCGATCCATACCTCGTTCCTGCACAGCCAGAATGCTGGTGCGCAGTTTTCGGAAGGAATGGCCGAGATTGGCGAGTTGGAGATTTTCGAACGAGGACTGCAATTCCTGGGCAGCAATACGCGCCGGGTCGACGACCATGTCTGGGTGCGGGTGAATGAATTGATCCTGCCAAACTTCACGCAGGCCGGTGCTGCCTTCCAGGCGGATGGGACTCGCTCGCATTTCTTCGGGCGTTCCTCGTTTACTCGATGGGTGGTGCCGGTGGATGACGAGCACTCCATCAGTCTGGCCTGGGCGAACTTTGGCGAACGTGGTGATCCGGAGAAATACAACAATCAGGAAGGGTGCGAGCTGATCGAGCAGGGCGAGATCGTGGATCGCACGTGGGAGGAACGCCAGCGCCGCCCGGCTGACGCTGAAGCGGTTGAAGGCATGGGGCCGATTAGTGCACACAAGGGTGAAAATCTGATGCCGACAGACCGGGGCGTCTCGCTTTATCGCCGACGTATTCGCCGTCTGGTGCGTGATCTGGCAGAGGGGAAACCATTGCCGCAACCCCAACAGATTTCAGGTGAAGCCGTGCGCACGTACGGTCAGGACTCGGTCTTGAAGATGCCGCTCAAGAACGAAATTGACGATGGGAAATTTCTTAAGGATGTGGGGAATGCGGTCATGAACATGCAGTTCGAAGCCGAGCACCTGCCGCTTGAAGAACGTGATGCGCAGATCATTGCGGCGCTTGCGGCGATGGAAGAGCGGGGCACGCCATGAGCGACCGGGCCGAAAAACTGAAGATCCACGTCAAGAACAATCGCTGGGCGCCGGGCTCGTTTCCGAATACGCCGGAAGGTGAAGAGGTTTTCACGATCACGGCGGATCGGTTTGCAACAGAGCTGAAGCGGTTTCCGAGGCTCGCCGATCGCATCGAGCCGTTCATCGACTGGGATGTGGATCATTTTTCATCCTCAATGGCGGATGCGGACATCCTGCTGACGTGGGATTTCCCGACCGACGATCTTGCGACCGTTGCGCCGAACCTCAAGTGGATTCATTGCATTGGTGCCGGGGTTGAGCATCTTCTGCCACTCGACTGGTTGCCGAAAAGCACGATTTTGACGAACAACAAGGGGGTGCACGCGGACAAGGCTGGTGAGTTTGGCCTCATGGCGATGCTCATGCTGCACAATCACATGCCTTCAATCCTGACGAACCAGAGGTCGCACACCTACACGTCGCCATACGGAACGCCGATCGCAGGGAGTACGGTGGTGATTGTGGGCACTGGAAGTCTTGGTGGGGCGGCGGCGAAGAAACTGTCGCTTCTCGGCCCGCACATCATCGGCGTGAACCGACGTGGCGGTACGGTGGACGGTTGCAACGAGGTCGTCACGTTCGACAAGCTCGACGCCGTTCTGCCACGGGCTGATATTCTTTATCTGGCGGTGCCTGAAACGCCTGAAACACGGGGGCTGATCGACAAGCGACGTCTGGATCTGTTGAAGCCGACATGTGGTGTTGCGAACATCGGGCGAGAGTCTGCGATGGACTACGATGCGTTGTGCGACAAGCTTGAAGCTGGTGAGCTTGGCGGTGCCGTTCTTGATGTTTTTTCTCCAGAACCTATTGCCGAGAACTCGCGGCTCTGGGATACGCGTAATCTTGTCATCACGCCGCACGTTTCAGCGGACGATGGCGACAGTTATATTCCGCTGACGCTGGATCTTTTCTTCCGAAACCTGGAGTTGCTTGTTGCGGGAAAACCGTTGCTGAATCAGGTCAGCCGGGAACTCGGATACTGAAATTCTGGACTACCGGTTTGACGGAAGAGCCTTCTCGTACAGGCGTCCCCATTGCGGCATGGCATCTTCGACGCCCGCGAGGCGGAGACAGTGCCACGCCATGGCGTGGTTGGACGACGTGACCGGCAGGCCGATCCGGTCCTCTATTTCCTTTGCGGCTTCGAACAGTCGAACGCTGGTGCAGGATACGAACACCATCTCGATGTCGCGCTCCCGTGTGATGACGTCGATGGCATTGGACAGGCTTGCCGTGTCGATGCGTGCAACGGTTGGATCGTTTTCCTCGTTGAAGGAGCCGAATACGGGCACAGTATAACCGGCATTCTCAATATAGGATTTGACTTGCTCGTTCACGTCCCGGCGATACGGAGTGAGGACGGCGATGCGTTTGGCATCAAAGGCGTCGAAAGCGGCAAATGCTGCTGTGATGGGCGTGGTGCATTTTGCCTCTGGTTGCGCCTCACGAATACGGCTAAACACAGTCTCCTCGCCAAGCACGATTGATGCCGATGTGCAGCCGTAGGCGACAACATCTAGCGGTTCGCCGGGCAGGATCAGCTTGAGCGTGGATGGGATTTTTGTTTCCATCGCAGCCAGCGTTTCTGGCGTGACAGTTGGAACATTCTCGATCCGTGCTTCATAGAAGTCGACGCCGGGTACGGTCATGACCTTTCGGAATTCGTGCTCTACCGTGTAGTCGGTCGCCAGCACGATCAAGCCAATCTTTGCGCGTCCACCGATCCCTTCTTCCAGAGTGAAAGGGAGATTTTCCAGCATGTCGCAGGCGTCAGCCTCTGCATTGATCTTTTGCTCGATATTCATGTAAGGGCCTCCGCGCCGACTGAACTTTCGCAATCCTCACTGAAGTTCGTTGCGTCGTCCAGCCCAATCAGAATGGAACGCTCAGGTCCAGGCAAATTTTGGTTGGTCGAAGTGTGCGACGCGCGTGGTCTGTCCGCGAATTGCGACTTCGCGAAACTGGTACATGATGGAGGCTGTGGGCGAATACATTCGGTGGCCGAGTGTCGGGAACTCCGAATACAAGACGGGCGCGCGATCGGTTTCGCCTGGTTCGAAGACCGGGATTGCATCGCTGTCGAGCTCTGTGAACGGGATGTGGAAGACCTTTGCAACTTCATCAGGCGCCGGGGCCAGCATGCAGTCCGCTCCGGCCCACACGACAATCGGTGTGATTCGAAAACCAGAGCGTGTCGGGTAGTCGTCCAGATACCCGAGAACCTCTGACACTTCCAGTTTGAGGCCAAGCTCCTCATCGAGTTCCCTCAATCCAGCCTCGACGGCAGTTTCTCCGTGATCGAGTTTCCCACCGGGCAGTGCATATTGGCCAGAATGCTGTCGTAATCGCGATTGGCGCAGCGTCAGGAGCACGGCGGCCTGTCCGTTGGTGGTGGCGCCACCGGTCACAGCCAGCACAACCGCAGCGTGACGCAAAGCTGGGTCGGGAATTCTGTTGACATCGAATGTCGCCAGATTTTCTGCGAGCGTACTGCGAAGCGTTTCCCCCGCAGGCGCGTCAATTCGCCAAGTCATGTGCTTCCTAAACCTCGCGAAAATCATTCTCGCGGACACGTGAAACCCCATC
This sequence comes from uncultured Hyphomicrobiaceae bacterium, assembly GCA_937931785.1. GTDB lineage: Bacteria > Pseudomonadota > Alphaproteobacteria > Rhizobiales > CALHAX01 > CALHAX01. Next base: position 3,513 of record CALHAX010000120.1, on the reverse strand, counting down.
GGGCATATGTCATGCTAACATTCGTTACATTTGCGAGCATCAGGAAAGGATATACCATGACGCGATGGTTGTTGACGGCGATAATCAGCCTTATGGCCCTGCCAGGACTAACTCCCGTAGCCAACGCTGCTGCGGAAGCAAAGCGGGTCACGGTGACCGGCGAAATGATTGATACATGGTGTTATTACTCTGGTGTGATGGGCGGTCGCGAAGCCGTCGTCGGATCTGCGCACCACACCTGTGCGCTGTGGTGCTCGGCCGGTGGTATTCCTGTTGGCTTGCTCACGGAAAGCGGTGACGTTTATCTTGTGCTCAAGCTTGAAGGCAAAGGCACGGGCAGTGTGGACGAAACCTTGTTGAGTGTGCAATCGGACAAGTTGACGGCGGATGGCTTGCTCTATGAGCGTGACGGTTTGAAATATCTCGTGGTCGAGAAAATTGTCGCCAACGAAGGCCTCGTGAACAAGAACCATGAAGACTTTGGTGTCGTTCCCGGCTTTGCCATTCCCAAAAAGACCCTGAAGGAGTTGGCGAAATGATGCGATTTGTTTTTTCTCTCATGATTGCCGTTGCGTTGTCGCCCAACGCTGCAATTGCCCAAGACAAGCCAAGCAAGGCGAAGAGCTGGAACCTGACAGGCCAGGTTAAAGCGCGGTTCGACGCTAAGGTTGTCGATATGCTTTGTGAGGTGAGTGGCGGCGCAGCTTGTGCGGACAAGTGTGGGGGTGGAACGCAGCAACTTGGTGTCGTGCGAAAATCGGACGGACGCCTGTTCCCGGTCAGCAAGAACGGTCAGCCGATTTTTTCTGGTGCCATGGCTGACCTTCTCCCGTACTGCAACAAAGATGTCGAAGTTGACGGTCTCCTTGCTGGTGAAGGTGATATCAAAATCTATCAGGTTCAGTTGATCCGCGAACAGGGCACCAAGAAGTGGAATAAAACAAGCGGCTTCACAAAGGCCTGGCGCAAGCAGTTTCCTGATGCGGGGAAAAAAGGACCATGGTTCCGAAACGATCCGCGCATCGCCAAACAACTGGCAGCGGACGGGTGGCTTGGACTCGGCAAGGAGGCTGATGTTGCCTACGCGAAGGATGAAGTGGAATGAGAAACCGCATCTCCGTTGCAGCCTTGTTGGCTATGGCGTTGGGATGGGCTGCGCTTGCAAGCCCATCCAGCGGTCATCAGGGGCATGCGCATGTTCCCGAGGCCAAGGAGCGTGTAACGCAGCCATCAGCTGACAAAGCGCCCGAGCTTCCGGCGGATCTGGCGAAGGCGTTGCCGTTTCCGACGGACATTGGAGGTGATTTCGATCTTGTCGATCAGACTGGCACACCGCGTCGTTTGAAAGACTTCGAAGGAACGCCGCTGGCGATTTTCTTCGGCTATGCCAAATGTGAAGCCATTTGCAGTGTTGCAATTCCACGCATGGTTGAGATGGTGGATACGCTCAAAGCACGGAATGTTGATGTGCAACCCGTCCTCATTACGGTTGATCCGAAGCGGGACACGCCGGCAGCGATGCGAGAAGCCTTGCCGAAATACCATGAACGGTTGATCGGACTGACCGGGAGCCGTGCGCAAATCGATGTTGCTCAGAAGGCGTTTCAGGTTGAGTCGAAGGTGGTCTATGTCGATCCAGATGGCGGAGAGATTTTCGCCCACGGGAGTTATATCTATCTGATGGGAACGGACGGTAAGTTCCTCACACTGTTCCCGCCGATTCTTGGCCCCGAACGGATGGCGACAATCGCGGAAAAATATCTCAAACCTCCACGGAGCTGATCGCCAACTTCTTATGTATGCAGAAGATTCTTTCTATACGTTGACGCCGTCAGGTCAGGTTGGTCTGGCGGCGCTTTCGTTTGCACTCTTTGTCGCCGTGGTTCTGTTGACCTGGAGGTTTTCGCGCAGGGTGCCAATACTGTTGCGCGTGCCGCTGTTTTTGGTCGTCTTCTGGAGCTTTGAGTGGTTATCCCCCCAGATCTATTATCTTTACTATATGACGCAGTTTGAAGGTTTACCGTGGCAGAGCGTGGTGCGAACACCGCCGGGCGTCGCCGATCTTGTAACGCTTCTGTCGTTTCAGGGAGATGAGACGTTGTCGGCACACAGCAGAGGTATATTGGGTTGGGTGCTGCTTGCCACGACAGTGTGGCCTGATCGTTCTGGCAGGCGGATCAGATGACCGTGGTTAACCCGCTCCGAGCACCATATCATCGCGATGGACGATCGCGCTTCGGCCCCGATATCCCAGAATCTCCGGAATTTCGACAGACCGTTTGCCGAGCAGTTTTGTGACATCGTCGGCATCATAGGCCGTCAATCCGCGGCCGATTTCCTGTCCGACTGCAGACTTGATCAAGACGAGATCACCGCGCCCGAATTTTCCTTCTATCTTGGTGATACCGGCTGGCAGCAGGCTCTTGCCTTTCAGTAATGCACTTTCGGCCCCTGCGTCGACAACAAGTGCGCCCGCAACGGTCAGCCCTCCGCCGATCCAGCGTTTTCGCGCTGTCTTCGGATCGCCGTCGGCAATGAACCAGGTGCATCGTGCGCCGTCGGCAATAGCCTGCAACGGGTGGAGGAACTTGCCGGAGGCAATCACCATGTGCGTGCCTGCCTGATTGGCAATTCGGGCGGCGGCGATCTTAGTGACCATGCCTCCGCGTGACAGGGCAGTTCCGGCATCTCCTGCCATCGCCGCGATTTCTGGTGTTATGGACGTCACAACATCCAGATGTTTTGCTGTGGGGTCGTCATCCGGTGGTGCCGTGTACAAGCCATCGACATCGGAAAGCAGAACCAGAACATCGGCGCTGATCATGCTGGCGACACGCGCTGCTAGGCGGTCGTTGTCGCCGTAGCGAATTTCTGATGTGGCCACCGTATCATTTTCGTTCACGACAGGAATTGTGCCGAGATCTAAAAGCGTTGCGATGGTGCTACGTGCGTTGAGGTAGCGGCGGCGTTCTTCCGTGTCGCCAAGGGTGAGAAGAATTTGTGCGGCATCAATGCCGTGTTCGGAGAACCGTTCGCTATAAGCGCGGGCGAGAGCGATTTGTCCAACGGCGGCGGCGGCCTGATTTTCCTCCAGGCGCAGCTCACCGCTGCGAATGCCAAGCGTGTGGCGGCCAAGTGCAATTGCGCCGGAGGAAACGAGGACGATTTCCCTGCCCTGAGATCGCAGGACGGCCAGGTCCTTTACAAGCGAGTTGAGCCACGCGGACTTCAATGCTCCGGTTTCTGCGTCGGCCAGCAAGGCGGATCCGATCTTGACGACGATGCGCCGGGCTGCTGCCCATTCGGGTCTTGTTTGCGTCATAGCGGAGACCAGTCCGCGACCTCCGGCGGCGCGTTGGCCGCTTCACGTGCTGCAGCGATGCCGTCTGCGATTGCGTGAAGCGCGGTCTCGACATTCGTTCCCACTACGGCGGACACGCGCAGAGGTTCCTTGCCACAAACGCTGCGAAGTGCCGCGGCGAGTTCGTCAACGTCTTCCTCGGGAAGGGTGTC
>CALHAX010000119.1 GCA_937931785.1 uncultured Hyphomicrobiaceae bacterium | reverse complement strand
ATTCAAGAAGTATGGCCGTAACCGCCTTGCCGAGGGCAAGCTGCCGCTGTGTGCTGAAATGTGCGCAACGAAAGCCCTGCTCGCTGGCGACGGTGATGTCGTTTCCGATGTCTACCGCGAGCGCGTTGTTGGCCGTGGCTTTGGCTCTGGCGCATGGGGCTGGGGCAAGGCTTATCCTGGCCAGTCCGGCTAGGATCTCGCAAAACATATGCCGGGGGAGGAGTGTGACACTTCTCCCCCGGCTTCGTTCGATACGGACTTGCACTGCAAACCCGGTTGGTCTTTGGCCAAACGTTCTGATAAAGTCCCGGGGCGGCCAACAGGGTTTCCCCGGGTTTTTTATGGCTATAGGCGTTTCGGTCTGACTCAGGGTGGCCAAGTCCGGCAAGTGTGTGGATTGATCTTGAATGGATCAGGTGCACAATAGTGTTTCAGTTGATATCGAGGATTCGTAAGATGCTTCGTCCCGTTTTTTGTATGCCCCGTCTGTCGCAAGTCACAGGAGCTGTCTTCGGGATTTTAGTCCTCATTTCGACGTTTGTGGTTCTTCCAGGGACCGCGGACGCGCAAGGCAATGTACGGCCACCGTCTAACGCAACTGAATCTAGCCAACCGCCTAGCAGTGGTGGTGACACAGGAAATCTGTCGAATGCCCTCGGTCCAAACTCCCAGTCCGATTTTTGGCGTGCGCTGCGTAAAGGGGATGAAGGCTCGACACAAATCAATGCACAGCAAGCCGGACAGGCCATTCGTGCCCCCAATGAGCGCCTCAACAACGAAAACGCAATTCGCGATGCCGTTGCAAACGGTGGAGCACTGTCACGCGTGACAAACCCGAATCTCTCCGGTAATGGCTGGCGCGCAGTCCGTGATGATATCCTTCCGCTTTGGGGTGGTTATGCACTCGGTGGAATAATCCTGCTTCTGGCCATCTTCTTTCTGATCCGCGGTCGCATTCGTGTTGATCATGGCATGAGTGGCTTTACGATAACACGGTTCATGAACATCGAGCGTATCGGACACTGGCTCCTTGCCGTGTCATTTATCATCCTCGCCATTACCGGCCTTACAATCACTTATGGTAAAACGCTGATTGGCACCGGCTATATCAACAAAAGCTTCTTTGCCACATTCGCCGTGTATGGGAAATTCCTGCACAATTATGTTGCGTTCGCTTTTATGGTCGGCCTCGCGATGATTACCATCATGTGGCTACGTCATAACCTTCCAAGCCGAACGGACATCGCCTGGGTCCTGAAGGGCGGCGGGATTTTTGTGAAGGGGTCGCATCCGCCAGCAAAAAAATTCAACTTCGGTCAAAAGATTATTTTCTGGCTCGTTGTTCTCTGCGGCATTTCAATTTCCATGTCTGGAATCGCATTGATGTTCCCTTACCAGACCGCGATGTTTGGCAAGACCTTCGCATTGCTCAATACCTTCGGGTTCAATCTGGAAACCAGCTTGACGCTCGTTCAGGAGCAACAACTTGCCTCGCTCTGGCATGCCGCCGTGTCAATTTTCCTGGTCGCCGTAATTATTGCGCATATCTACATTGGTACCATCGGCATGGAGGGTGCGTTTGATGCCATGAGTAATGGCGAAGTGGATGTAAACTGGGCGAAAGAACACCATAGTATCTGGTACGAAGAGGTGGCCGGACAAGAGCAAGGGCGTCGAAGCGGGGCCGGAGCTGATCCCACACCTGCGGAGTAAAGCTCGGGCTCACTGGCATGTTCACGCTACGCACATGGTTCGCGCGCATTGCAATGGTTGGTGCAATGCTATGTGGGGACGTGTGGATGGGAGTGTCTGCATACGCTCTCGATAAACAGACCGAGGCCGAGGCGCGCGCTGCAGGTCATCTGGTTGGTCATGGTGGCCCGGTTAAAGCGATAGCCGTGAGTCCGGACGGAGCATCCGCCGTGTCCGGTAGTTTCGATTATTCCATGATTCATTGGAACCTCGACGAGGCATCGGCGACAACCGACCCGGTCGAGCGCCGTTTCGATGATCACGACGGCGCCGTGAACGCTGTGGCTTATTTGCCTGATGGCCAGCGTGTCGTGGCCGCGGGTGACGATGGCGGCGTAAAAGTCTGGGACCTTGTTACCGGTAAGGCGCTGCATACCTTCACGGGACATACGGGCAAGGTTCTGGCACTCGACGTCAGTGCTGATGGTCGGTGGGCTGCGACGGCGAGCTGGGACGGAACGGTGCGCCTTTGGGACCTGCAAGCGGGCAAACCTGGTCCAGTCCTCAAGGGTCACCGTGGTCCAGTCAACGGGGTGGTCCTCCATCGTGATGGCAAAACGGTGTTTTCAGCTGGGTATGATGGTCAGATTGGACGCTGGTCGCTCGCACGTGGTGAACTGGATCGGATGATTTACAAGCACGGCTGGGGGCTCAACGTTCTCAAGGCGTTGCCTGGAGGCAAACAGCTTGTGTTCGGTTCGCTGAATGGTGCGGTTGGACTTGTTGATGTCGAAACCGGCGTGCGCGTGCGTGACTTGTCTGGGCACGAACGTCCGGTGCTTTCCATGAGTATTCTGGACAAGCCCGGGTTGCTTGCGACGGGGGGAGGCGATGGTATTGTCCGGGTGTATCGCCTTGGTGACTGGAAGCTTCTGGAGGAGCACCGCAACCCTTACGGCCCGGTTTGGGCGATGGATTTCGGCAAATCGGGTGCGACACTCTATTATGCCGGGCTTGATGATTTCGTCACGCGCTGGCAGGTCAGCCCCCGCAAGGCCTTCGAGAAGGTCACGAGCCAGTTTCCGCGCCGGTTTCAGGTTGGTCGCGAGGTTTCGCTTGGAGAGCGTCAATTCGCGCGGAAATGCAGCGTGTGCCATACTCTGAAAAAGGATGGTCGCAATCGCGCCGGGCCCACGCTTTACAAGGTGTTCGGGCGAAAGATTGGCACAGTGCCAGGCTATCCATACTCTGACGCTCTGGCGAATGGAGATATCATCTGGAACGCGGAAACCCTAAGCAAGCTCTTTACCCTTGGGCCAGAGCACTATACGCCGGGTACGAAAATGCCGTTGCAAAAGATCACGGACCCAAAGAAAATAAACGCGCTGATCGCCTATCTCAAGGTGGCGAGCGATGACGCGCAAGGGACATCGTCGGCGCCACAATAACCGATGACGTACCGTCATGGAGAGAGAAGATGAAAGCATTTCTTATGGCCCTGGTGCTAATGGTTGGCATTACCGTGATCGCCAAGGTTGCGCTCGATCAGGTCGACTTGTCGTCTGCGACAGTGAACACCACACCAACCAGCAATGTTCGGCTCTGACGTTTTTGATCCGCGTTCTCTTTGCTGCGTTGATCAGTTTCGGTCTAGCAGGGACACCGGCGCAGGCTGAAACTGTCGCAACGGCAATGCGATCGGTTGTCAGCGTATTGCCGGAATGGCCCCAAGGGCAACGTAATAACGAGCAGCCTGAGGGGAGTGGTGTCATTGTACGCGATGACTACGGTCGCCCCCTCGTTCTGACCGCATGGCATGTCGTGTCGAAAGCCCTGTCTGTTCGCGTGCGCACGCGTGATGGGGATGTTATCGAGGCGGTTGTAACTGCCAAAGACCCCTTGACCGATCTTGCTGTGCTCCGCTTGAAAGAGCGGTATTCTGCACCACCCTTTATTTACGGAACAGACGATATCGAGATTGGCACGCCTGCGTGTGCAATCGGCAATGCATTCGGACTCGGTTTGTCGGTGACCTGTGGGGTTGTGTCGGCGACACGAAAGGCTGGTGTCGGTTTCAATCGTGTGGAAGATTTTGTGCAAACTGATGCTGCGGTGAATCCCGGTGCATCAGGCGGAGCCCTGGTGACGCGCGATGGCAAGCTGATCGGCATGCTGTCCGCTATTTTCACGAAAACTTCGGATGCCAATATCGGTGTGAACTTTGCGGTATCATCGAAACTGATCAAGCGTGTTGTGAAGGATCTTGCCATGAAAGGCCGTGTGACACGGGTGTTGTCTGGTTTGCAGTTGGGGCGAGCTGTCGGACGTCTTGGCACGGGAAAACTCGCGGCGCGGGTTGTGCGTGTTCGTCCAGGGTCGCCAGCCGCTATAGCCGGTCTCAAGCCGGGGGACGCGGTCTACAGCGCTGGTGGGCGCCGTATTCGCAAACCGGCAGATTTTCGTAGCGTCATGAACCTCAGCAGTCCGCCGTTCGATTTGCCTCTTAAGGTCATGCGTGGAACTCGAAAGTTGTCGCCGGTTCTGAAAATCCCCGCTACAGACTGGTCGAAAGCTCAGGCTTCGAAACCGGTGCAATAACCTCTACGGGAAGGGATCAACTATGGACGATGAAAAATTCAATATGTCGATGCGCAAGTTTCTCAAACAAGTTGGCGTTACCTCGCAGCAGCAGATCGAAAAGATTGCGCGCGATGGTGGCGTTAGCGGTGATGTACTCAAGGTCAAGGTGGTGCTTACGGCCGAGGGCACGGGGCTCAATCACGTTGTTGATGGCGAGATTGACCTGAAATAATCTCCTGAAGTGATTTTATTCCTGCCATGACCGAACAAAAACCGAACGATCCGACATTTCCACCCTTGATGAGTGGTGTTGGCGTATCTGCGCCGGATCAACCGTTTGCGTTTGCTGTTCGCGGTGCGCGTGACGGATCGCTTGGCGCGGGGCATGTTGTGTGGGCGCGCAATACATCTGTCGTGGACTGGGCGATTGTCCTGGAGCCGGATGTGCCGCTTGGACGGGCCTTGCAGATGGTCCCTCTCGCCATGGTGGCGGCAGGGGATTGCATTGGTGTTCTGACACCGCCCCAGGTTGGCTTGATGTACCAATGGCCTGATACCATCATGGTCAATGGCGGGGCTGCGGGGCATGTTGAGGTTGCTGCGTCGACGATGGACCTTGAGGTCGTGCCAGATTGGCTTGTCGTTCGGTTGCACGTTCAGTTGAAACGCGATGCGCGTGTTGAGCCGGGGGAACGGCCGGGGGTTACATCTCTTGATGAAGAAGGATGCCCGGATCTGACACGTTCGAGCATGATCGAGTCATATTCCAGACATTTTCTCACCTGGTTGAATACCTGGAATGATGACGGGTTCCATCCCATCCACAGCGCCTGGCTTTTTCGTGCGTTTGGACTCAAGGAAGATTATTCGCGTGAACTTCCTGGTGGGCAAACGGTGAAGGGTACATTCACGGGACTTGATGAAGACGGGAACATGCTGCTCAAGACGCCCGCGGGCGATATGACACTCGTTACGTTCGCTGATGCTCTGTTGTCGATGGAGAAGGAGACGTGAAGCTCCTTCGCACCATTCGCTTTGATGGCTCTGATGATTATGTCTTTGCCGAAGCGGCACCGACGGATGAGTGGGCTGTCTCAGGTGGCTTTGCGTTTGCAACGCTGAATGAATCAGCCCTGACCGGTAAGGTCAAACAAGCTTTCTCCAACGGATTTCTCGGTCTTCCATCCTTTGGCCGTTCGACGTTTGTGACCGTGGCCGAAATTACAGATGCAGAGCGGGATCACGTGGCCGAGATGCTCGCGGCACATTTTGTAGAGGTTTATGGTGCGCCTGATGTTGCGACAGCCATGCCTGCTGCGCTGGAGGAAATCGCATTTGTTTCCGAGCTCTGCGAAGAGGCATTGATCAATACCGTTTTCACAGTCCGCCGCACTTTCGATGATGATGGGGAAATTCGGGAGGCATTCCGTACCATCCAGCCACCGACGGACAAGCCGCTTCATAGCCGTATTTGGGAAATGGTGGACGACGATGCCTGACGTTGAAACTCAGGATTTCTGGAAGTCGGCTGGGCGACACTTATTAGAGCCGGCGGAGAACGGGTGGCTGAAAGTGACGCCGGATTTTTTGCGCGCGTACATCACGCGTCCTGAAGTTCATCCGATTGAGACGTCATGTGCGAATGAAGTCGCCTTGTTTGACAACTTGCTGGAAGATCCGTTCCGCGCTGTGACGGACAAGGACCTGTCGGCCATTGCTGACGCCGATGCAATCGACAACTACAAGGTGGTTTTGGCCTTCCGTGATGCGCTCGCCGATGCTGGCACGGTGGAAGGGGCATATCTGGCGTTGATGCGCAGTGGTAGCATTCAAGTTCCGCCGGTTTTTCTTGACCAACTTGTACATGTCATCCTGCGCCATGCTCTTGACGGCGTGAGCGATCCGATCCGGCTGCGCGCTGCAGAAATTTTCTTCCGCGAGCAGAATGTGAATACGGATGACAGTCGGCTGATGCTGGCAGATGAAGAAGTGGTCGACATGCATGCGCAGAGCGGTGGCGCAGGTGGCCTTGGGCAATTGCTCGTAGAAAGCGGAACGAAGATGAAGTCGATCGCGCTTGATGTGCTCGATGAAGACAATGCTGCGGTTTACTGGGATCGTTCCGACCGGTTCGATACGGTTGTGGATTTCCGCTTCGGACTGCCACCTCTTGACGCGTTTGCACGTGTTGTCGAAACTTGGGTCAAACATCTCACTGGTCATGCGGTACGGGTGCAGCCGCGCAAGCAGATCGATGATGAAGACTGGCGATGGCATATCGGACTGGATCGGGATGGCACAGATATCCTGAACCGGCTCTACAAAGGTGAGACGGTGCCGCTCGATGATATTGCGCGGATTGTCGGTCTGTTCCAGATGGTATTTGTGGACGATTCTGCGATCGCTGCACACGTACGTGGCCGACCAATCTATCTCGCGCTTGCGATGAGCGGTGCGAGACGGGTCAAGATGAAACCGCAAAACCTGATCGTGAACCTGCCTCTGGCAGCTGACAGTTGAGCGTTGACCTCGATTGCCGGGCGAACGGTCACCGCCTACACTGTCGTTGAACCTTTCATCCAGGACATTTTCAAATGGCCAAACCTGCCCCACCTTTTGTTGTTGGTGCAAACGATACGCTTTCCGCAGATATTGCTGAGCAAGCCAGGCATTTGCTTCAACCATGGCCTTCGGTCGGGAAGGCTGGAGACGATGTGCGCACGATCATTCGTGCGGCGGACGGTATCCTTGTCTATGATGAAACTGGACGACCATTGATCGATGGGCCAGCGGGCATGTGGTGTGTGAATGTCGGGCATCGCAGGCACGAGATCGCTGATGCGGTGGCGGAGCAGTTGAAGAATCTGCCGTATGTCTCGCCCTGGTATACAACATCCGGGCCTGCCGCGGAGTTGGCAGCGCGCATCGCGACCTACACACCGGGCGATCTGGATCACATCTTCTTCTCGACAGGTGGATCCACGGCTGTTGAGACGGCGTTGCGGTTTGTTCAGTTCTTCAACAACGTTCTGGGGCGCCCGGAGAAGAAAATCATTCTCAGTCGTGCTGATGCGTATCATGGCAGCACATATCTCTCCGGTTCAATTTGTGGGAAGATGCGAGACAAGAGCTGGATGGACCAGCATGATGATATTGCCGTGTTCCTTTCATCTCCTGCGACACACCGCAAACCCACCGACATGTCGGAAAACGTATTTTGCGATCTCCTGATCCAGCAACTCGAAGACAAGATTGATGAACTGGGAGCAGACAAAATCGCTGCATTTGCAGCGGAACCTATTCTTGCATCTGGCGGTGTTGTCGTTCCACCGGACGGATATTTCAAACGTGTGCGGGATGTTTGCAAACAGCACGACATCCTCTTCATCGCAGATGAGGTGGTGACGGCGTTCGGTCGGTTAGGGCATGTGTTCTCCTGCGAAGAAGTGTTCGGAGTTGTGCCTGATATGATCACCTTTGCGAAAGGTGTGACATCCGGGTATTTTCCTCTTGGAGGGACAGCGATTTCAGACGCGTTGTTCGCGCGGATGAAAGCTGCAGGGCAGGATGATGCCACGTTTTCACACGGCTATACCTATTCCAGCCATCCTGCAGGATGCGCCGCGGCGCTGGCCAATCTCGATATTCTTGAAAACGAGAATTTACTCGAACATGTGCGGGAGGTCGGACCGTATTTTCAGGCGGAACTCGGGAAACTGATGGACCTCCCACTGGTTGCGAACGTGCGCGGCGTGGGGTTGATGGCGTGTGTGGAATGCTCGCTTGATCCGTCCGCCAACACGATTCTAGATTCTGATGGTGACCTTGGGAGCCGCATCGACAGACACTGTCAGGATCTCGGACTTCTGGTTCGACCGATCTACAATATGTGCGTGATGTCGCCACCGTTGATCATTACATGCAAAGAGGTGGATGAGCTGGTCGGGATTCTACGCAATGGTATTGTTCGCACGCAGGATGACCTGCGGTCTGAAGGTCTCTGGGCCGGATAGAAACTGTGCTTATGCGGCGGCGTCCAGTTTACGCAATGGGGTGCCCTCGCGTTGTTTTGTCTGCCAGTCCGGTGACACGTAATAAGGGGCGTTGGATGCGGGCAGGGGATCTTTTTCCAGCACCATGTCGGCTGCCTTCTCTGCGACCATAATTGTCGGGGCGTTGAGGTTGCCATTTGTGATTGTTGGGAACACGGACGAGTCGATGACGCGCAAATTGCCGATGCCACGCACTCGGCATTCGCTGTCGAGGACGGCGTGGGGATCGTCATCTGCACCAATCTTGCAAGTACAGGATGGGTGGTATGCGCTCTCCGCATGCTGACGAATCCAGGCGTCAAGATCCGCATCGCTTGTCACATCTGCACCGGGCTGAATTTCCTTTCCACGGAAGCGATCCATAGCCGGTTGATGCATGATCTCGCGGCTTATGCGCAGGCAGTTGCGGAACGCTTCGACATCGTCCGGGTGTTGCATGTAGTTGAACAAGATCTTTGGTTTACGCTCAACGTCGCGGGAGAGGATTTCGATTGAACCGCGGCTCTTGGGTTTGTTTGGACCGACGTGAACCTGGAATCCATGGCCATCAAACGCAAGGCGTCCATCGTAACGGATCGCGGCTGGCAGGAAATGAAACTGGATGTCCGGCCATTTTATGCCGGGTTTTGATCGCACGAAACCGCAGGATTCGAAGTGGTTCGTCGCTCCGAGCCCATCCTTGAACAACAACCAGCGGGCACCAATCAACGCCTTGTTAAACAGGCTGAGTTGTCCGTTCAGGGTGATAGGTTCATTGCACTCAAACTGGAAGTAGACTTCCAGATGGTCTTGCAGGTTCGCACCAACGCCCGGACGATCGGCAATGACTTCAACGCCAGCATTGCGCAACACATGTGCCGGGCCAATGCCGGAACGTTGCAGAATGACGGGTGACCCGACTGAACCTGCTGACAATATGACTTCCTTGTCAGCATGAACGTCAATATACCCTCCATCGCGCCGGTAACGGACGCCTGTCGCTTTGGTCCCGTCCATCAAAATGCGGTCGCACTCCGCAAACATGATGATGCGCAGATTTTTTCGCCCCATGACTGGTTTGAGATAGACGTTTGCAGTTGACGCTCGCACACCGTTGGCTGCGGTCATGTGCATAGGTCCGAAGCCGTCCTGCTGATAACCGTTGTAATCATCAGTCTCGAGGTATCCGGCCTGTTTGCCAGCGTCGATGAATGCTCCGTAGAGTGGGCTGATCATGCCATTGCCGTTCGACGTCGTGAGTGGGCCGTCGCCGCCGCGATATTCATCACCGTCGCCTTCCTCACCTTCCGTCCATGTTTCTGCACGACGGAAGTAGGGTAGGCAGTGCCGGTAACCCCAGCCCTTGGCGCCGTGTTCTTCCCACTCGTCGAAATCAGCGCCGTGGCCGCGGACGTACACCATCCCGTTGATGGAGGAGGAACCGCCGAGCACCTTGCCGCGTGGGCAATCCAGCCTGCGGTTGTCGAGCCAGGGTTCCGGTTCGCTTTCGAAGCCCCAGTTGTAACGTGGCATGTTCATCGGGATCGCGAGTGCGCTTGGCATCTGGATGAACACGCTCCGATCGCTACCGCCGGTTTCCAGTAGCAGGACGTTATTGGTCGGGTCTTCGCTCAGACGATTGGCCAGAACACAGCCCGCCGAGCCGGCTCCGACGATGATGTAATCGTAGCGCTCGCTTGCAGCCATTGTGGAAACCCGCTTTGAATCAAGAGTTTGACGGAGCTTAGCATGCGAAATGCTTGCACAGAACAGCTAGAAAACGCCTGCCTCAAGTCCGGCTGCGACCGCCATTCCGAGGTTGCGGCAGTCCGAGACAAATTGCGAACGAAACGCCCCCTTGCAAACGATTGGTTCCTGCACTGCACGCCAACGCAGGCCGCTGGTGATGCTCAGGATTGCGCGTTTTGTTCCCGTGCCATCGAGTCCCGCCCTGATGAAGGCCGCCATGGGTTTGCCGTCTGACTTGTCGAGACAGTCGTAGTACGTGCGATCAAAAAAATCCTTCAGGGCCCCACTCATGTAGCCAAGATTTTCGGTTGTGCCGAGAATGACTGCGTCTGCTGTCAGAACGTCGGCGGCGTTGGCATCAAAAGGGGATATCAACCGGGATGTCACCCCTTCGATTTCTGATGATTGCGCACCTTCAAGTGTGGCCTCCGCCAATGCGCGCGTATTGGCGGACGGCATGTGCGCAATGATGACGATGGATTTTTTTGTCACGGTACTGTTGTTCAGGGACAGAGGATGATTTTTGCGGAGGGGACTGTTCCGGAACGGAGTTCCAGGAAGGCCGTCGCGCCATCTGCCAGTGAACGTTCTTCCGTCCAGTCGATTTTTCCGAACCGACCGGCAGCGAGGCCGGCCAATGTTTCTGCGAAGTCGGTCATGGTGTAGGTGTAGGCTCCGATGAAGGTGATTTCCTGCAGAGTCAATTTACGGACATCTACGCCACCGGTTGCGGAGCCAAGACCAACATGGACAATCACGCCGCCGGGACTGGCGATCCGGCAAGCGAGCGCACGAGTTGGCTCGTAACCAACGGCGTCCACCACGAGGTCTGCGGTGTTGTCGATGTTGGGCTCCGCGGCCGGGTCGAAAACCTCATATTGGCCGGACGTTTCAAGTGCCGCTATCCGCAGCGGATTGGTTTCAGCGACGCGCAGGCGATGCACGCCACGTGATTTCAGTACGGCAGCGGCGGCAACCCCGATTGCCCCACCACCGATGACGACAGCCGAACTTGCGCTTGGTGAGCGATGCAGTGCCTCTTCTGCGAGGTTGATCGCGTGATACGAGACGGCAATGGGCTCCGTGAGAGAAGCGATCGCCGGGGCGAGACCGTCTGGCACAGGCAGGAGGTTACGTTCCGGGATGCAAACATACTCGGCGAAGCCACCCGGACGCGGCATCATGGAAATGATCTGCCGTGACGGGCACAGATTTGTGCGACCCTCGATACAGGCCGGGCATTCCATGCATGTCACAAGCGGATTGATCGCGACACGCTGGCCGGAAAACTTTCCGGATTGTGCGATTCCGGCAACCTCGTGACCCAGAATGAGTGGGGCAGGGCGACGGTCATCATGGCCGAGATACGCGTGCATGTCGGATCCGCAGATACCGCAAGCTTCAACTGTTACTATGATATCTTCGGTGTCTGGAACATCTGGTTCGTCGCGGTAGTCCAGTGTTTCAGGTGCTGTGTAGACGAGCGCTTTCACGTTTTTTCTCCGATTATTTTGCGGTGTAGCCGCCGTCTACGGGAATGATCTGCCCGGTGATATAGTCCGAGGCAGGGGAGGCAAGAAACACGGTTACGCCGTCGAGGTCTGCCATCTCTCCGTTCCGACCAATCGCCGTCATGGATGCATGATGCTTTGACATTGCTTCGTCGCCGAACACAGGCGCGGTCAGTTCTGTTGGGAAAAACCCTGGTGCGATCGCATTTACGGTGATCCCGTCCTTTGACCAGGCTTCAGCCATGGCGCGGGTCAACTGCGTAATGCCGCCCTTCGAAGCGCCGTACGCGAGACCATTTGCGAACGCGCGGGTTGATTGCAGCGACGCGATGTTGATGATCTTTCCATAGCCCTTCTGCCGCATGCCAGACACGAGTGCCTGCGCCAGGAAGAATGGAACGGCCAGGTTCAGATCAAGAGTTTGTTGCCACGTCTCAGGCGTGACATCATCGGCATGTTTGCGCGGATTGAAACCCGCTGTATTGATCAGTATGTCGGGCGCGCCGAAAGGCTCCCTTGCGGCGACTGCAATCTTTGCCGCGTCGTCTGGTGCGCCAAGATCTGCTTGCAGTGCATGTGCCGCGTGCCCGTCAGACGTGAGCTCGTTCACAAGTTTGTCGAGAGCATCGGCGCGTCTTGCGCTCACAACGACAGATGCGCCGCGGCGGGCCAGAACGCCAGCCATGTGACGGCCAATGCCGGATGACGCACCTGTGACAAGTGCGACCCGGCCTTCAACGGAAAAAAGTGTATCGGTCATGCGCTGACATAGCGGGACCAGCCCTCTGCCCGCAAGTCACATGCGGGACAGTCTGCACAGCCATAACCCCAGTTGTGCTTGTTGATGCGGTTGCCGGCATAGCATGAGTGCGTTTCGTCGATCAGGAGTTGGACGAAGTCGTTTCCGCCGAGTGTGTGTGCCATGCGCCAGGTTGCGGCCTTATCGATCCACATGAGCGGCGTTTCGACGACGAAACGTCGATCCATGCCGAGGTTCAGTGCGACCTGGAGGGCTTTCAAAGTATCGTCGCGGCAATCCGGGTAACCGGAATAGTCTGTCTCGCACATCCCGCCGACGAGGTGTTTGAGGTTGCGGCGGTGGGCGATGGCGGAGGCAAGGGTAAAGAAAAGGAGATTGCGTCCCGGCACGAAGGTGTTGGGCAGCCCGTCTGCGTTGAAAGTGATTTCAGCTTCGCGTGTGAGGGCCGTTTCACTGACCTCGCCAAGCACCCCAAGGTTGAGCATGTGATCTTCCCCGAGACGTTCAGCCCAGGTTGGGAAGTTATGGGTGAATGTGGCGCGAATGTTGTGCCGACATTCGAGCTCAACCTTGTGACGCTGGCCATAGTCGAACCCGACTGTTTCGACGCGCTTAAAGCGATCCAGTGCCCACGCCAGGCAGACGGTGGAGTCCTGCCCACCGGAGAAGAGGACGAGTGCGGTGTCGGTCATTGCGGGATCAAACCGCCTGGTGCGAGGTGTGTTGTTCGATGTAACTGCATGGGTTTGACCTTGTCTGCTTCGTGGCAGACGGTGGCGCTAAAAGCTCGGCAGGACAAGCATTTTTGGTTTCTCTGGCAGCGTTCGACCCGAGATGACGATGTCCGGTGTCGGATAAATTTCCACTTCAAACTGCTGCATGGATTTCAGGAGGAATGCGTTAAGCGACTCGTTACTGAAGTAATGCATCGGAATGACCAGTCGGGCCTTCAACGCGGTGGCGACTTCCGCCATGCTTTCCTGATCCATCGTGAACGTTCCGTCCACAGGGACAAAAAGGATATCAAGACGGCCGATTTGACCGATGTCTTCAGGTGTCAGCTTGTGGTGGAGGTGACCGACATGTCCGATACACAATCCTGCCGCTTCGAAGATAAAAATCGAGTTGCCATCCTTGATCGTGCCGCCAGCCCAATCCCGAATATCGGTTGGGACGTTGCGAATGCGGACATCTTTGACGCTCAGATTGTGACGCGCCGGGCCACCTTCGGGGTTCCAGCCGCGCAAAACATGTTTGATCTCCTTGTCCGGGAAGTGAGTGAAGTGCGATGAGTGCGCGCGATTCATCGTTACGACTGTTGGCACGGGGCCATCACCGGCATGCCCTGCATAGTCGGTCGCGATCACCACGCCATTAGCGGTTTCAATGCGGAATGTCGAATGGCCGACGTAGCGGATGCGGACCTCCGAGAGGTCGAGTTTCGTGGTTGTTGTCGCTACGCGTTGAATGACGGCATGCTGCGGCGCATCGACCATGGCGAGGCAATGGCTTGGCAGGCCGCCCTGTTGCGCACGGCCATCGATGGTAAGCACAGTAATGCTCACTATCAGTGTCAGACATGTGAACAGGTAACGCAACATACGCTGCATTTGACGCCTTGGAACGGTGTCTCGTCAAGTCCCGGACGGATCACATTCAGCCATCACGTGATGAAAGCTTCGATCCGTGCGAGCAGAGCTTCGTCAACGTCAACGCCATTTTCTGATGTGTTTGTACGGGCATTTTTCTTCCGTGCACCGGGCAGGCGTGCGCCATCCTGAGCTTCGATCGCGCCACAAAGATCGGTGATACGTTGGGTGAAATCACCGTCTGAAAATGTGTCCGGATCTATGGCGATGAAACACTGGCCCGTGCGCGGTGGACCACCGACCGTTCCAGCGAACGGGCTGGCGTGAATGCCAAGTGTGGCACCGGAAAGTGCTGCTGCCATGACTTCGACCAGGAGGCCTGCACCGAACCCCTTGTAGCCGCCGGAGGGCACCATGGTGCCTTTCAGAGCAACGTTGGGGTCTGTTGTCGGGTTGCCTTCCGCATCGAGTGCCCAGCCTTCGGGAATGCTTTCGCCTTCTCGGGCGCGTAGTGCAATTTCGCTTTTGGCAATCGCGCTTGAGCTCTGGTCGAGGACGAATGCGGCGTCCCCTTTGCTTGCCGCTGGAACGCCGAGCGCGAACGGATTGGTGCCCACAACAGCCTTGATGCCGCCGGTTGGTGCAATGGAGGCTGGCGCGTTGGTGAACCCAATGCCGAGCAGTCCCATATTGGCAAGACGCTCCACGTGGTAACCGAGGACGCCGCAGTTGTAAGAATTTTTCACCGTCATGACGACGGCGCCTTGTTCCCGTGCCGCATCGCCCAGAATTTCGAATCCGGCATCAATGGCCGGATGTGCGAAGCCTGAGGCAGCGTCCACGGTGATTGCGCCGGGTTTGGGGCGACTGACGATGGGAACGGCGTCACCGATTACTTTGCCGCACTGAACATGTTCGGCATAGATCGGGACGTAGTGCAGGCCATGGCTGCGAATACCATCGTACTCTGCCGCACGGCTGGAACGGGCGACAGCGCGGGCTGAACCTTGTGATGTCCCCGCTCCGACGAGTGCGCGGAAGGCGATGTCTTCGACGTCGTCCAGTGACAGATTGCGTGTGCTCATGAATATTTTCCCCTTGAGTGGTGTGTCAGTCGCGGTCGACGGTGCCTGCCCCGGCGCCTTTCAGGCGCGATTCTTCTGTCGCGGGCACGAGGCAGTTGTGTGCCAAGGCCCGCAACGGGTTCACCGCTGTGATATCCGGTGACAAACCGTTTTCCAGTGCCGTTTGGTGAATTGTCTCGGACCAGATAATCTCACCTGCTGTTCGTGGCTTGCTGATGTCCAATACGGTGCTTGTAATCGTCATGTCGACCAACGCGTGCGGAGATTTTTTGTGTTGCGGTGTATTATGCACGCGTACGTCATGGTGCGTTCTCACAAATGTTGCTGTGTTGCCGTCGGTTGTGCTCACCGTTATCGTGTGTTGATTGTTTGGGGCAGGATCAACAGGCGCGATCAAACCAACGGCCAGGATCGGAAGGAAAACAGATTTTATTGTGATGACATTTTCTCCTCTTGCAGGAGAAAGGAGGTCGCGCGCTGCAAGACCAGCTGCGAGTGCACCGATGCGACCATCGCCTGTGCCATAGCATGGAGACAGGATGATCGTGCCATCTGCAGAAGAAAATTCGACAGTGCTGGCCAGAGCGTTCAGATGCTCGTCGACGGCGCGGCATGCGTTGATGAGGCCATGTTGCCCCGCAACTTCCAGCCAGACCGCCGCGCGGGCGAGTTCGTCGGCTTCACCCCAGGACAAGCCGCTGCCACGTGCGGCGTCCTTGACGAGTTTGTGGGTTTCATTGAGCGACAGGCTCACGAGGACAAGTCCGCCGGGGTCGTGCCGAATGACCAGTCGTCTGCACCCGGGCTGGCGAGTTCTTCGGGAAGCGGCGCGCCTTGATACATCGTGATGCGTGTCCAGCGATCGGATTTTGGGTCAAATTTCGTCGCACCGAAAAAGGCAAGCTTGAAGCGCAGAAGATCGATTGCAAGCATGTCCGGGCCGACGAGATTGTCTCGGACCTCGCCATAGGGGGCACCGATGACAGCCTGGATGCGCTTGGCGATGTGGCGATGTGCGGGATGGGCCATAAGGAACTCGGCGAGGATCTTGTCCGGTGCAAAATTCTCAAGGTCACGCATCATGGCCTGCACGTCGCGCACGACATGAAGCGGCATTTCCTTGTCTGCACCGGGTTCGCTCGCGCGTTCGCCAAGGCGTGGTTCGAGTTTTTCCTCGGAGACATACCAGAACTGAGGTTCTGACTTGGGATTGCTGAGGTCCTGTTCGAGTGCCCACTGATATGCGTCGCGAACGTGATCCGTAAATGCGCTGGATGAGGTTGTGGGATTGAACGCGGTGGTGTCGTCGTCGCTCATGGTGTGCACGAGGTCATCGATCAGATCACCGTGCGGTTCGAGTATCAGCGCGACAATCAATTCCTGGGCTTCGAGGGATGCGGTGGCCTCAACATGCCGGTACAGCGCGTCCCATGGGAGATTGCCTGTAGCGAAATTCGGATCGTTCGCGTGAACTGAGATGGCCTCCACTTCGGAACGCAGGATTTTGATCCGTTCCATTTGTCGGATATCTTCGACATTCCACTCGAGGTTGTTCTGGCGTGCGCGTGCCAGAATTTTGCGGAACGTTGCGACGCTTTGCGGTGTGGCCGTTTCAATTGCCCGAACACGTGCGAGTGCGGTTTCGCGTGCATTCACCCAATTGTGGATCAACTTTGGATGGCTGTGCATGAACGGCGCCATGCCGAGCCCGGTTGAATTTCCAATCCCGAGGAAGCGTCTGATGGCGGGAGCAAGCGGCGTGAATGTGTCGGGTGACCTGGCCCTGGCGACATGCTCCACCAGCAGGTGCGTGAAACAGCGGATGAGATAGACCGTCAGCAATTCGGCCTGGAATGGTGCGGACACTTCGGGGCGTGCTGCAAACTTGTGGCGGTCGGCGATGCCAAACTTGCCGTTTCCGTAAACCGCTGTTGTACGCATGAGATAGCCGACACTTGCAACGAACGCGATATCGGGTTGCTGGCCGGCTGCGAGACGGTCGACGACGTGGGCAAACAGGCGCACGCTCTTGTTCGCGCGCGATAGCGTGAGTTCATTGGGTGAGCAACGCCCGGCCTCCTGGCGGGGCACTTCGCCGCGCAGGCGTTCGATGTCCGCAGCACTCGGCACACCGTCGAACAGTGCGAATGTCGCGTCCCAGGCTTCCGCGATCACACGGTCGGTGCGCTTGTCCGGATCCAGTTCGTGACTGTAGGCAATCAGGCTGTAGGTACGGTCTGGCCCCTCGGCAGAGATCACGGCGTGCCCGTAACCGTTTGCGTCCAGTTCTATGGTGCGTGGTGCGATGGTCCAGTTGTTGTCGTGCAGCTCACGGATCACGGTGCGCATGAAGCTGAGGCGTGTCGGGAAACTGGCCCCCATGCGGGCGAGGCGCATGACCAGTTCAGGCGGGCGTTTGCCAGTGGGTTCCGCCGATGTGTTCGTGTGAGTTTCCATGGCCGTATCAAACCTGATTTGGCACGCTGTGCAAGCGTTTGACTACGCCGACTGCGGGCCGAATGATGTCTCGAAGAACGCGAGCCAGTTCTCGCCCATGATGCGGTTCACGTCTTCCTTGGAGAATCCTACGTCGGTGAGACCTTTGCGGATGTTTCCGAAGTCGCGATTGTCCTTGAACCATTCGGGTTGGGGCGGGAAACCGGCATTGCTCGCGGAGCCTTCACCGTAGTCGATCTCCTTCGACCAACGACCGACACGCATCCATTCCACAACGCTGTCCGGTTGATCCTGGCAGAGGTCGGAGCCGATGCCGATCTGCGTAACGCCCATTTGTTCGGCGGTGCGGGCAATCATTTCGCAAAAGTCCTGCACGGTGCACTCGGACTTGCCCTTGAGATGATGCGGGTAGAGGGAAAAGCCGAGCATGCCGCCGCTTTGCGCCAGTGCGTTCAGGATATCGTCGGATTTGTTGCGCAGGCCCGGGTGCCATGACGCGGGGTTGGCATGTGTAATGGCGATGGGGCGCTCGGATATCTCGATGGCTTCAAGGGTCGAGCGATCAGCGGAATGGCTCATGTCGACGACAAGGCCGATGCGGTTCATCTCCTTGATCACCTGCTTGCCCATGCGCGTGATGCCAGGGTCTTCCGCCTCGTAGCAGCCGGTCGCGAGCAGGGACTGGTTGTTGTACGTGAGTTGCATGAAGCGCAGGCCAAGCTGATGGCAGATTTCAACCAAGCCGATGTCATCCTCGATGGGAGAGCAGTTTTGCGCACCGAAGAAGATGGCGGTCTTCCCGTTGGCTTGAGCCTTGCGGACATCGGCGGCGGTGCGACCCGGCATGATGAGGTCTGGGAACTGCTCGAAGCGGCGGTTCCAGTCGGCCATCTGTTCGACGGTTTCGCGGAAATCCTCGTGATAGGTGATCGTGACGTGGACAGCGGATACGCCGCCGTTCTTCATCTGGCGGAAAATCTTCTCCGACCAGTTGGCATATTGCAGGCAGTCAATTGTAAGCGGCGCGGCCATACTGAAATCCCTCAACCCGAACGAGGGCGCAGTGGTACGCCGGTTTTTCGGGTGGAACAAGTTCAAGGCTGCCCTCTGCCAGGATCTGCGGCGTGACCAAAGAAAAAGGGCGCCCGGGGAAAGGCGCCCTTAAAGTCGTCAGAGGGAGGAGTAGAAACTGCTGTCTGTTTGTTTGCCGGACCGTTTCTACCAGACAGGGGAAACTGGTCGTTTGATCCGGCGGTCTGCTCTGGCAACACGAGGGACGCTTGGGTTCCGAGGGGAGGAAGAACGTTACGTCGCCTGTGTCTGTGCTGCTCAACTTGAGATGACTATGGCCCCCGCCCGTGCAGAAGAATGTGATGTGCGTCACACTTTTTGCGGTTTCGGGGAGGGGGAGCAGTGCACGGAACCACGGAAATGGGGAGCTTTGACATGAGGAGGAGCGAATATGCGCGCGCCGTGCTGGGCACGGTGGTGGCTCTAATTCTAGCGCTTTTAGGCAATGAGGAATTAGAACGGGTAAGGTTTTGTACTTTTAAAACAAGTGTCATCATGCCCGTTGTGCGGTCCGTACATTTGGAGTCGCCAAGGTGTAGCCTCGGATATTTCAGGCGGCAAAAATACCTCGAAACAAAACTCCGTCCTATGCCTCGGCGTGCTGTCAAACGTATCATCATACTCCACCCAGCCCCAGATGTATGTCCGGGTCATGCCCTGCTGCATGAATGCGACTCGGTCAGGTGGAAGGCGAATTCCTACTGTATCAATACGACCGTTTGGGCCGATGAGAAGTGGGCTCAACGGATATCTTCCGGGTATATCAGGGTAGCCAAAATCTTCTGGAAGATCGCTAGGCATAGAACTGGAACTCACATGAGAAACCATCTTCTGTGTTGGCGTGTTCCCCGAGTTGACCAATTGGCCGACGAACGTGACACTCCCGCTTTCCTCCATCGTAGCTCTGAATCCGTCGAGAAATACAAAAGCTCTCTGGGTTTCAGTGAGTTGCTGACGAGTAATCGTGATGGTCTTCTTGGTGTACCGAGCTGCTAACCACGCAGCCCAAGTGGCGAGGATCAAAAGAACGACGCTAAATCCGCCCAGCACAACCTGTCTGCCGCTGTCGGTAGCTTCTGCCTCAGCTGCTTTGGCCATTCGCCATTGCTGACAAAGATCGTATCGTTTCTTCTCATCATCGCTGGCGGCGCTCTTATTCCCTACGGAGGTTGGACTTCCGGCGTTCGAATGAAGGGCGGGATAGCAATATCGATCTTGGGTGCGACCCTGCTCCTGCTTGGCATTATGGTACTCAAATAACCCACGGCTTGCATTCCAATCAGATGCAAGCAATGCGAGGCCAAACGACAAAACGAGTATGGTTGCAATCGCCGCAGCTTCCGACCACGGACTTGTTTGTCCGCGATCCTGTTCCTCTGACATCCAATAGCCCCGAGCCACGCGCGCATGAATGCCGCTGTAAAATTCCCTTCGCAACCTGTTTCGCCGGTTCACCGTCTATCCGTCAAGCGGCCGTCACCCCGGCGGATTCGCCTCGTCTTCCAGAACTTCCTCATTCTCGATGCAGTAGTAGCGGCTGATCTTGCTAAGTGTGCCGTCCTTGCGCCATTTGTTGATCTGGCGGCTGACGTTTTCGCGGGCGCCGCCGGCCATTCGGGCAAGCACATCCTGCGTGAAGACCTGACGGATCAAAATACGGTCGCCGCCATCAAGCGGTTCGCCGAACCCTTTTGCAAGGCGGAGCAGCACACCGGCCAGCCGACCGCTCAGGGGCAGGGTTTGTTGTGATGTGAAGCTTGCGTTCGTGTCGCGCAGGCGAGCGCTGAGCAGGCGCAGCATGTGGCGATAGATTGACGGGTGCTGATCTGCAAAGCGTTGGAATTCCGCGCGGGAGAGAAAACCGAGGCGACAGGGTTTCAGGGCGACGATGGACGCCGAACGCGGTTGGTCGTCGATCAGGCCCATCTCGCCAATCATATCGCCTTCGCCAAGCACGGCGAGGAGGCTTTCTTCTCCGGTTTGCGTCACGACGGAGACTGTCACGGTGCCCTCGAAAATGGCGTAGCAGCCATCTGGCGCATCGTCCTGCATGAACAGCGGTGATCCGGGTTTCAATTTCACGTCGCGCAGAAGTTCGCTCAACCGCTCCATTTCCTCGTCACCGATGCCGTCGAACAGCGGTGAATTGCCGAGAATTTCAATGTCGGTTTTCGGTGCGGCCATGGGGCGTTCTTTCCGTCGTAGGCGTCGTAATCGTCGTTGTAGCGGTTTCGGGCAGCGTCACAAAGAGTCTTCTCACGATGCGGTCAACATTGCGCAGAAGGCAGATTCGGGCAAAGCATGAGGCATGCAATGCAAGACGGGAGCATGAGTATGGATCAGTCTGGGCCAGTAACCGATTGGAGCACCGATGCGATTGTTGAGCGACGAGAAGCGTTCTATGCCGCATCGCAGCGTGCGTTCGTGCCGTACAAGACGCCGTTGATCTTTAGAAAGGGTGTTGGTCAGTACCTCTGGGACGAAACCGGAGCAAAGTATATCGACCTGCTGGGCATGAACGTGTGCATCAGCGTTGGGCATGCGCACCCCAGGGTGAACGCGGCGGCGCGGGCGCAGGCCGATGAGCTTCCGCATTGCACAACGATGTTCTTTCACCCGGTGCCGGCGCATTTTTGCGAAGAACTTGCGGCGACGATGCCAACGGGACACGACTGGGTTGTTCACCTGACGAATTCCGGTGCGGAAGCTGTTGATCTGGCGTTGCTCATGGCGCGGTCGCATACGCGCAATACCGACGTTATCGCGTTGCAGACGGGCTATCACGGGGCGACGTTCGGGGCGCAGTCCGTGACGGGGATCAGTGGGTTTCGGCACAATGTCGTTCAGTTGCCGGGGGTGGCGTTTGCGCCGGAGCCGAACCAGTACCGCGGACAATTCGGTGCGGGTGTGCAACCGTATCTGGATGCGCTCGACACGACGATCCACCGTGAAACCTGCGGTGCGCTTGCGGGCATGATCATCGAGCCCGTGCAGGGCTATGGCGGTATTGTTCCGATGCCTCAGGGGTACATCAAGGGTGCTGCGGAACGCGTTCGCGCGGCAGGCGGGCTGTTGATTATCGATGAGGTGCAATCGGGTTTCGGGCGGACTGGTGACGCGTTCTGGGCGTTCGAGGATCATGACGTCGTGCCGGATATCGTCGTGATGGCGAAGGGGATCGGGAACGGTTATCCGCTCGGTGCGGTGGTTGTGAAACGCGCGATTGCTGAAGCAATGGATGGAAAATTCCTCTTCCACACCTACGGGGCGAACCCGATGTCATGCGCTGCCGGGAGAGCGGTGCTTGACGTGATGAAGGAGGAGAAACTTCAAGATAATGCACGAGATGTCGGTGGGGAATTGCTGCAGCGTCTGCGAAAACTTCAGCAGAAGCACGACATCATCGGCGACGTACGCGGCAAAGGGCTAATGCTGGCGATCGAGCTGGTCAAGGATCGTGCAACACGAGAGCCCGCGACGGACGAAACCGCACGCGTGTTTGACGAAACGCGGGCGCAGGGGCTGGTTGTCTCAAAGTCCGGACCGCACCGGAGCGTGTTGCGCCTCGTGCCGCCGCTCTGTCTTTCGATGGCCGATCTCGATCAGGTGGAAGCCGGGTTCGATGCGGCGTTGGCGAAGGCGTGAATGTGCTACTCGCCTTTGGTCTGTTTCGGCTCCGGTCCTAGTGGTGACACAGGGGTGTCGATTGTGTCCCTGGGATCGGGCTGACCGTCAACTTCGGGGCGGTAGTCGCCAACGAGGCGTTTGGTCAGTCCCTCCATCGTCAGGCCCTGCACAATGATCGAGAACACGACCACAGCATAGGTTGCGGCGAGGATTGGTCCTTTGTACTCGTTGTTCGGCAGGGACAACGCCAATGCGACGGAGATGCCGCCGCGCAAGCCGCCCCAGGTCAGCATCCGGATTGCGCCATCGGTGAAGGTTTCGCGGAAGCTCAGAAGCTTGATCGGGAGGGAAACCGCAATCAAACGTGCTGTGAGGGTGATCGGGATGGCGAGCAAGGCCAGTACGGCGGATTGCGTTGTGATGCCGATGACCAGCACTTCAAGACCAATCAGCAGGAACAAAACAGAGTTGAGGATTTCGTCCGTCAGTTCCCAGAAATTGAAGACATGTTCCCGCGATTTGTCGCTCATCGCGAATTGTGCGCCCTGGTTGCCGATCAAAAGGCCGGCAACAACGACGGCGATGGGCCCCGAAATGTGCAGGTGTAGCGCGATGGAATAGAGCACGGTCACCAGCGCGAGGGTGATGAGGACCTCGAGCACATGATCGTCGACAGCGCGGAGCATGAGGAATGCTCCGACACCGAAGGCGAGGCCCAGTAGCGCACCACCGAGGGCTTCCAATGCGAAGAGCGAGACGATGTCCATCGCACCGATGGTGTCGCCACCGTGGGCACCGGTTCCCGTTGCCAGCG
Organism: uncultured Hyphomicrobiaceae bacterium; assembly: GCA_937931785.1. Lineage (GTDB taxonomy): Bacteria > Pseudomonadota > Alphaproteobacteria > Rhizobiales > CALHAX01 > CALHAX01. The sequence continues at coordinate 13,896 of CALHAX010000119.1, read as the reverse complement.
CAAGCATGATCGCAAAGACCACAACGCCAACGCCATCGTTGAAGAGGCTTTCGCCAGCAATCTTGGCTTCAAGCAACGGGGGGACGCGGACGCGCTTCAGAATGGCGAGAACAGCGACCGGATCCGTTGGGGAAATGAGAGAGCCAAAGACAAGAGCCCAAATGTACGGGAGGTTAATTCCGAGTGCATTGGCGAGCAACCACGTGGCAGATCCGACAATGAACGTCGACACGATCACGCCAAGCGTTGCCATCAAGGCTATGGTCCATTTGCGCAAGGCAATCTGCGACAGGTCAACATGCACGGCACCGGCAAACAGAAGGGCCGAAAGGAAACCTTCCATCAGGACATCGTGGAAGTCGATCCGCGACAGTGTTGCGCGTGCGGTGTCTCCAAGACCGAAATCGGGACGAAGAATATCGATGACGACCACAGCGCCCGAGGCAACAAGCGCAATGACCATCAGACCGATGGTGTGTGGCAACTTCAGATACTGGTGGTTGATGTAGCCAAAGACGGCCGAGAGACCGAGCAGAACTGCGATGATGTCGAGGAGTGTCATGGTTCTCGCGCCTGTGGGTTGCGAAGCAGCAAATCAGCGCCATGATTCGCCCAAGGCAGCGTCTGGCGCAAGCCGTTCATGCGATTGTCGGGGATTATCGTGGACCGTGCCGTGTCCGAACGTTGACATAATCGCAGCACGCGCGACAACGGCGTCAACACAACTGGAGGATTTCCGATGTCCGCTTCCCCATCCGCTTCAAAGACCCGCCTGATCGAGATCATTCGTGACCGGTCGTTTTCCGTCGGTGCCGAGATGAAACTGGCATCGGGGCGGAGTTCAAACTTCTATTTCAACATGAAACCCACCATGATGCATCCGGAAGGTGCGCATCTCATTGCGGAACTTGTGCTTGAGGCCCTGACTGATGATCAGGTGGACCTGATTGGCGGGCTCGAGATGGGGGCGGTTCCGCTCGCGACCGCCGTTGCGGCAGTCAGCCATGCCAAGGGGCGACCTATCCGCGCGTTCTTCGTGCGAAAGCAGGCCAAGGAGCACGGGACGCAGAAGCTTGTTGAAGGGCTTGGGCCGGATGAAACCATGGAGGGGCAGTCCGTCATTGTGATCGAGGATGTCACCACAACAGGTGGGTCTGCGATCAAGGCGGTTGAGGCGCTGAAGGGCGAAGGGGCCAACGTGTTGCGCGTCATCACGATTGTGGACCGTCAGGAAGGAGCCGTCGACAGCTTCGCAGCTGCCGGTATCGGCTTTGAGGCTATCCTGCAGGCAGATGCCTTCAAGTTATGAAGACGTTGCGTTGTCGTTTGGATGTGATGGTTTCGGAACGATCGATTGCTATACACAGGCCGAATAACATATCACGACGCGACATCGCTGCTTCTTTCGAGTTGGCGCTCCGCACGGGTTTGAAGGGCTAATCATGGGCGAGCTGGATTTTGCACGTTTCCCGATAACCTACGCGATCATTTTCGCGAACGTAGTCATCAGCGGTTACGCCTTCTTTGTGGACTCAGGGCTGATCAACAGATGGTCGCTGCAGGTTGGCGCGATCCTGCGGGGCAAGGAGTATCACCGCGTTCTGACGTCGGGCTTCCTGCATGGGGATCCGCCGCATTTCCTGTTCAACATGGTGACGTTGTTCTTTTTCGGGCGGTATATGGAGCTGGTTCTGGGGCCGGTTGGTTTTCTGATTCTTTATTTCGGATCGGAACTTGCGGCGAACGGCTATTCGCTGTGGGCGCGAAAGGATGATCTGATGTATGCGTCCATTGGAGCTTCGGGCGCGGTGTCGGGTGTGCTGCTCGGGTTTTGTCTGCTGCGACCACTGGACGAGATCTATATCTTTTTCATCCCGTTTGGTATTCCGGCATTCATGTACGCCGGGCTATACCTCGCCTATTCAATGTATGCGATGGGGAATACGCGTGGTGGCGGGATTGCGCACGAAGCACACCTTGGCGGTGCGATAGGCGGCATCGTCCTGACGTGCCTGCTTTACCCGGAGGCGCTTTCAATCTTTATCAGCCACTTCTCCTGACAGATTACGATTGTCTGTCAGGATATGTGAACGGCAACTCTACTCGGCGGCTTCGCAGAGTGATGGCGCTGCGGCTTGCACGTCATCGTCAACGTGCGGGGCAAAAATCTGGAAATTCTCGCAGAACATTGTCACGAGTGCTGCGGCTTGCGCGTCGTAGGCCTGCGGGTCTGCCCATGTGCTGCGCGGATCGAGGATACTTGCGTCGACCCCCTCAAGCGCGACAGGTACTTCGAATCCGAAAGTCGGATCGATCCGCATCTCCTGCCCGTTGAGTTCGCCAGACAGTGCTGCGTTGACAAGGCGGCGCGTGGCCTTGATCGGCATGCGCGACCCTTCGCCGTACTTGCCGCCGGTCCAGCCAGTATTGACGAGCCAGCAGCTTACGTCGTGTTCAGCGATGAGTTTGCGAAGCAGGTTGCCATATTCGCTTGGGTGACGGGCCATGAAAGGCGCACCGAAGCAGGTGGAGAAGGTGGCGGATGGCTCGTTCCCCATACCCTTTTCGGTGCCGGCGACCTTGGCAGTGTAACCTGAAAGAAAGTGATACATGGCCTGACTGGGCGACAGTTTCGCGATGGGCGGCAGGACACCGAACGCATCTGCGCACAACATGACAATGTTCTTTGGGTGGTCGGCACGGGCTGTTTCGCTCGCATTGTCGACGTAGTGCATCGGGTATGCGGACCGGGCGTTTGGTGTCAGCGATATGTCATCGTAATCTGGTGAACCATCAGCGTTCAGGACCACGTTCTCGAGTAGCGTGCCCTTGGCGTTGGTTGCCTTCCATATCAGCGGTTCTGCTTCGGGCGACAGATTAATCGTCTTGGCGTAGCAGCCGCCTTCGAAATTGAAGATTCCGTTTTCTGACCAACCGTGCTCGTCGTCGCCGATCAACTGGCGGGTCGGGTCGTTGGAGAGTGTCGTCTTGCCTGTACCGGACAGTCCGAAGAATACGGCAGAATCGCCCGCGTCACCGACGCTTGCAGAGCAATGCATCGGCATGATGCCCTTGGTTGGCAGAACATAATTGAGGAAGGAAAAGACTGATTTTTTCATCTCGCCCGCATAGGACGTGCCGGCGATCAGGAAAATGCGGCGCGTCAGATCGCAGGCGATGACTGTTTCGGAATTCACGCCGTGGCGCGCGGGATCGCAGCGAAAGCTTGGCAGGTCAACGACCGTGAATTCCTCTGCGAAATTCTCGAGTTGACCCGCTTCTGGTCGACGCAGGAGATAACGGATGAACATCGCGTGCCAAGCGTATTCCGTGAAGACGCGGACTGGTAACGTATGGGCTGGATCAGCACCGCCGAAGAGGTCCTGAACGAACAGTTCCTTGCCGTCGACGTGGGTCATGAAGTCATTGTAGAGAAGATCGAACTGGCCGGTCGTCATCGACGCGGCGTTGTCCCACCACACTGTACTATCGGTTCCAGCATCACGGACAATGAACTTGTCCTTGGCAGAGCGACCTGTGTGTTCTCCGGTTTCAACGGCGAGTGCGCCGGTGGAAGCTACTTTTCCTTCGCCACGTTGAACAGCAAGATCGAACAGTTCGTCCGACGTATGGTTCAGATTCAGTTTCGTTGTGGCAGGTGGTGTAAACCGCTTGGCGCTCATATCGTCTCGTGTTCCAGATTGTTCAGAATGGCCGACTTTGGGACGTGCTGCGATCACGGTAAATGCTTGTCAGATCGCTGGGCCGCTCTCGTCAAGTCGCGATGGTTGCACACAAGGTCGTTGTGAAACAACCGTTCTCGGTGCATGGAAGGTGCCAGATGGTATAAGTGCTGTACCTGAGGACGTCCACAGGCTGTGATGCGGTTGGCATGCGTTAAAATGACGATACAAACGGTTTTTCCCCAGAAACAGCCTTACGGAACAACGAAAGTCTAAACTGCAATGGTGGCGCCACGATTCTTGAATGGTACACGGACATTGCGTTCAGCTGGCATTCAGCGACACACCGCGATATCCGGTACGTCACATTTCGCACACTTCGGAACCGTAATTCCGAAATTCTGGGCGAACACCGAGATGACGCTGGATGCGAGTTCGTGAAGGGGACTGACATGAGAACGAACAACACTATCGCCCTGGTTGACGATGACCGGAATATTCTATCGTCACTGCGCGTGGCACTGGAGACCGAGGGCTACAAGATCCGCACCTACAATGAAGGGGCATCTGCTCTTGAGGCATTTGCGGAAGATCCACCAGATCTTGCGATCCTTGATATCAAAATGCCACGTATGGATGGCATGGAACTGCTGCGAAAAATCCGCCAGACCATGGAACTGCCTGTCATCTTCCTGACATCGAAAGACGACGAGATCGACGAGCTGTTCGGGCTCAAGATGGGCGCTGATGATTATATTGCGAAGCCGTTTTCGCAACGGCTGCTCATCGAGCGAGTCAAAGCCGTGTTGCGACGCGCCAGTGCGCGTGCCGACACGAGTGGGGAAGCCTCAGGCGCAGACATTGTTGAGCGCGGTAAGCTGAAGATGGATCCGGAGCGGCATACGTGCCACTGGGATGGTCATGGGGTGACGCTGACAGTGACAGAGTTCCTGATCCTCCAGGCGTTGGCACAACGCCCGGGCGTCGTAAAAAGCCGGGACGCTTTGATGGACGCCGCTTATGATGACTCCGTTTATGTGGATGACCGGACGATCGATAGTCACATCAAACGTCTGCGCAAGAAGTTCAAAGTTGCGGATGATGACTTCGATGTGATCGAAACACTCTACGGTGTCGGGTATCGCTTCAAGGAAGTCTGACGGTTGGCCCGATACAGGGTACCAATCGACGCAAAAGCCTGTGGCGTGAGCGCCACGGGCAGTCTAAACTTCGAACCTGATCCGGAACTGCTCCATTCGCTGGCCTTAAAGAGGTCTTAGCGGGATCATCGTGGCCTGTGATCGATTGCTCCTCCTTTTGCTTGCGATCATGCTGCGTGCAGTTTTCGAATATGCGTCAGGCGCAGGATAATATGGCAATCCAGACAGACTTCGCAGAACGGTTTACCGGGTGGTGGGCATCCCTGTCCGGCTTGTTGAGTCGAATGGCCGATGCGATCGTCAATGCTCGATTTCTCTATCATTTTCCAAGTGTCACCTGGCACATAGCCATCCTCAACCTGCTGGGTTTGATTTTCCTGGTGGTTGGAATTTTCATGGTGCGGAGCACCGAAGCGTGGCTGATCGACGCGAAGCAGGACAGCTTGCAGATTCAGGGCGAGATGATTGCTGCAGCGATTGCAGGCAGTGCGCAGGTCAACACAGGACGCATTGTCGTCAACCCGGATGAGCTTGCCCCAAGTGTCGGGCGTGATCTTCCCGCAGAAGATGATATTTTCGGTGATCTCGAGTTTTTGATCCGGCCTGAACGGATTGCGCCGGTGCTCAAGAAACTTGTTCAGCCAACCAATACGCGTGCTCGCATTTATACGGATGATGGCGAACTGATCCTGGACAGTGAATATCTCGCATCTCAGGTCAGCGTGCACCGCCAGCAATTGCCGCCGCCGGGAGGGGCGGATCCGTCACAGGATGTCGGGCTGGTTGATGGGGTCTGGGACGGCATTCTGAATTGGTTCCGACCGAAGGAACTGCCAGTTTACAAGGATATCGGCGGTGCCAACGGCAAAGCCTACCCGGAACTGCTGAGTGCGCTGAAGGGCGAACGCAAGGCTTTGTTGCTTGTCAATCAACGTGGCCAACACATGGTGTCGGTCGCGGTGCCGATCCAGCGCATGACGCGGATCATGGGCGTTTTGCTTATTTCGACACAGGGGAGCGAGATCGATACCCTGTTGCGCAAGGAACGGCAGTCCATCCTCTGGGTTGCGGTTACAGCAGCGCTAGCAATGCTTGCCTTGTCAGGCCTTCTGGCTGCCACGATATCACTCCCTCTGCACCGTCTCTCGCAGGGCACGGAGCGCGTGAAGGCCAACCTTGGAAGCCGAGAGTCGCTGCCGAATTACACGCATCGCGCGGATGAAATTGGTATGCTATCCGGGACACTGCGTGAGATGACAAATGCGCTGTATCAACGGATTGAGCGTAGCGAACGGTTTGCCGCCGATGTGGCGCACGAACTCAAGAATCCACTCACATCAGTGCGGAGTGCGGCTGAAACGTTCGAACTGGTCAAAACGGATGAACATCGCTCCGTGCTTGCGCGTACCATCCAGCACGACGTCAAGCGTTTGACCCGTTTGATCGATGACATCTCAAATGCAACGCGGTTCGAAGCGGAGATGGCGCTGGGATCGGCGTCGCGGATCGATGTTGCAGGTATTCTCAATGCTGTAGTCGACATGTTCAACGAGTCGTGGAGCGAGCGTGACCGGTCCGTCGTCCTGAGACTTGACGCTTATGACACGACGCCTGCTCTCTATTTTATATCCGGTCATGAAACACGTCTTGCGCAAGTCTTCACCAACCTTGTCGACAATGCGCTGTCTTTTTCTCCGGAAGGTGGTGTCGTCGAAATTTATGGTCGCGTGAGCGGTACCATGCTCCGCATTGAGGTCGTTGATAGCGGGCCGGGAATACCGGACGAGAGTATTGAGAACGTGTTCAATCGCTTCTACACGGATCGACCGGGAGGCGCGGATGATTTCGGTAACAATTCCGGGCTGGGGTTGAGTATTGCGCGTGATATTGTGGAAGCGCACAAGGGTAAATTGTGGGCCGAAAACCGAAGTACGGACGCCTCTGCAAACACACATAAGAACAACAAGGCCACCACAGGTGCGCGCTTCGTTGTTGAATTGCCATTGTACGAGGCGTTGCGTGGCCGCAGACGGTAGCACAATCCACGCAACTTGCGTAGCGATCGGGCGCAGCGGCATCCTGATCCGTGGTCCATCCGGTTCCGGGAAATCTGATCTGGCGCTCAGGTTGCTATACACTGCAGCATCCGTTGCTGGCGATGTTGTTCGGCTGGTCAGCGACGATCAGGTTGCACTTCGCGTTGTAGACGACCGGCTGATTGCGCATGCTGCTCCCAATCTGGCGGGGCAGATCGAAGTGCGAGGACTCGGAATCATGCCCGTGCGCTCGCAGCCTGAAACGACAATTGGCCTCGTCGTGGACGCTGTGCCTGCAGGTGATGTGTCGCGCATGCCGTCGAAAGACGATCAGACGGCCCTTGTGCTGTCTGTCGCTGTGCCACGCCTTGAACTGGTTCTGATCGAACCGTCGGCTGTCGCCAAAGTGCTTGTTGCACTCGAACATTTGCGCGTGCCCTAAGCATAGAGCTGTTCACAACCTGCATGCAAACGCTGTTCCTCTGTGTTAGGAGCGCGAAGACTGTACTGAAACGTTTGCCTGGAGGGCGACATGATCGGATTGGTGATCGTGACTCATGGAGGGCTCGCAACGGAGTTTCGGGCTGCGGTGGAGCACATTGTTGGCGACCAGGAACAGTTGGAGACCGTCACCATTGGTCCAGACGACGATATGGAGCAGCGCCGCAAGGACATTCTGGAGTGTGTCCGAACCGCAGATCAGGGCGACGGCGTCATTGTGCTGACGGATATGTTCGGCGGTACACCATCCAATCTTGCGATTTCGATCATGGAAGAGGCCAAGGTCGAGGTGATCGCTGGCGTCAATCTTCCAATGCTTGTGAAACTAGCCAGCATTCGAGAGAGTGGGCCGCTGGACACTATTGCGGAACAGGCGCGCGATGCCGGGCGAAAGTATATCAACGTGGCGAGCCAGATTCTCGCACGTAACTGATTTACCGACACCATTTATTCGCAGTTCATTGCGACAGCATTTGCGCGGCAACGGTTATTCTCATGACGGAATCCATAACAGTCACGATCTGCAATCAACGCGGTCTGCACGCGCGGGCGTCGGCCAAGTTCGTGCAATGCGTGGAAGGGTTTGATGCAAGCGTGACGGTGACGCGCGATGGGCAAACTGTTGGTGGAACGTCAATCATGGGGTTGATGATGCTGGCGGCGGGGCCGGGCTCGATGCTGGACATCATGGCCAGCGGGCTTGAGGCGAAAAACGTTCTTGAAGCATTGAAAATTCTGATTGAAAGCGGCTTTGGTGAGGATGATCAGTACGGTGTTTCAGATGCTGGGTGATTGGGACCGTTACATCAGATGGGAGAGAAATAAGTCTGATTGAGGTGACAGTTCCGTTGTGATTTCGCGCTGCGGCTTATGTGTTAGCGAAAGCCCCAAAAGCCCGAGGGCGCATAACGCACCCTCGGGCCTACCAAGAGGCAGTTGGTCGTTGTTGCTACTCCACGAGGCGGAGTTGTGCGATGTTGAAGGCAATGGCACGGAAGGCTGCTTTCAGCTCGGCACCGTTTGCTGCCGGGTAGAAGTGCTTGATGCCGTCTTCCTGATCCTCGGATGCACAAGCCTCAAGACGGTTGTAGGCTTCGCTTCCTTCGCTCAGACCGAACCCGACAGAGAAGACTTCGACACCGCTCGAAGATGTCTTCATCTGTTCACAAAGCCTTTTGGCCTGCTCGTCGGAGTCGTGATTGTCGTTGAACCATTGCCGGTTGTATTTACCATCAGACATGAGCACGACAATTTTCCGGACACCGTCTGTCGTACTGCTCGGAGCACGTTTTGATGGGAACATGTTGCTCCAACGCTTCGATACGAGATACCAGGCCCATGCCGTTCCCAAGTGACCAGCCGTGTGGCCGTGAGTTGGCAGACTGCCGATTTCACTCAGCAACAGCGACTTGTCAGATGTGAGAGGAACAATTTCTGCCCCTGGGCAGCGCCAGTAACTGCTGGTTTTATTTTCGTCTATACGACCGGCGTTGAGAGTTCTGAAGTATTTGTTGTCTGAACTCGGTGGATGATCCCTGTACTTCTTGTTGCCGGTGCGTTCAACGACGCACGTTCCGCCGTAGCCATCGTCGTCGTCGGTGTTGGTCATCTGGTTGAAGTAAGGACCGACATTCACAGCGTGAGAAAACGGTGCAAGCGCAACCCGCACTTCATCTTCCCCGTCGTTGACCAGGATATTGACCAGATCAGACGCAGCCGATTTCAAATCCGCGATACGCGAGCCGCTCATGGAGCCCGTGATGTCGAGCATCATGGCAACTTCGACTTCATCGCCCTGTTCTTCACGGACCAGTTGGGCCCGCGAAAGGGCCTGAACCGGAAGTGTGTCATAGTTGGATCCCAGAACGCCCATGAAGGATGTTGGAATGTTTTCCTGGCTGCCAACCGTCAGAACGAATGTGCCCTGATCGACCGTGTTCACTGTCAGGTTGTATCCGGTCTGCTTGTTAAAGTAGAGCGCAGCAGCGGCTTTTGCGTCTGCTTCCGATCCTGAAACCTGGAAGGCACGACCGGCAGCGAGTGCTGCGGAGTCAAGTGCGGACTGGATTTTTGATTTTTCCCGTGTGGCTGCTGCAAAGTCGACAGACAATCCTGCAAACGATACAAACGGCACGGCCATGAGACCGAAAATAATCGACACGTTACCGGCACGGCTTTCGCTGAACCGGCGTGTGCGACGCATCGTACTTGATGCCTGAAGATCCTGGTGAGGTTGCGGGGAAAGACCCGGAACCTTGTCTATAACGTGCGGTACACGTCTTGATTTGAAAAAGAACATAGTTCGCCTCCTGTTTGGTGGAGACAGGAAACACCATGAGCACTTCGGGATTTCTGAAATCTATTCCTACAATTTTATGCATCTCGTTATTTGGCGAAATTTGCCGGGAATGCTCGCGGTTAACCTCAATGGTGTGTGGCTGGATTTGCTAAAATGCGATCTAAATTATGCGGCAACCCGAAGCGACGCGATGACGCCATGTGTGAGGGGATCAATGCTTGAACTGTACGCGACACAATGATTAACAGGCTGCAGAATTAACCTTTTGGCGTCCGGCATCTGCAGGTGCTAACAGGGCGCAAACCCATAACCTTTCATTTTCAGACAAATCGGACCGATCCATGAGTGCGAACCCAGACTACGTTGTTGCCGACATTTCTCTTGCAGATTTTGGGCGGACAGAGATTACGATTGCCGAGCACGAGATGCCGGGTCTCATGGCCGTTCGGGAAGAGCACCGTGGCGCACAACCGCTGAAAGGCGCGCGGATTGCTGGTTCACTTCATATGACAATCCAGACGGCGGTTCTGATCGAGACGCTTGTGGCACTCGGTGCCGAGGTTCGCTGGGCGTCGTGCAATATCTTCTCCACCCAGGACCATGCGGCAGCGGCAATCGCGGCTGCTGGCATTCCGGTTTTTGCTGTAAAGGGTGAAACGCTCGAAGAGTATTGGGATTATGCGGACCGTATTCTTGACTGGGGTAATGGCGAAACCGCCAATATGATCCTGGATGACGGCGGCGATGCCACGATGCTGGCGCTGATCGGCGCCAAGGCCGAAACGGATCCATCCGTACTCGACAAACCGGAATCCGAGGAAGAAGAGTACTTCTACGCCCAGATCAAGAAGCGTCTGGCTGAAACGCCGGGTTGGTATTCGAAGGTGCGTGATGCGATCAAAGGCGTGTCTGAGGAAACAACCACGGGCGTTATGCGCTTGTATCAGTTGCAGGAAAAAGGTGAGCTGCCGTTCCCTGCGATCAACGTGAACGATTCAGTAACCAAGTCGAAGTTCGACAACAAGTATGGCTGCCGGGAGTCTCTGGTGGATGCGATTCGTCGTGGCACTGACGTGATGATGGCCGGGAAGGTTGCGGTTGTTTGCGGTTACGGTGACGTTGGCAAGGGTTCGGCACAGTCGTTGGCAGGTGCTGGTGCACGTGTTCTGGTGACAGAAGTGGATCCGATCTGCGCGCTGCAAGCGGCAATGGACGGCTTCGAGGTCGTGACCCTGGAAGAAGCTGCACCTCGCGTTGATATCGTTGTCACGGCAACTGGCAACAAGGACATCGTAACGATCGAACACATGCGCCAGTTGAAGGACATGGCGATTGTTTGCAACATCGGCCACTTCGATAATGAAATTCAGGTCGCAGCGCTGAAAAACCACAAATGGACGAATGTGAAACCGCAGGTTGATTTGATCACGTTTCCTGACGACAAGCGCATGGTTTTGCTGTCCGAGGGGCGTCTCGTGAACCTTGGCAATGCAACCGGTCACCCAAGCTTTGTCATGTCTGCTTCGTTCTCGAACCAAACGCTGGCGCAGATAGAGCTTTGGTCAAAAGGTGAGAAGTACGAAAACAAGGTTTATGTTCTGCCAAAGCATCTGGACGAGCGGGTCGCTACCCTGCACCTTGAAAAGCTTGGTGCAAAACTGACAACACTGACACCAGAGCAGGCGTCTTACATTGGCGTTGAGCAGTCTGGGCCATTCAAGTCTGAAGAATACCGCTACTAGAACGGTATCGCACCCCATCGAACGACGCGCAGCCTAGAGGCTATGCCTTCCAGGCTGCGCGTCTGCATACATCCGTGCGTTCGAGGCACGCTGACGGCAAGAAACTTGTCCGGCATGTGCGTCGGGCTGGTACTTTTGCATAACGTGCGAGCATAATACTGCTGATTCGTTTTTTCTGATCGAGGTCACCGCGCGCCGGGGCCGCATGTCTTTGTGCTGCGTTGCGGAACGTTTGCCGGGTGGTCCCTAGCGGAGCGCCATAGCCTATGGCTTACGAGCCAGATGACGCCCAATCTGCGAATATCTTTCGTCAACTTGCCGGTCTCATGCTGGTGAGTGTGGCTTGCGTTGGCATTTTGACGATTGCGCTTTCTTCGGGAACACCATCTGCCAATGCCCAAAACTGGGCGCTGGCGCCGCGCACGCTTGTCGTTCTTGCTGTGGTTGGTGGAGCGTTTTTTTTCATGTCGATCGCGGTCGCTCTGCTCTTGCGCGCTGTGCGGGATGCCCGTCGGTTCGAGCGCGAGGCCGCCAACGAAGCGAACCATCTGAGAGGGGATCTTGCTGCTGCGGAAATGGTGATTCAGGCCGAGCCAGCACTCGTTATCGCCTGGGATCATCATGGAGCAGCCTCTCTCCTCGCTCATAATCTCTCTGATGCACCACAAGACATCGATACGCTCTTGCGGTTTCCAACGTGGCTGCAGGCGGATTCTGCGAAACTGCTGACGGATCATCTCGACACCATGTTCCGGTTCGGTACGGGGAGCATGTTCGTCATTCGAAGTGCGAGCGGAGCTTCGATCGAAGCCGCGTGCCGGGTTCACGGGAGCAGGGCTTATCTGAAATTGCGCGATGCGGCTGGTGAGCGGCTCAGGTTTGCTGAACTGCAACAGAAGTACCAGGTTCTTTCGCAAGACACGCGAAGCAACAGGGCACTGCTCGACACACTCCCCATGCTTGTCTGGTTCCATGATGAAGACGGAATGATTGATTGGGCGAACAAAGCGTATGTTGAAGCGGTCGATGCGTCGTCTCTTGATGATGTCCTTGAAGCGCAACTTGAACTGCTCGAATCGCGGGACCGGGCTGCATTGCCGAATGATATGGACGGAGTGGCCCCTACACGTAAGCGCCTGCACATGATCATTCATGGCGAGCGCCGGGCATTTGATCTGGTTGTTGTGCCGCTGGATAAGCGAATTGCACTTTTTGCCTCTGACGCGGAAGCTCTTGAGGTGGCTGAAGGCGAATTGTCTCGTCAGAGTGCTGCCAACGAAGGAACGCTCGATCGGGTTTCGACTGCGGTGGCGATCTTTGGCAGAGATCAGCACCTTACGTTCTACAACGAAGCATATGTCAGTCTATGGAACCTTGATGCCCAGTTGCTGGACAGCAAACCGCGCGATACGGAAATACTTGATCATCTTCGTAATGCCGGGGCGCTTCCCGATAGCGGGAACTACCGAAAATGGCGGGAACGACTGCTTGAGGGATATCGCACGCGCATGCCGCATGAAGACTGGTGGCATTTGCCGAATGGTCGTTCGATCCATCTCCGCGCCGAACCACGACCTGACGGGGGGATGGCGTACCTTTACGATGATGTGACCGAACGGCTGGCGCTTGAGCGCGGTTACAATGAGATGATCAATGTTCAGCGCGAAACGCTGGACAATCTGGCCGAGGGTGTTGCGGTGTTTGCGCCGGACGGGCGCATTCGTCTTTTCAATCCCTCTTTTGCCCAAATCTGGAACTTGTCGACTGATGCGTTGGAGAAGAAACTGCACATCGAAGAGGTCATCAACGCATGCCGTGCCTTGTACGATGATACGTCAGCGTGGACCCAGATTCATCAATCTGTTGCAACGATTGCAGATACACGCGAACCTGTCGGCGGGCAAATGACGAGATCGGATGGGACCGTTATTGCGTGGACCTGCATTCCACTACCCGATAGTGCGACCCTGTTGACCTTTATCGACATTACGGATCAGATGCGTGTCGAACGCGCGCTTATCGAGCGCACGGAAGCGCTGGAAGCAGCGGATCGTCTGAAAAACGACTTCGTTTCACATGTGTCGTACGAGCTTAGAACACCTTTGACGAACATCATCGGGTTCAGTGAGTTACTGCGGAACGAACGAACCGGACCGTTGAATGAAAAGCAGAGAGAATATCTTGGAGATATTCACGTCTCGTCAAATACGCTTCTTACCATCGTCAATGATATTCTTGATCTGGCCACGATTGATGCTGGTGCGTTTGCACTGTCCCGGGAACCTGTGTTCATCGCAGATATTATCGAAGGTGCCGTGCTTGGTATTCGCGAGAAGCTGGATCGTGCGCGTATCCAGCTTCAGGTACAGGTTGAGCCCGGTATCAATGAGGTCGTGGCGGATGCCAACCGGATGAAGCAGGTTTTGTTCAACCTCCTGTCGAATGCCATCGGCTTTTCACATCCGGACAGCAAGA
>CALHAX010000118.1 GCA_937931785.1 uncultured Hyphomicrobiaceae bacterium | reverse complement strand
GAAGCTTGCCGCAGATCGTGCAAAGGAAGCAGCACTCGTCGCAGAGGCCGCGTTCACACCACCGCCAGCGCCTCCAGCTGAAGATGCAGGCGAAAGCAGCGAACCTGCAGCCGCCGAATAACTCTTCGATACAAAAGAGATAAATGAAAAAGGCGGGCTTTCGGGTCCGCCTTTTTTGTTGCGAGAAGGAGAAAATAGACTTTCCGCAGAGATCGATATGAACGCGACAGCTATAGCGCGTCTGAAGCAAATGGACCCATAACGCGACGGTCCAGATAGCTCCACTGGCATCCCGGTGCCTCTACTTCGTAGAAGCCGTCTAAGTCGGACACACCCTATCAATCGTCTTGATCAATCTTGTGAAACGCTCAGTTCGGATATTGGTGCGGACATGTTGGACGACGCGATTTTACAACTCTGGGAAATTGTGAGGTGTCTGAAAAGTTTTCGTGTGGTTCGGGAAGACAGGGCACTGGAGTGCCAATCCGTGACATCACCAGCTGTGGTGTTGTCATTTCTTCTGGATGAATGATGATGATCGCGCCGCACGCCGCGCGCCGCGCCGCAACCTGGGGCGCGAGACAAACATCAATCGTCTCAAACCAGAATGAAATTGTCCACAATTGTCACGTCCTCTGTTACGTTCTGCAGAAGTGCCAACAGAATGTAATTATCTCCACCCCCATCGGCATCGACCTGGACAGAGATGCTATTGCCATTGTCGACAAGGTTGAGATATCCGCCGCTCTGCGCAGTATTGGTATCAAGTACGGATCCTCCGGCAAACGTGTCGAACATCGCGCGTAGATCGAGAACATCGACTTCTGCAGTTGAGAAGTCTGTGATCGTGTCACCGGCATCAAGGATATGTGTGTAGTTGAAGAGATCGTCTCCGGTTCCACCGGTCAGCGTATCGGCACCGACACCTCCGGCGATGTTGTCGCGGCCGGCACCCGCAGAAATTGTATCGTCACCCGACAGACCCAGAATGACATCACGCCCCCCGAACGTGGTGATGGAATTGACAGATCCATTTCCGAGCATCAGGTTTTTGACATCATCTGTTATGCCGTCATTCCCGATCGCGTCGATGGGGTTTGCTGTGCCCCCTTTCATGATCAGGATTTCGACGTTGTCGGGCAAAGTGATCGAGACAGCAGTGCGAACGATATCGAATTCGCCGCCATTAAAATCTTCTTCGATGACATCACCAACGCGGTCAACGTGATACCCATCCGAACCTGTTCCACCACGCATGATGTCGGAGCCATTCTGTCCGTCGAGCGAATCGTTCCCGGCGCCACCGATCAGCAAATCCCCGGAATTCCCCCCCGCGAGTCCGTTGTTTCCATCGTTCCCCCGGATGATGTTGGCGCCACCGTTGCCCAGCCCGTCGCTGTTGCCGGTGCCGGTCAGATTGAGCTCTTCGACGTCTGGTGCCAGGACGAAGCTCACTGAACTGTTGACGGTGTCGTAGCCCTGATTGGCCAACTCGGCGACGCGATCTCCAATGTCATCGACGTCATAGACATCATCACCACCGTAGCCGTACATCTGGTCGGCGCCGGCACCACCAATGATCGTTTCTCCCAATGCGCCGCCAACGATAGTATCGTTGCCTCTGCCTGAATTGAGATACAAGCTCTGAGTGCTGCCCGTGAGGGTATCGTTCCCATCGCCGCTGTATACGCGTTCAATCCCGGAATTGGTGATCGCAAGACCGTCGATTATTCCACTGCCATTCTGCAAATTGATCGTTGTGTCCGAATAAACGGCCACTGCATTCAACGTGTCAGTACCGGCACCACCGTTAAATGCAGTGCCGTGGTTAGAGATGCCGGCGTAATCAGCAAATTCTTCCGTTACGACAAAGTGGTCTCTGTCGGTGATTGCATGACCGTAAGTGCGAAGATCGATGTCCTGCACATTCATGATGTCAAATGCCGCGTTATCGACAATGCGCACGGTCCAGTCACCGGAGCTGGTTTCTCCACGGAAAGCCTGGCTCTCGAAGAACCAGCGATTGTCAAAGGCTTGCGGGCCAGCCTGATCGGCAATCAACAGATGTTCGACACCGTTCGGTGACGTGATATAGATTTCGAGGTCGCCGAGGAAGGTCGTGTCGAACTCGACTTCGAGCACCACGCGTTCAACGCTGATGTTGTCAGCTTCGTTCAGGATGAAACTTGTGCCTGCGGCGTTACCGTCCGGGATCGTCACTGGCGTTGTTACGCCATCAACATGCGTTTCGATCTCGTTTGCGCTGGTATGAGACACATCAATGCTTTGCCAGACCTCGGCCATGCGGACGGCGGCGTGGGCATCAACCAGCCCATATCCATAGTCCATTGAATAGTGCAGTCCGCCACCGTTCCAGTCCGTTGCCGAGTTGAAATGCCATGGCGTGCGTTCGCTTCCGGCGACCGTCGCATCGTCCACTACGCTGCCGACATGACGTGAGGAATAGGCAAGGATGTCCTGAACGTCCCGCCAGCCCAAATCGCTGTTGGCCTCCATCATCAACGCAACGACACCGGACACCATCGGTGCCGCGGACGACGTGCCATTGAACGTGGAGGTAAAATCAGACGCATCGTAACCATCTGCCCCAACACGATCTGTTGTGACAACTTCACCTGGTGTGCCGAATCCTGAAACCAGAACGGAGGCACCAAACGATGAGTAATTTGATATTGTGCCGTCCTGGTCAACGGCTGCCACGATCGTCTGTTGCGTGTTGTTCGACCATGGGCTTGCGTTCGTGTCATAGTTTTCGAGACGCGAGTTGCCGGCGGATTTCACGATGTTCGCGCCGAGTCCACCACGCCCGGTATCAACGGCAGTGTCGATCGCAGCACGCAGCGGTGCGATATCGGCAAAGTCGATCAAATCACCAGCAAAGATCGTGGATGTGACATTCGCCAGACCCTGACTGATGTTGATGACGTCTGCACCGTTCGCCGCCGCATCCGTGAAAATGGTATCAAGTTGCGCAAAGAAGGACTGGAACGTGCTCGTTGCGCCGTCGAAGTCGCGGATTCCGATCATGTTCGCGCCGTACGCCACGCCCACAGCTCCAGTGCCGTCCAGCTCCGCACCGATGATGCCCATCACCGCCGTGCCGTGGCTGTCTGTCGAGGTGCCAATCGCGTCGGACGTGTTCAGGGCATAATCGAAATCACGCGCTGTGTCGTAGTTGGTCGAGAGATCGGAATGGGTGTAGTCGAAGCCATCGTCGAACACGAACACGTCGACACCTGCACCCGTGTAATCATCCCAGATCGAGGTAACACCATCCATGTTGACGATGTGCAGATCCAGCAAGCCAGGACCAGTGTTTCGCAGGTGCCACTGATTGGTGAACTCGGTATCGGTGGGCAAAGCCATGCATTTGGTCCTTCTGACCGTGGTAATCAGATCGCGTGCCTAGTGAACGGTTACCACCAATTCAAGAAAATGTAGTTTGTGGATTTCCGAAAGATCAAGAGACACTGGCATTCTACTGGATTCTCTCAATATGAGTGACGAACAATACTTCACCACGACAATTGAGATTATGTGACATATAGCCGGTCACGCGCAGCCGCGATTGAAGTGCGATGCTTGCCGAAACGTGATTGAGGGTCACCAGTGCACCATCGGTTGTCTTGATTTTCGGACAGTCCACCCCGCTCGCCCGGGCGGTATAGGTTCCGGTTACTGTCAGGATTGTGCGCGTTGCAGCCTTGTGAACGCGACTGTTGTCACGTGCTGTCACAGTGGTCTCCGGGGTCTGTGTGCCGTGGCCGCTGAAACTCAGACCAGCACCGACGACGAGGGGCAGGGTAAGCAGCAGGATGACGGTTCTGTTCAAAGGGGTTGCGCCGATGTTGTTCTCTTCTTTGAAAAGGGATTGGGTATGATGATGTCCATTTCAAGAGTAAAGACAATCGCCGCGTGTCTTTCCCACAAGCAAGTCTCCGTCATGCCATGCTTGAACGGCGGCCCGTAGCGATGGAATTCTCTCTGTTTGGCGTTTAAGTGACTCTGATGACGTCGCTGCATCGATCCTCTTTCCCACGTCACTCCTTCACGTTTTGATGGCCGGAGATTTGCATGCACCAACAGGACTGCATCCGATTAATCAACGCAGCAGGAGTGTTCCGTGGTTCTGGTTAACGATACTCATGATGAGCCTGTGGCGAACGAACACGCGATACAACTTCCGGGGCCGAGCGCGGTTCTGCGCTCCCATGTGCCAGCATCGGATGTCCTCCGTCCGGGGGAGCCTGCCGGGCAAGGTGACATCGTGATGCTGATAGGGGAAGGTGACATACCAGTCGTGATGGCCACTGTACTGGCGCAGCACTTCGGGCCGGTCACGGTCATTCAGGAAGAAAAACAACCCACATCCGTGATGGTCAAGCGGCGTCTCAGGATGCTGGGTCCGATAAAGGCTGCAGGGCAAGTCGGCTTCGGGATCTTGCTCAAGCTTTTGCACAGGCGCGCATCAGAACGCAAAACACAAATTATAACCGAAGGCGGGTTGTCGACAACGCTGCCAAACTCCATCACGCATCACCACGTCACCTCCGTCAACGATGAGGCCTGTCGAGAACTGATCCGGGCGGCCAATCCCAAAGTCGTTGTGCTCGTCGGCACCCGTATGGTGCGCAGGCCGACACTTCTGTGCACAGATGCGCCAGTCATAAACTATCATGCTGGCCTCAATCCATCGTACCGCGGCATGAATGGAGGCTATTGGGCCTTCGCGAATAGCGATCCCGCAGGCGCTGGCGTCACGGTTCATCTGGTGGATGAGGGGGTGGACACGGGGAAGGAGCTTTATTGGCGTCGATTTACGGCAACGCCTGCCGATAATTTTGTAACCTATCCACTTCTGCAAGCGGTCGTCGGACGAGATTTGTTGGTCGGCGCAGTACGCGATGCTCTCAACGGCACGCTTGCGCCACAGCGCATACAACTTGCGTCCGCCCAGTGGTTTCATCCAACCCTGTGGGGTTATCTGTGGACCGGTGTGACAAAGGGCGTCTGGTAAGCAGCACCTGCGAAAATGACGTCAGGTTTGCATTACACGAGAATAAAATTATCCACGGCACTCATGTCGAGTGAGTCCGAAGGCGGGGTTGGCGGGATCGTAGGCGCCGAAGACGGGGATTTCGACATCCTCTTCATAGCTGTCATTTTCCTCTTCGAGGATCCGGCGTGCGCCACCGTTGAGTGTGGTGCCCGCCATCTGCAGCACGTCGTCGAT